>CAZALI010000001.1:0-118986 GCA_964486215.1 uncultured Muribaculaceae bacterium
CTTTAATTAGTGAAGGTTGGTTAAGAAATGAAAATACTTATGGTGATGCAGTTACATTAAGAGTTAGATTGCATGCTTTAATAGTTGGTCCTAATTCTAAATTCTTTGATGTACCTGACTTAATTACTTTAGAGCAATTCTTAAGTTCAATGTTATTAGATAATGGTAGAAAATATCAAATTATTAATATAAATCTTGATGATGTAGATGATGACTTTGCTAAAGTTATTACTAAGATTTATTCTAGATTAGTATTTGATTTTGCTAAGAATTTGAAAAATAGAGGAAGTATTCCTTTCCATATAGTTGTTGAGGAAGCTCATAGATATATTCAAAACGATACAGATAGATTCTTAATTGGATATAATATATTTGAAAGAATAGCTAAGGAAGGTCGTAAATATGGTGTTATTTTAGGACTTATATCTCAAAGACCAGTTGAACTTTCTGATACAGTTATTTCTCAGTGTACTAACTTCTTAATATTTAAGATGAATCACCCAGTAGATGTTGAATACATTCGTAAGATGGTACCTAATATCAGTGATGAAATTGTAGAAAAGCAAAAGACTTTACAAGCTGGTACTTGTTTAGGATTTGGTTTAGGATTTAGAATACCACTTATTGTTAAGATGGAGATGCCTGATCCTGCTCCTTGGAGTGGGAATGCTAATGTTGTAGAGATTTGGAAAGGTAATAATACTACTAATTTATCTGGTACTAGTCAACAAATTAGTGTTAGTGAACCAGCAATTAGTGAACCATCTATTCCTAGTGGAGATAATTTTACTATGGGTAATGTAGATAGTAAGCCTTTAGTAGATATTGTTGATGCTGATAAGAAGGCTGTTACTCCTCCAACTGGTGAGTTACAAAGTGTAGTTGAAGAACCTAAAGAGGAAAAGGAAGTATCACTTCCAATAACTGATACAGGTAAGCCTCTAGTAGATATACCTGGAGTTACTCCTTCTACTGATACAAATGAAGAAAAGAGTGAAGAAGTATCACTTCCAACGACAGATACAGGCAAGCCTCTAGTAGATATACCTGGAGTTACTCCTTCTACTAATACAAATGAAGAAAAGAGTGAAGAAGTATCACTTCCAACGACAGATACAGGTAAGCCTCTAGTAGATATACCTGGAATTACTCCTTCTACAAATACTAGTGAAGAAGTTCCGGAAGAACCTATTTCTTCTCCTTTACCAGAAGTTAAAGTAGAAGAGAAGAAGGAAGATTCTGGTACATTTGAAGATCCATTAGTTAATGGTTTAAATGATGATAAAGATGATTCATCAGTTAATGGTTTAAATGATGAAGAAAAGAAAGATGATCCATTACTTGATGCTTTAGGTGAAGATGATGAAGACGATGAAGGATTTGATCCAGTTGATTTTAGTTAAATAGTCTTAGGACTATTTTTCTTTTACTTAAAAGTTTTTTTTAGTATAATAATGTGTAGGTGATTTTATGTTTGAAGATTTAGGAGATAGGTTACAAAATGCGATTAATAAAATAAAAGGTTATGGAATGATAACTGAAGAAAACATTGATCCTATGATGAGAGAGATTAGATTAGCTTTATTGGAAGCTGATGTTAACTATAAAGTTGTTAAAGAATTTACTACTAATGTTAAAGAAAAAGCTCTTGGTACTGAAGTTAAGAAGAGTATTAATCCTGGAGATATGTTTGTTAAAATAGTTAAGGATGAGTTAGTAGATTTACTTGGTGGAGAAGCTGCTCCTCTATATACTAGTGGTAATCCATCTATTTTAATGCTTGTTGGATTACAAGGTTCTGGTAAAACTACGACTATTGCGAAGTTAGCTAGTTATCTTAGAAAAAAGAATAAGAAAAAACCATTAATGGTAGCTTGTGATGTATATAGACCAGCTGCGATTGATCAATTAAAACAGCTTGGTCGTGAATTAAATATAGAAGTATTTGAAAAAGGAAAAGAAGATCCTGTTAGGATAGTTAAAGAAGCAGTAGAATATGCTAAAGAAAATAAGTTTGATTATATACTTATAGATACTGCTGGTAGACTTCAAATAGATGAACAATTGATGGATGAACTTAAAAATATTCAGAATAGTATAAAAATAGATGAAACATTACTTGTAATAGATGCTATGATAGGTCAAGATGCCATTAACGTTATTAATGGATTTAATGATGAATTGAAGTTAACTGGTGTTATTTTAACTAAGCTAGATGGTGATACTAGAGGCGGTGTTGCTTTATCTGTTAGACATTTGACTAACGTACCAATTAAATTTGTGGGTGTTAGTGAAAAAATGGATGGTCTTGATGCTTTTGATCCGGAGAGAATGGCAGGAAGAATACTTGGTATGGGTGATATAGTTTCTTTGGTAGAAAAAGCAGAAGAAAGTATTGATCAAAAAGAAGCAGAAAAGACAGCTAAGAAGATGCAACAAGGTAAATTTGATTTAGAAGATTTTTTATCTAGTATGAAGCAAATAAGAAAACTTGGTCCATTAGAAAATCTTATAAAGATGATTCCTGGTGCTAAAAAAGCGGGCCTTGATCAAGTTAAGATTGATCCTAAGCAAATGTCTCATATAGAGGCAATAGTACTTTCTATGACGCCTAAAGAAAGACGTGATCCAAGTATAATTAAAGCTAGCCGTAAAACTAGGATTGCTCAAGGATGTGGTTTATCTGTTCAAGAAGTAAATAAATTGTTAGAACAATTTGAACAGATGAAGAAGATGATTAAACAGATGAGTAATGGTAATTTTAAAATGCCTTTTTAGGCATTTTTTATTTGTGTAAAGAATTGTACATTGTATTGATTAATAATTTTATGTGGTTTATCTTAATAGTAGTGGGAGTGTGATATTAATGATTTATCCATCTATAGATAAGCTTCTTAATTTAATTGATTCTAAATATGAGCTAGTACTTATTTCAGCTCGTAGGAGTAGAGAAATTTCTCGTACAGGATTTCTACAATTACCTGAAGAAGAGTATAAAAGTAAAAGAAATATTGGTAGAGCTTTAGAAGAAGTTAGTGAAGGTATGATAGAGGTCGTTAGAAAAGAAGTTTAACTTCTTTTTTTAATATGTTATTATTGGTATGAGGTGGTCTATTTGGAGATTATTCGTTATAAAAAGATAGGTCAAAATAAATATAAAATAATATTATCTAATAATATGGAATTAACTCTATATGAAGATGTTATTTTAAAGTATGAATTACTTTTAACTAAAGAAATAAAAGATAAAGATTTATCTAAAATAAAGAAAGATAATAGTTATTATGAAGCTTATTTTACGGCTGTGAAGTCTTTAACTTCTAAGTTTAAGAGTGTCAGTGATACCAAAGTATTCTTAAGAAAAAAAGAATATGATGAAATTACTATAAATAAAGTTGTAAGTAAACTATTAGAACAAGGTTATTTAAATGATGAGAGCTTTGCAAGAAGTTTTATTAATAATAAAATAATTACTACAAATAATGGTCCATATAAAGTATATAATGAGCTTACTAAGCATAATGTATCTAGTAATATTTTAGATAAAGAAATAAAAGCTTTTGATGAGGAATTACAAGTATCTAGAATAGATAAAATTATTAATAAATTAATGAAAAGTAATAATAGTAGAGGAGGGGCTGTTTTAAGAAATAAAATATTAAATGATTTAATTAATCTTGGTTATAGTAAAGATATGATCGATAAAGTTATAGATAAGTATAGTTTTTCTCCTGATAAAAGTATTGTGGAAAAAGAATATAATAAATTGTATGCTAGACTTTCTAAGAAGCATAGTGGTGATGAATTAAAGTATAAAATTAAAGAAAAAATGTATCAAAAAGGTCTTTATTATGAAGAATAAAAAAAGTAGATATCAATCTACTTTTTATTTATTCTTATGTACCACTTGTAGTAGCATTTTCAATTTGTTTTTCCATTAGTCTATTATAAGCTTTTCTAAGTACTGGATCATTCCATTTAATCTTTTTAGATTTTCTAATTTCTACTAATGTTTTAGCATTAATAGCTGGATCAGCACTTTTCTTTTCATCTTTTAATTTATCTTTGATGGCATCTTTTTCATCTTCTAATTTAGGTTTCTTTTTCTCTTTTACTTTAAGTATTATATGATAGCCATATTCAGTCTTAACTGGAGACTTAGTATATTCATTTACTTTTAATTTCTTAGTAGCTTCACTAAATTGTTCTACCATAGAATCTAGATCAAAGTAACCAAGATCTCCACCTTTTGAAGCAGTAGCATCATCATCAGAATATTTCTTAGCTAAGTCAGAGAATTTTTCTCCTCTATTTAATCTCTTAATAATATCTTCTGCTTCTTTTTTAGCTTTTTCTTCAGCAGCTTTTTTCTCTTTATCAGAAGCGCTATCATCAGCATCAGATTTTATTAATATATGTGATGCTTTTACTTGACCAAAGACATTATTATCATAATAATTCTTTATTTCTCTATCAGTTAAATTATCTTTAATGTAGTCATCAACAGCAAGTTTTCTTTTTTCTTCTAAGTGTAGTTTTGCTTCTAATTCTTTTTGATTTTCTACACCAAAGTATTGTTTAAGTACTGAATTAAGTGATTCTTCATTATCATTAGCATATATCTTTTTAATATTAGCTACTTGGTCATCAACTGTTTTATTTTCTTCATCAGTAGTAGCATATTTTTTATCGAATAATTTATGATCTATCATATCAACTAATTCTTCTATTTTTTCTTCTTTAATACTATTGTAGAATTCATTAGCAGATATTTTAGCTCCTTTTAATTCAACCGTATTTTTACCATCTACTTTAGCTTTATTTCCACAACCAGTTAAGCTGATAGAAGCTAGTAGAAGTAATGTTCCAATTAATAATTTTTTTGTTTTCATATTCCCTCCCAAAGTTACAACTATTTATATTAACAAATTTTAAGTAATTAGTCCATTATTTTATTATATATTTCTTTGACATCTTTTAGATTTTCTTTATCATATTTGAAATCAGCATGATCATTTGGATATCTTGGAATTAAGTGTAGATGAAAATGTTTTATCTCTTGACCAAGTCCATTATTCTCAGCTATAGTTAATCCTTCACAGTTTAGTTTTTCTTTTAATAATGGAAAAATCTTATCTTTAACTATTTCTAGACTATGAGTAATTATATCCATAGGAATATCATTTATATCTACATAATGTTCTTTAGGTAAGATAAGTAAATGACCATTAGTATTAGGATTAATATTCATTATAATCCTAATAGTATCATCTTCATACACAGTACTAGATGGAATTTCATTATTAATTATTTTACAAAATAAACAATCGTTCATATATACCTCCTCTTATTTGCTTTCATTTCTTATTATAACATTTATTTTTTCTTTAAAATTACTATTTTCAATATTAATAGGTTCTATATCATTTATTTTAATAGATTTACTAACATTATCTGGATCAATTATGGTAAAATTATAATTCTTTGGAGTAATATTATTACTTTTAAATATATTATTTACTTCATTTATTTTATTAATAATACTATTTGTATCTATAGGTGAATCTAATTCTAATTCAACTGTATATATACTTAATTTTAATAAGTCTTCTTCTACTAATAGTTTTTCTTTTACTTTACTATTTAATTTATCTAATGATTCAGATATTGTTACTGTGTTTTTATAAGTAGTTTTCCTAGTAATTTTTTTACTTATCTTATTAGAAATATAATTTAAGAAATCTTTTCCTTCTACATAATTAGTTTTATAATTATCAGTTATCTTTTTGTTTTTATAGTAGATAGTGAATGATAAGTTCTTATTATCTTTATTAGTTATTTCTTTTTGATAAGTATTATTCTTATTAGTAATTTTACTAATATTAATATCTTTTAGTTCAGAATAGTTTTCCTTAATATAAGTATCTATTTTCTGATTAACTTTGGTATTTAAAATAGGCTTTATTTTCTCATTTACGACGATAAATGTGAAACTTAGAAAGACCAAAATAACAAATATTGTGAACTCTATTTTTAGCTTTTCCATAACATCACCTAAGTTTATTTTAGCTTTAAATATTTTATATTTCAATAATAAATATTTTTATTGATTTCACGATTTTATTATGTTATCATTATAGTGATAATAGAATAATTAGGTGGTGTTTTTATATGAAGATTCAAAAGGGATTAGTAAAATATAAAGATCGTAGTGATATTGTTTGTACCTATGCAGTTACTGAAGATGGTAGGCAATATTACTTTTTAAATGATAGTAAACTTTCTAATGATAATATTATTGTGACTACATCACTAGTAGAAGCCATTGATCCTAGTGTTATTAGTGCGAATATTGGTGTTATTAATGCGAATGGAGATATGGTATTAGAATGTAATCATAAATCTATTAAGTTAATTACTAAAGATATTTTATTAGTAGAGAATGCTAATCCTATCACGCCTAGTGTAATAGAAGCAGTTAATTTAAAGAAAGATCCACTAGCTGCGACTAATTTAGTTAGTACACCTGCTGTTATAAAAGATAAGATGTTTGCTTTGATGGGTAATGATGGCAGATTCTTATTTAATGATCAATTTAGTGAAGCTAGTCTATTTGATTTAGATGGTAATAATTTATTAAATAATAAATTTTATAGTTTTATTTCACTTAATAAGAAAGGTGATACTTTATATTTATGTGGAAATACTAAAGAGTCTGAACCTGATACATTCTCATTATTAACTAATAAGCTTAATGATAGTACAGCAGTACCTGAGTCTGAGAATGTTCCAGAAGCGAGTGAAGAAAGCGTAAATATTGAAGATGCTAAAGTAGAGAAAGAGGATATAGAGGAGGCTATGAATCCTACTGAAGCTCCTGTTCCAGAAGAAGCTCTTCCTGCAGAAAATAGTCCAGTTGAGGGTGCTCCTGAAGCACCTGCAGAAGAAGTACCTGTTCCTCCAGAAATGCCAATTCCTGAGGAACCAGTAGTACCAGAAGAACCAGTTGTTCCTGATACTCCAGTAGAGCCTACAGAAGAAGTTAATCCAGAAGCTAATTTAGGAGTAGATATTGTTCCTCCAGTAGAAGAACCAATTCCAGAAGCTGCTAGTGATTTAGCTCCTGGTGAAGTGCCTATGCCTGAGGTACCTGCAGAAGAAGCCGTAGTTCCACCAGAGGTACCAACTCCTGAAGAGCCAGTTGTTCCTCCTGAGGCACCTGCTCCAGAAGAACCAGTAACTCCTCCAGAAGAAGCTCTTCCTGAAGCTGATAATAATCCTGTTACTGTTAGTCCTGAAGAAGTACAGGAAGTAACTGGTACTGAAGAAGATGCTATGGATGATATTAAATCAATATTAGATGTTGTTACAGAAAAGGATAATGAGATTACTCCAGTAGAGGTAGAACCTCCAAAAGAAGAATTTAGTGATTTAGATACTTATGTTAATAATGTTCCTAGTAAGATTGAGGATACACCAACTAGTGATTTTGATGATTTATTAAGTAATAGTAATTTTGATTATGGAAATAATAATTACGAAGATATTGATTATAGTGAAGATAATGCTTTAGATGATATCGGTCATGATAGTTTACTTGATACTAATAGTATTAAATATAGTAGTGAAGGTATTATGAATGATGCTGCTAATACTTTGAGTAAACTTATTGATGTTAATAAGAATCAACAAACTGAAATTAGGAATTATAAAGATCAATTAAAAGAATTAACTACTCTTAATAAGAGAGTTGTTGATAAAGCTCGTCATGATAGAGATAGAGTAAAAGCTTCTATTAAGAATTATGAATCTGAAATAGATAGATTAAAAGCTCAAATGGAATCTCTAGAAGATAGAGTTCATGAAAAAGAGAGAATAATTTCTAATCAAGGAGCTGAACTTAGTAACTTACGTACTCAAGTTGAAGGTAAAAATAATTTACAAAAGATGCTTGAAGATGCTGAAAGCTTACTTGGAAGTAATAATTATAATTAAAATAAGCCAATATTTGGCTTTTTTTATTGATGTTTTTGTGATATTATATAGTTGCTTTTTATGGGAGTGATATTATGTTGGAAATAAAGAATTTGTCTGTAAAAATTATTGATAAAAATACTAAAATTATTGATAAATTAAATTTAAAAATAAATGATGGAGAAATACACGCTATTATGGGACCTAATGGTACTGGTAAAAGTACTTTAGCTAAGACTATTTTAGGTCATTATAGTTATAAGATTACTAGAGGAGAAATTCTTTTTAATGATAAAAAGATTAATAATTTGTCTACTGATGAAAGAGCTAAGATGGGTATTTTTCTGTCAATGCAAGATCCAACTGTAATAGATGGTGTTAGTAATAGTGAATTTATTCGTACTGCTCAAAATGAAATTAATGGTGAAAAGACTAATTTGTATGCTTTTATTAAGAATATGGAATCTACTATGAATGATTTAGGCCTTGATACTAGTATGATACATAGATCTTTAAATAAAGATTTTAGTGGGGGAGAAAAAAAGAAAAATGAAGTATTACAGATTAGTATGCTTAAACCTAAATTAATTATTTTAGATGAAATAGATTCTGGTTTAGATATAGATAGTTTAAAGATTGTTTGTAAGAAGATAAATGAGTATAAGAATAATAATCCAGATACTGCAATATTAATTATTACTCATTATCCTAGAATACTTAATCTTATTAAACCAAAGTATGTTCATGTTTTTAAAGATGGTAATATTGTTAAGACTGGTGATATAAATTTAGCTAATGAGATAGAAAAGACTGGTTATAAGTTATTAGGTGATTTAGATGAGTAAAGTTTTATACTTAAAAGATTCTAATACTAAAACATTTAATATAGATGAAGATACTATTATTTATCATTTTAGTATAGATACTAGTAGTAAGATAACTATTAATCTAAATAAAGAGAATGTTTCTGTATACTATTACTACAATAATATTAATTATAATGATAATAGTTTTGAGATAAGAGTTAATCATAATACTAGTAATACTAAGAGCTATGTTTATAATCATGGAGTTAATGCGAAAAATAAAAGTTTAAAGTATTGGGTAGAAGGTATTGTACCTAAGAAGAGTTCTAAATGTACTTGTAATCAAGATAATCAAATAATTAATTTAGAAAATGCTAATAGTAAGATATGGCCTAATTTACTTATAGATAATTACGATGTAGAAGCTAATCATAGCGCTTATGTAGGTAAGTTTAGTGAAGAAAAGTTATTCTATATGATGAGTAGAGGTATTAGTAGAAAAGATAGTTATAAGTTATTACTTAGAGGTTTTTTACTTAATACTGATAGTATTGATTATGAAAAGATAGAAGATTTTTCTAGTGAAATAGATAAGTTATGGGGATGATTATATGAATAGAGATGATTTTCCAATATTAAAAAATAATATTATTTATTTTGATAATGGAGCTACGACATTAAAACCTAAATGTGTAATAGATTCTCTTAATAAATATTATTTGGAATATACTTCTAATATTCATAGAGGTGAATATGATCTTTCTGTTAAGACTAATAAATTATATGATGAAGTAAGAAAGATTGTAGCTGAATTTGTTAATTGTGATGATAAAGAAGTTATTTATACTAGTGGAGCTACTGCTTCTATTAATATGCTTGTCTTTGGTTATATGAAGAAACATCTAAAAAGAGGAGACGAAGTTTTATTAAATAAAGCAGAACATGCTTCTAATATACTTCCTTGGATGAAGTTAAGAGAAGAGATTGGTATAGTTATTAAGTATGTTCCTCTAAATGGTAATTATGAATTAGATTTAGATAATATTAAAAAGACTGTTACTTCTAAAACTAAAGTTATTAGTCTTGCTCAGATTAGTAATGTCATTGGTGATGAGAGAGATGTGTATAGTATTGGTAAGTTTGCTCATGATAATAATATTTTATTCTGTGTAGATGGTGCTCAAAGTGTTCCACATATGAGTGTTGATTTTAAGAAATGTAATATGGACTTCTTAAGTTTTTCTGCTCATAAGATGGGTGGACCTACAGGAGTAGGAGTACTTGTTGGTAGAAGTGAATTACTAAAAGAAATGGATCCAATCTTATATGGTGGAGGAATGAATGATTCTTTTGAAGAAGATGGTTATGTATTAAAAGATGCTCCAATTAAGTTTGAAGCTGGTACTCCTCCTATTGCGGAAGTAATTGGTATGGGTGAAGCTATTAAATACTTAATGAATATTGGTATGGATAAGATTCATGAGTATGAAATTGAATTAAAGAAATATTTAGTTTCAGAGTTAAAGAAGATTGATAATATAGAGCTTTATAATACTAGTTGTGATAGTGGGATACTTGCCTTTAATATAAAGGACGTATTTGCTCAAGATACAGCTATTTATTTAGATCATTATCATATATGTGTTAGAGCTGGTAATCATTGTACTAAGTTATTAAAAGATGAGTTAGGTATTAAAAATACTGTACGTATTAGTTTATATTTATATAATACTAAAGAAGAGATTGATACTTTGATTGATGCTTTAAGAAATAGTAAAGATATATATAAAGTAATATTGTAGGTGATGATATGGATGACAATATAAGAAGAGAAATAATATTAGATAATTATGAGAATCCTAATAATAGAGGTTTGGTAGATGATGATAGTTATTTAAAAGCAAATCAAAATAGTGAAAGTTGTATTGATAATTTAGATTTTATGATGAAGATAGAAGATAATACAATTAAAGATATTAAGTTTGATGGAGAAGCTTGTGCTATTAGTACTTCAGCTACTAATATTATGAGTAATGCACTTATAGGTAAAAGTGTTGATGAAGCTAAAAACATTTTAAATAACTATAAAAATATGATTGAAGAAAAAGAATATGATGGGGATGTGTTAGGTGAATTAAATGTTTATGATAATATATCAAAACAACCTAATAGAATTAATTGTGCTTTATTGCCAGTAAAGGCGATAAATAAGATGTTGGGGGAAATGGAAGATGGAAAAGACAAATAAGTTTTATGTAGCTGAATTAAAGAAATTTGATCCAGTAAGAAATGGATTTGAATTTGATAGTACTATATCTAAAGGAATATTTGTTAGAGATGAAGATTCTAATAGATATATTAATGTACTCGATCCACTAGATGAGAGAAGTGTATATAGAAGATCTACTTTCTATGGTGAGTATATGGGTGATGATCAATTTGGTACTAAAGTAGTATTAGATTCTGGGTATGGTTATGATGATTATGCTTGGATATTAACAGGAGAGTATATTGATACAACACTTGATGAAATAGAAGATTATGTATTAAACTCAGATGATTTTTATAAAGATAGAGTATTACTTGCGAGTGAAAAGTTAAGTGAAAAGAAAAATTTACTTGATAAGATTGAGCTATATAAAATATTAAGAGAAGATACTAAAGTTATTCAAAAGAGAAAAGATAAGATAAAGAAATTAACTAGATAGTGTGGTGATAGGATGGAAATTATTGGTATAAATGAAGCTAATATAAAAAAGATTTCTGAAATAAAAAAAGAATCTAAAGATATTAGAGATTTTAGATTAGATAGTTTTAAAAAATTTAGTAAGCTTGATATGCCAAAATTTGGTCCTAAGTTAGATATAGATTTTGATAAAATAATCTATTATAAAAATAATAATCAAGATGATACTATTAAAGATGACTGGAACAATGTCTTAAAACCTATTGTGAATGAATTAGATTCTGTTGGTGTATTAGAGTCTGAAGCTCATATGGGTGGAATGGGCGTTCAATATGAGAGTGAAGTAATATATCATTCTATGCTGGAAGAATTAAAGAAAAAGAAAGTTATTTTTACTTCTATTGAGAATGCTATGAAGAATTACCCAGAAATTGTTAATAAGTATTTTGGTAAGATTGTTAGTAATGGGGAAAATAAGTTTGCTGCTTTAAATGGAGCTGTTTTCTCAGGAGGTAGTTTTATCTATGTACCACCTCATACTAAATTAGATAGACCACTACAAAGTTATTTTAGAATTAATGCTAAAAATATGGGTCAATTTGAAAGAAGTTTAATTATTGTTGATGATGATAGTGATCTTCATTATATAGAAGGTTGTACAGCACCAAGTTATTCTGAATCATCACTTCATGCAGCTGTTGTAGAAATATATGTTGGTAAAAATAGTAAGTGTCGTTATTCTACTATTCAGAATTGGGCTACTAATGTATATAATTTAGTTACTAAGAGAGCTCTTGTGGATGAAGGCGGTACTATGGAGTGGATTGATGGTAATATTGGATCTAAAACTACTATGAAGTATCCTTGTTGTGTTTTAAAAGGAGATAACTCTAAAGGAGTTTGTGTTACTATTGGTCTTGCTTCTACTGGTCAGATACAAGATAGTGGAGCTAGAATGATACATATAGGTAAGAATACTAAGAGTACTATTCTTTCTAAGAGTATTGCGAAGAATGGTGGTAATGCTAGTTACAGAGGTAAAGTCTTTATTGATAAGAAAGCTATTAATAGTGAATCACTTGTTAAATGTGATAGTTTAATTTTAGATGATATTTCTAAGAGTGATACTATTCCAGATAATGCCTGTGGTAATGAGAGTAGTCATTTAGAACACGAAGCTACAGTATCTAAGATTAGTGAAGACAAACTATTCTATTTGATGAGTAGAGGTATTAGTAAAGATAGAGCAGAGGAATTAATAATACTAGGTTTTATTGATAAATTTAGAGAAGAGTTACCTATGGAATATGCAGTAGAATTAAATCAATTAATAAAGAGGAGTATTTAACTCCTCTTTTTTATTTAATTATGAATGAGTATATTAAATCAATCATAAGTATTATTGCCAGTATTATAGATATATAATTTAGCTTTTTATTTGATAATTTATTAATAAATTTTTCAACTACTGGTTGAAGTAAATATAAGAAGAAAACTCCTCCTATACCAAATCTAACACTTGGATTTAGGGCAATACGTCCTTCAAAGTTTAATTTATAATCATCGTATACCCATGGCCAGTCACCATTAAAGTATTCACAAATATAACTAGTTATTAATTCTAATGTCGTAGCGACAAACATACATCCAAGGAATACTAGTGGTAGTAAATACCATTTTTCTTTACCTTTTTTATTCTTAATAAGCGAATATATTGTGACTAAAAATAATAAAACACCAAAGCCGTATACTGGTAGATATGGTCCAAATAAAACTCCTCTATTAGTAAAACCAGTTTGATAAATAAGTACTTCTAACACTTCTTCATATATCCAACCTATAAAGGCATATATCATAAATATTAAAAAGTATTTTTGAATAGTTTTCATATACTCACCTCTATTATGAGTATAAGTCTTTTAATTATTATAATCAACTTAAGAAATTTTATTTTTATAATTATTTTTATCTTAATAATATTTTTTATTTATAGGAAAATTAAAAAAGTAAATTTATATTTCTATTAAAAGTAAATATCTACGATTTGCTTAATATTCAAATCATTTATAAGATGTTTTTGAGAGGAGGTGATTATATACTTAATCAGGTAATTTTAGTAGGTAGACTTACGCGTGATATTAGTGTGAATAAAGGTAAAGGATCTAAAGTTGCGACTATATCTTTGGCTGTACCTAGAAGTTTTAAGAATTTAGATGGTAATTACGATACAGATTTTATAGATTGTTTAGCTTTCGATCAAGTGGCTGAGAATACTAAAGAATACTGTGGTCGTGGAGATATAGTAGGTGTGAAAGGCAGACTTCAAACAAGAAAAATAGAAGAGGATGGCAAGAGTAAAAATATAATGGAAATTATTACGGAAAAAGTAACATTTTTGAGTTCGAAGAAACCAGAAGAAGAAGCAGATTAACATCTGCTTTTTGTAAACTAAGAGATAAGTTTTGGTATATTAGTTTAAATATTATATAATAAAATTGAGGTGTTTATATGAATGATTTTATAAATTTTGGTTATACTGAAGAGGATTATAAATATATAAGAAATTATTATTTTATTAATGATATGAGTGATGATAAATTTGAAAGTAATTTTAATAATGTTAGTAAATGTTTATTGGAACTTGGTTATAGTAAAGATGAGATAATAAAGATGACTAGGAAATTACCTAATATTTATAGTCATTCTGTTGACAATATAAAGAGAAAATTCAATGATATGATTGAATTTGGTTATAATAAAGATGAAATTATAGATATAACAGTAAGTTCTCCTACAATTTATAGTCATTCTATGGAGACTATTAAACAGAAAGTGTCTAATATAATGTCTTTAGGTTATAGTAAAGATGAAGTATTAAAAATGACTAAGAATTGTCCTCCAATTTTTGGCTTATCATTTGATAATTTAGATAAGAAATTAAATGATATGGTAGATTTGGGTTATAGTAGAGAAGATGTATTAAATATGGCAAGGAAGAGTCCAGTTGTCTTTGCTTTGTCAATTGATAGTATGAAGCAAAAAATAAATGATTTGCTTGAACTTGGTTATAGTAAAGAAGATATTATTAAAATGGGTAAAAAATTACCTTCAATATATAGTCATAAAATAGATGATATAAAAGGAAAAATAGATAATTTTGAATCATTGGGTTATAGTAAAGATGAAGTATTAAAAATGACTAGATCTTCAGCTGATTTATTTAGTCATTCTGTAGAATATATAAAGCAAAGAATGGATGATATTATTGCTTTAGGTTATAGTAAAGATAATGTATTAAAGATGAGTAAAACTATTCCTAGGCTTTATGATTATTCACTTGATAATATAAAGAATAAAATAGACAGTATAGAATCATTTGGATATAGTCATGATGAAGTAATAGATATGTCTACTATTTTTCCTGCACTTTTCGGACTTCCTGTGGATACTTTAAAGATGAGAATAGCTAATATAGAGAATCATGGCTATGATAGAGAAGATGTTCTCGACATGATTAAAAAAATGCCATCTCTTTTAGGATTCTCTTCTGATACTTTGGATGAAAAATTAGACTTTTATGATTCTATAGGTATGCATGATTTGGCATTGGTAGAAACTAGACAATTAATACAGAGTACAGCTCTTTCTTATGCAAGATATAAATTCTTTGAATCTACTGGGCTTGAAGTTAATATGAATAATTATAGTAAATTGTTTACTGGAAATAAACAATTTGAAAAACAGTATGGTATAGAAAAGAAAGAATTATTAGAAAAATATAATTATGATAATAATAAGGAGACTAAAGATGGAAGAACTTTATAGTATGGGTATTAGAGATGAAATACTTAAAAGTATGATTGAAACTAATCCGGAGATAACTGAGTTAAGTGATAGTGATATTAGAGATAAAGAAAATATATTACTTAATATGGGATGCAGTAATAAACAGGTGTTAAGTATTATAGGTAGTAATCCTACTTTTCTTAGTAGAACTGATGAAAGAATTAATAAATTGATAGACTATTTGGGTAGTATGGGATTTGATACTTTAAATATTTTATTTGATTCTAATCCATATATATTAAATTTAGAAGCATTTGAGATAGATAATTATATTAATAATAGAAAGAATAATGGAGAAGAGTTAGATAATATTATTGATGATTTAGATAGTAATCCATATTTGTTTTATGAGATGTAGTTTAACTACTCTTTTTTTGTAAAGAAATGTATATAATTGTGATTATATTATTGTCATTATAAATAACATTGTATAATTATAATAGTGAGGTTTTTATTATGAGTGATGATTATGATTGGGCAGTTAGAGAACATGGAGGTGGAGTAAAAGTTGATCCACTTAAAGGTGACCATGGACCAGTACATGAATACTCAGTAGAAGAAGCAGCGGCTATAGAACATGGTGGAGGTGGAGTAAAGGTAGATTCACTTAAAAGTTATCATGGACCAATACATGAATATTCAGTAGAAGAGGCTACAGCTATAGAATTTGGAATGGGTGCAGTTAAAGCTGATCCTATGGTAAAGCATGGAACTCGTGATGAAGAAATACTAAAAAATATTAATATTTTAAAAACAGCTAGTGATGTTACTAATTTAAGAGATCTTATGTCTAGTATTCCAGATAAAGCTATTCTTGAAGTTATTTCATATCGTTATAAGAAATTTTCTAATATTGTTGATGATAGAGGATTTGCTTATTCCAAGAAGGCTAAAGAAGAATTAGAGACGGTTTTGGGTCTTGACTTAGCCATTATAGAAGAAGCTATGAAAGAAGAAAGAGATTTATCAGAGATTGATACAGCTATTTATGTTGGACAAAATGAACATAAGAATGCAGATGAATTGTTAGATACTTATAAAGATAAACTCAATAACTCTGGAGTAAATATTACTATTACCGATAAAGAAGGTGTAGAAAAAGATGCCATTGAAGTTATTGAAAATATGAGAGAGGGTACTAGCAAAGATTTAGAAGAGAGAGGTTATGCAAGATAATAAAAGAAAGATAATTATAGGTGCATTTACTTTAGTAGTACTTATAATATTACTTATTTTTATGTTTAAAGGATTTAAGGCTACTAAAGATAAGTGTGATGTTTTTAGTGGTGGAGGATATGACTTACTTTTTGAGGCTAATGGTGGAAAGAAAGTTACTTTTTTAGATGTTTGTATAGGTTGTCCACCTGATGCTTATGATACTATTCCTACAACTACTAGAGCTGGCTATAAGTTTGCTGGTTGGTATTACGATAAAGCTTTAACTAAGAAAGTTAAAGCTACGACTACTATGGATATTCCTACTAAGAATAAATATGATGAGAGAGGATGCCATATTGGTTACCAAGATATAACTTTATATGCAAAATGGGATAAATAATATTTATCTCTTTTTTATGTTATAATTATTTATAGTAGGAGTGATTTTATGATAGAATTTAGAGAGTATGAAGATAATGACTTTGAAGATGTTAAAAATATAATAAAAGAAGCTTTTAATATTGATGTATTAAATATAGATAATGATTCTAATGTATATAGATTAGTTAGTGTTAAAGATGAAGAAGTAGTTGGGTATTTAGATATTACTTTTTCTCATGATGTTATTAGAAATTATAAATATGCATATATTAATTATGTGTGTGTTTCTAGTAGTTCTAGAGGACTTGGTATTGGACATAAGTTAGTAGAGAAAGCTATAGAGATTTGTAAAGAAAGAGGAGTATTTTCTATTAGATTAACATCTAATCCTAAGAGATGTCAGGCTAGAGATATTTATTTAAAACTTGGTTTTAAGATAAAAGATACTGATCTATTTGAGAGGGTGATAGAGTGATATTAGATATTATTAATAAAAAGAGGTTGGGAGAAGAGTTAACTTTTGAAGAATTAGATTATGCTTTTAATGGTTATCTGCATGGAAAAGTAAAAGATTATCAGATGTCTAGTTTACTTATGGCTATTTGCATAAATGGTATGAGTAAAGAAGAAGTATTTGATTTAACTAAGATATTTATAGATAGTGGTGAAGTATTAAACTATAAAAAGATTGGTACTATTGTCGATAAGCATTCTACTGGTGGTATAGGTGATAAAACTACTTTAGTTATTACTCCTATAGTCGCAGCTTGTGGAGTTAATGTCATTAAAATGAGTGGTAGAGGACTTGGATATACTGGTGGTACTGCTGATAAATTGGAGTCTATTCCAGGATATAAACTTTCTTTAACTGATAAAGGAATTATTAGTAGAATTAAGAAAGTAGGAATAGTTCTTACTACACAAACTAAAAATTTAGTACCACTTGATAAAGCTATCTATTCTTTAAGAGATGTTAGTGGTACAGTATCTTCTGTTGGACTTATCGCAGTAAGTATTATGAGTAAAAAGATAGCTAGTGGAGCCGATAAGATAGTTATTGATTTAAAAGTTGGTGATGGAGCTTTAATCAGTAATAAAAAAGATGCTTTAGAATTAAAAGAATTAATGATAGATATAGGTAATAAATATAATAAAGAAGTTCATGTAATTATTAATGATATGAATACACCGCTTGGTTATAATATAGGTAATGCCTTAGAAGTAGAAGAAGCTATTGATGTACTTAAAGGAAAAGCTAAAAATAAGCATTTAATTGATGTTTGTTATGACTTAGCTAGTGAAATGGTATCTATGGGTAAAGGTATTAGTAAAGAAGCAGCTCTAAATGAAGTTAGAGAAGTTGTTAATAATGGAAAAGCTTATGATAAATTTGTAGAATGGATTACTAGTCAAGGTGGAAATATAAATAAACTTAAGATTAGTACTAAAACTAAGAATATTAGAGCATATAAGAGTGGTAAAATTACTAAAATAGATGCCTTAGAAATTGGCAAATTGTCTGTTAAACTTGGAGCTGGTAGATTAAAACTTGATGATCAAATAGATTATGGAGTAGGAATAAAGCTAAACGTAAATGTTGGAGATAAAGTAAATAAAGGTGATTTATTAGCTACTTTATATGTAAAAAGAGATGTAAAAATAAATAATATTAGAGAAATATTTAAAATTAATTAAAAAAAGTATTTTATATAGAAAAAATATGTTATAATTTGTGTATAAGGTAAGGTGAAATAATATGGAAAAAATTTATGTTGATGAACCTCAAAAGAATAATAAGAAAAGTAAATGGAATCTTTTTAATGTATCTTTAGGTTTAACTTTTGCAGTTGCTTTTATAGCAATGGTATCAATCTTATTAGTAGGACTTAGTGGACAGAGTTATGCATTAGATGATGATGAGACTGCTCCTGAAACTATTCATACTAACGAAATTAGTGCACTTATTGCGATGAGTCCAACACCTAGTGCTTTTCATGAAGTTGAAGTGTATACAGCAACAGCTAACAATGAAACTTTCCCAGTATTTTGCGTAGAAAGTGGAGTAACATATGCTGGTAATCATGATCTTAATAGAGGAGATTTGATTGATGATGTTGGTTATGTTTATTTGTTCTCTAGATTAGAGCATTTATCTATGACTGATACAGATGCAGCTAAAAATAAATATCTTAAAGCTTGGCTTGAGCAAACAGCAATTTGGTCTTATATAGGTCAAATTACTGATGCAGCTGATACTAAGACTGATGATTGTTTTAAAAAAGGCACAGGAGCTGCATGCTATAATGAAGTTCAACAAGCTAATGAGTTGTATGTTTGTGATGGTAACCCTGCTGGTTGTCCAAAAACACAAGCACAGACTGTTATAACTTCTGATGATACTTTCTATGAAGATTTTGGTATTGTTGATATAATCAATCAAGCTATTTATTATCATAATAATAATATTGATGCTCTTTCATTAACAATAAATAAAGCTGGTTCTGAGTTTACTTTAACTGAAGATGGTAAGTACTTCCGTTCTCCTAAGTTAACAGTAGTTGCTAGTGCTGGAGTTGAAGATTTTGCTGAAGTACAAGATAACTATTCATTATCTTTAGTTAGCGCAGCTGAAGGTACTTATGTAGAAGGTATTAAAGATGGCGTAGCTAATAGATTAAATGATTTAAATGATTTATCTCTAAGCGAATATAAAGAATTCTATGTATATGTACCAAAAGATAAAGTAAATGAACAAACTAAGAGATTTGAAGTTTCTGTATCTGGTAATTTTGAAATATATTCTGGCTACTATTATACTGGACAAGGTGTTCAATCTGTTACTAGATTAAAAACACTTATTACTTCTACTGATAATGCAGTACCATTAGAAATTGTTTATTCTCCTGATGTTCCAGATACAGCTATGAATGCTTCTCAAGGAATATATTTAGTTGGATTAATTGTATTACTTACTGGTTTAGGAATTTTATATGTCAACGTTAAAAAACAACAAAATCAAAACTAGAAATAAATTTCAATTAAAAAAGAGCCAGATCTTGTTATTTGGCTCTTTATTAATATTTCTTGGGACAATGTTTCTCTCTTGGGACTTCTTACTTAGTCTCCGTGATGAAATATATTCTGATATGATGTTAGCTTTTTCTACTACAACTAAGGATAAGAAAGATGTACCTATTACTAAGAATATTAAAGATAAGAATGGTACTATTTATGATCAAGGAGATATAGATTATGGAGAATACTTAGGTGTTTTATCTATACCTAAGATTGGTCTTAGGAGAGGATTTTTAGATGTTAATTCTAGGTATAATAATATACAGTATAATGTAACAATGTTACGTGGTTCTTCTACTCCTGATGTTAAGAATGGTAATTTAATGTTAATTGCTCATTCAGGAGATGCATATATTTCTTATTTTGCATATTTATATAGATTAGAAGTGGGAGACAAATGTTATGTAAAATATAATGGCTATAATTATGAGTATCATATCGTTAAGATTTATAATACTCCTAAAACTGGTAAAGTAACTATATCTAGAAATTATGATAAAACTACTTTAACTTTAATTACTTGTACTAAGGATAGTGATACTTTACAAACAGTTTATATAGCAGAAGCAGAATAATAATGGGGTGATATTAGTGAATAGTTCTTTTTTTGATAAAATAGCTCTAGTTTTTAAGTACATATTTTCATCTTATATTACTATTGAACTATTCATTTTTTCTATACTATTATTTGCTTTATTAATTATTAATTTAAAGAGAAAAAGTACTGTTATTAATATAGGCTTTGTTACTATATTTTTTGGCTTATTATTATCAGTTATAGTTAGTTATACAGATTATATTAAAATATGCTTTAAAACACTTATTAAGAGTATTATGAAGTATGTTTATTTTCCATCTACAATAGTATATTTCTTTATAATATTATTTGTTACTTGTATGATTATTTATACTATTTTTAGTAAGAGACTTACTAAGTTTAAAAGAATATTTAATTATAGTGTATTTAGTATGATATATTTATTATTTATGTTATTTGTTACTATTAGTGCTAGTAATGGAATAGATTTAAATAATATGAAAGAATTATATTTAAATGATACTATTTTATCTTTAGTTCAGATGAGTAATTTCTTATTACTATTTTGGATTGTTTATACTTTATTTTATAGATTATATCTTTATTATAAGAAGAAATTTGATTAGAGGTTTATATGGATGATTATGACAAGAAGGAATTTGGTTTATTATTTACTTTACTTGTGATAGCTATTACGACTGGTATTATAGCCGTTACGTATTCGCTATTCTTTTCCAGTGCTAAAAATAACGATAGTTTAAAAATAGCAAGGTGGGTAGTTAAAGTAAATAGTAAGAATGTTACTGAGAGTCAAGATCATACTTTTACTTTTGATGAATTTATATTCGATGATAATCCTAATGTAGAAGAGAATATGTTTGCTCCTGGTGTTAGTGTAACTTTACCTATTACTATTGATGCTAGAGAAAGTGACGTAGACGTCGATTATGAAATAGTTGTTGATGAAGATTATGTTCCTATAAATAAAGCTATAGTACTTAAGAATCTTCCTATTAGAGGTACACTTACTAAGTCTAATGGTATTATAAATATAAATAATGTAAAACTTGTATGGGAAGATATTGAAGGTAATGATGAGGAAGATACATCTTTTGCTTTAAATAATGATTCGTTTAAAATACCAATAAAGATAAATTTAAAACAGCATGTTGATAAAAGAAGTTAGACTTCTTTTTTTGTAAATTAAGTATATTTCTTATAATAATAGATAGTAATTATGATATAATTGTGATGATAGAGGTAAGTGTATGGCAACAAAAACTAATAACATAAAAAAGAGAAGAAAAGATTATAATGACAAGAGTATTAGAAGTATCGATAAAAATTTAGATAATTCTAAAGTTTTTGATACCAAAAAAATATCTGGTGCTAAACATGGCAGTGATTCTTCTTTAGATAAGACTAATATAGAAGAATTTCATTTTGATGATACTATGTTAGATGATTTTGATAGTTTAGATGTTAGTTTTGTTG
Organism: uncultured Muribaculaceae bacterium; assembly: GCA_964486215.1. GTDB lineage: Bacteria > Bacillota_I > Bacilli_A > RF39 > UBA660 > RUG343. The sequence goes on from CAZALI010000001.1 coordinate 21,959, forward strand.
ATAGTGGAAATAAGAAGAAAAAAGCTAGAAAAGAATTAAAAAAACGTAATATTAATAAGAAAATTAAGGTTAAAAGAGTTAGATTTAGAAGTATGAATTTTGTAGTATTTTTAATTTTAATTCTATTATCTATAGTATTAGGTGGTATTTTAACTTATATTGGTTTTTATGATAAATTTACACAAACTAAGATAGTTACTAAAGTAGAAGAGAAAAAAGTAGTTGACGATAACTATGTTTTTGTTGGGGACTCTTTATTTGCTCAATATAACTTGAGGGAATTCTTTGAAGGAGAAAGAGTAGTTAATTCTGGAATAGATGGTAATACTACTTCAGATATATTGTTTGATATGAATTATCGTATTTATAGGTATAATCCTTCTAAAGTATTCTTATTGGTTGGTACTAATGATATTAAGAAAGATAAAAGTGAAGAAGATATTGTTGAGAATATTGGTGAAATTATTGATGGTATTAAAAATAATCGTAAGTTAGCTGATATTTATTTACTTTCTCTTTTACCCGTTAATAAAAATAAAGAAGAAGATAAAGTAGATTTAGATATGATTGGTAGAAGAACTAATTCTATTATCAAGAGTATTAATAAGAAACTTGAAGAGTTAGCTGAAGATAAAAAGATTAATTATATTGATGCCTATGATCCACTTACTGATGGTAATGGTGATTTAGAAATTGATTATACTAAAGAAGGATTACATTTAAATGAAGATGGTTATAGTGCTTTAACTAAAGTTATTAAACGTAGTTTAAAGGATTAGGAGGTTCTATGAGTACTTTTTATAAGAATGGTAAAACTTATATGTATTGTCCTCAATGTGGAGCTGAAATGGAAGAAAAAGCTAGGTTTTGTATGCATTGTGGTTATATAAATTATGATAATAAAGATAATAATTTTCTTAAACGTTTTGCTAGGAAGATAAAAAAATCACGTTTTAATATTAGAAAAGAACAAAGTGTAGATGATTTTTCTAAAGGAAGTAAAGTTACTCTTTCTAATTATAAGAAAGGTGACAAAGAGATTAAAAAGACTGGCTTGGAAATCAGATATACTTTGTTTAAAAATTTGATGAGATTAATTGTTTTAATAGTAGTTATTGTTGGTATTTACTATGGATATATGTTTATTAGAGATAAACAACAGAAGTATATTGTTGATGCTGAAAAGATAGTTAAGTATGTTAAAAATAATGTTCATACTTGTGGAAAGATTTATTATTTTAAATTTGATGAGAATTTAAGTTTAGATGTTAAATCTCCGTATACTAAAAAAGGATATAGTGGATATGTTCTTGTGATTAATGAAAATGGTGTTAAGAGATACTATATTTCTATGTATGATGGTACTTTTGGTTTTAAAGAATCTAGAGTAGAAGATTTGCAGTATTATAATGTTTTACCTTTATTTGGTGGAGCTAAGATTAATGATGTTACACAGACAAAGTGTTAGGTGATGATATGTTTTTTAAGAAGAGTGGTAATTTCGTTAGAGATGATGAATTATTAGATGATGAAGAGAAGAAATCTTTCTTTAAAGAATTATTTAAAAAGAAAAAGAAAGAAGATATTCCTCAAGATATTGATGATTCAGCTATAGATTTTGATAAACAATATTCTAAATTAAATAAGAAAAATGTTAATTTAGATGCTTTAATAATTAAAAGAATAATTATAGGTATAATTATTTGTATTATACTTTTTACTACATTACCTATAATAATTAGTAAATTTAGTAAAGGTAGAGAAGAGTATGCTTCTATAGTAACTAAACTAGCTAAAGAAGTTAAAAAATACTATAATATGGATGGTCAAGTATGTACTACACAGAGCAGAGGTAGATATTATTATTACTTCTATGATACAAAAGAGAAGTTTGGAAAAGAGTATGCTTCTCCAATTACTGGTAATAAACTAGAAGGTTATGTAGAAATAGATATAGATTCTTCTGGTAATCAGAGTTATTATGTATCTTTCTCTGATGGAATATTTGGTATGAAGAAGACTAATATTAATACTATTTCTAAGAAAGATGTAAGAATATTTCCATATTTAAATTTAGAAAGACATTCTAATATGGAATGTACTAAGGAATTTGTTTTTTCTAATTAATTGTTGTATAATTTAGTTGATCGAGGATTGGGGCTAATAATAAGAATTCTTATTTTAGAGAGATCATGGTTGGTGAAAATGATTATAAGTACTTATTTATCTATCCCATAGAGATATAATAATATCCGGTGTAAGCCGTTATGTAATTAAGAAATAGAAGGATGGTACCGTGCATTGCACTCCTTGGACCATCTTTTTTTATTGTTTTGGAGGTTTTATGTTTGATACTCATTATGATTTACTTACTATAGCATACAAAGCATATCTTACTAATGATTATTCTTATTTAGAAGAAATAACTAAGTATTTTAATGATAAGAATGTTACTGGTGTAATTGCGAATTTATACTTTATGAGTAAAGAAGAAATGGAAAATGAAATATGTGCTGGATATTATAAAGATGATGTTTCGGTACTTGATATGTTTGTTAAGTCGAAAGAGATACTTGATAAGTATTTGCCTAATACAGAAATAATTTATAGTATTGAAGGTGCTGATTATATTAAAGATACTGTTGAATTAGAAAAATTATATTCTGTAGGACTTAGAGCTTTAATATTATGTTGGAATACTGAGAGTAAATATGCTTCGGGTAATAGAAGTGATAAAGGTTTAACTGATGATGGGAGAGAACTTATCTCTAAAGCAATAGACTTAGGAATTGGAATAGACTTAAGTCATGCGAATAAGAAATCTTTCTATGATTTATGCGATTTAATAGAAGAAAAAAAGAATAATGGAGTAGATGTATGCGTCTATGCATCGCATTCTAATGCGACATACTTATGTAAGAATTCACGTAATCTGGATGATGAACAATTGCATAGAATAAAAGATCTTGGAGGATTAGTTGGAGCTGTTGGTTATAGTTATTTTGTAGTAGATGAGCCTAATAATTATAGTGATATTTATTTAAAGAAGTATTATATAGAACATATTAAATATATAAAGAATATCGTTGGAGAAGAAAATATTATGACTTCTAGTGATGATATGGAATTCTGTAGTTGGTATGATGATAAATTCTCTAAGACATCAATTTACAATTATAAAGATATTAAAAAAGACTTATATTCTGATTTAGAAGGAGAATTTAGTTTAGAAGAAATTAATAATATTATGTATAATAATGTTAAAAATAAAATATATAATAAATTAATTAATAAATAGGAGGTTTAAAATGATAGATATTAATTTAATAAGAGAAAATAGTGATTTAGTAAAAGAGAATATTAAGAAGAAATTTCAAGATGAGAAGTTGCCTCTAGTAGATGAAGTCAAGGAGTTAGATGAAAAGGCTAGGTCTTTACAGACTGAGGGAGATAACTTAAAAGCTGAAAAGAATAAGCTTAGTAAGAGTATTGGGGAATTCATGAGAAATGGTGAAAAAGATAAAGCTGATGAAGTAAAGAAAGAGATTGCCTCTAAAGATGAAAGAATTAAAGAGATAGATTCTGAATTACCTGATATTCAAGCTAAGATTAGGGAAGACATGATGGTTATTCCTCAAATTATGGATGAAAGTGTACCTATTGGAAAAGATGATAGTGAGAATGTTGAAGTACAAAAATTTGGAGATCCAGTAGTACCTGATTATGAAATACCATATCATGCTGATATACTTGAGAAAGTTGGAGGTATGGATAAAGCTAGTGCTGGACGTACTAGTGGAGAAGGATTTTACTATTTACTTGGCGATATAGCTCGTCTTCATGAAGCAATGATTGCCTATGCTAGAGATTTTATGATAGATGCAGGTTTTACGTATGCTATTCCACCATTTATGATTAGAAGTAATGTAGTAGAAGGAGTTATGTCTTTCCCAGAGATGGAAGCCATGATGTATAAAATTGAAGGAGAAGACTTATACTTAATTGGTACTAGTGAACATTCAATGATTGGTAGATTTAAAGGACAAATGGTTAATAAAGAAGATCTTCCTATTACTATGACAAGTTATTCACCTTGTTTTAGAAAAGAAGGAGGAAGTCATGGCTTGGAAGAGAGAGGATTATACAGAGTTCACCAATTTGAAAAACAGGAAATGATAGTTTTATGTGAACCGGAAGATTCTATGACTTGGTACAATAAGATGTGGAAGTTAACTGTTGATTTATTTAGAAACTTTAATGTACCAGTTAGACAGTTAGAATGCTGTAGTGGTGACTTAGCTGATTTAAAAGTAAAATCATGTGATGTGGAAGCTTGGTCTCCTCGTCAAAAGAAATACTTTGAAGTTGGTAGTTGTAGTACTTTAGGAGATGCTCAAGCAAGACGTCTTGGTATACGTGTTAAGAGTGATAAAGGTAATTATTATCTTCATACTTTAAATAATACAGTAGTTGCTACTCCTCGTGGATTAATAGCTGTGATTGAGAATAACTATAATGAAGATGGAAGTATTACAATACCTGAAGTATTAAGACCTTATATGGGTGGAAAAGAAAAAATAGAAGTTAAGTAATTTGACATTCATACCTCTTTTTGTTAGTATAGGTAATACGTGACTTTTGGAGGTAGATAAGTTATGGATACTAATCTTCTTGATATTATTAGTACATGTGATGATGATCCGTCCGCGGTTTTCCCGCTAATTAATAGAGGGGAAATGGATACTGTTAAGTATTTATTAGATAAGAATATTGTCAATATAAATACTGTTGATAGTAATGGAAATGATGTACTTGTCAGATTACTAAAATTAAGAGAATATACTTTAGTATTAAGGTATATGAAAAAGAAGAATTGGGATGTTAATAAACAAAATATAGATGGAGATACTTTTGGACATATTTTAGCTTCACTTAATGATCCAAAAAGTATAAAAGTATTTGATACTTTAATTAGAAAGAAGAATTTTATACCTAATATAAAGAATAATAAAGGTGAAACATTACTCGATAAGTCTAAAGATTTAATACCTGTATTAAAGATAATAGAAGATAAGAGATTTAATAATATAGATTTATATGAATTTAAGAAGTTATTTAGACTTAGTATTGATAATGATGACTATGGTAAATATTCTAAATTGAGTAATTTTGATTTAATACTTAATTCTTTAGGTAAGAAAGATCTTCAACCTAATATGGAACTTTTAACAAAAAGAATGAAAGATAACAAAGAAGCTATAAAAAGTGATATAATGAATAATAGTATAGATATTATACGAGATATAGTGAATTCTACTATAGAAGAAGTTAATTAGTCGATGATGAGGACATAATTAATTATTGATATATCAGAGAGACTATGGTTGGTGTGAATAGTTTATATTGGTAATTAATTCCTACCTTGGAGACAATATACGAAAGTATATTCGGGAGACCGTTATCAAATTAAGTTAAAAGAGGAATGGTACCGTGCATTGCACTTCCTGGTATCATTCTTTTTATTTTTAGGAGGATAAATATGAGAATTGGGAATAGTTTTTTCTACACTTTGAGAGAAGACTCTAGTAATGATGCTAGTAAGAGCGGTGCTTTGCTTGTAAAAAGTGGCATGATTAAAAAGATAGGATCAGGTATATATACATATATGCCTATGGGTTACAGAGTACTTCGTAAGATTGAGTCTATTATAGAGGATGAGATGGATAAAGCAGGAGCACAAGAGTTGTTGATGCCTAGCTTACTTCCAATAGACGTGTATGCTAAAAGTGGAAGAGTAGATGCTTTTGGTAATGAGATGTTTAGATTAAAAGATCAAACAGGTAGAGATTTTGCTCTAGGTCCAACTCATGAAGAGATGTTTGCTATGGCTGCTAAAGAGAGAGTAAAGAGTTATAAAGATTTACCATTTAATCTTTACCAGCAAGCAGATAAATTTAGAGATGAAATTAGAAGTAGATATGGTCTTATTAGAGTAAGAGAATTTATTATGAAAGATGCTTATACTTTTGATACTCTAGATACTGTAGATAAGTCATATGGTAAGATGTATAAAGCTTATTGTAATATATTTGATAGAATGCACATTAATTATAGAATAGTTAGAGCTTTAACTGGTGCTATGGGTGGAGATTTATCAGAAGAGTTTCAAGCTCTTAGTGATATTGGAGAAGATGACTTAGTATTCTGCGATAAGTGTGGTTATTCTTCTAATGGAGAAGTTGCTACGAGAAAGATTGTTCCTAGTAAAGAGACTCATAAGAAATTAGTTAAAGTAGAAACTCCTAATTGTAGTATTATAGAAGATGTTTGTAGGTACTTAAAAGTAGATATAAAGAAATCTGTTAAAGCTTTACTTATGGATGTAGATGGAGAATTAGTTGCTTTCTTTGTAAGAGGAGATAGAGATCTTAATATTAGTAAAGCATGCATGCTACTTGGAGCTAAGAATATAGAATTTGCTAGTGATGAGTTAATTGCTAAGAGTAATGCTTGTCCTGGATTTACTGGCCCAATCAAATTAAATTGTAAGATAGTTGTTGATGAAGAAGTATTAACTATGACTAATTTTGTAGTTGGTGCTAATGAAGCAAATTATCATATGATAAATGTTAATGTAGATGATTTTAAATACGATGTTAGTGGTGATATTACTAATGTTATTGCTGGAGATCTTTGCCCAAAATGTGGAAAAGAGTTATCTTTTGGACATGGTATTGAGATTGGTAATTTATTTAAACTTGGTACTAAGTATTCTGAAGCATATGATTTAAAGTACTTAGATGAAAATAATGAAGAACACTATGTTTATATGGGCAGTTATGGAATAGGACCTGGTAGAGTTATGTCTGCTGTTGCTGAACAAAATAATGATTCTCATGGTATTATTTGGCCTATTAGTATTGCTCCATATAAAGTAGGTATTGTTATTACAGATATGAATGATAAAGATAAAGTAAATTGTGCATATGAGTTAGAAGAAAAGCTTGAAGAAAATGGTATAGATGTACTAGTAGATGATAGAGAAGATAGAGTTGGAGTTAAATTCAATGATATGGATTTAATTGGTATACCTATTAGAATAACTATTGGTAAAGCTTTTAGTAATGGTGAAGTAGAAGTTAAGAAGAGGAATTCTAGTGACAGTAAGAATGTCAGTTTAGATAGTGTGATAGACGAAGTAAAAGAAATTATTAAAGATGAGGTGTAATTATGCTTTTACCTAATCAGAAAGAAGAAGCTTCTTTTGATAAAAAAGAGTATAAAGTAAAATCTTTTAATTTAGATAAATCTTATTTAGATAAGTATCGTGGTAAAAAGTTTTATTTAAAGACTTATGGTTGTCAAATGAATGAGAGAGATAGTGAGACACTTGCCGCTATGCTTGTAGAATTAGGATATGATAGAACAGAAAATTATAGAGAAGCAGATTTATTATTACTTAATACTTGTAGTGTTAGAGAGAATGCTCATAATAAAGCTTTTGGTATGCTTGGTAGATTTAAACATTTAAAAGAAGAAAAGCCTGATATTATTGTTGGTATATGTGGATGTATGGCTCAAGAAGAAACTGTTTGTGATGAGATAATTAAAAACTATAAGTTTGTTAATTTAGTATTTGGTACTCATAATATAGATAAGTTACCTGAGTTACTAGATAAAGCTATTACTAATAATAGTCGTGAGATAGAAGTATTATCTAGAGAAGCAGATTTAGTAGAGAAGATGCCGGTTGTTAGAAGTAGTAAATATAAAGCTTATGTTAATATTATTTATGGGTGTGATAAGTTTTGTACTTATTGTATAGTTCCTTATACTAGAGGAAGAGAGCAAAGTAGAAAAAGAGAAGATATTTTAGAGGAAGTTAATTCTTTAGTAAAAGATGGTTATAAAGAAGTAACTATTTTAGGACAAAATGTCAATGCTTATGGAAAAGATTTATATGATGATTATCATATGGGAGAGTTATTAGAAGATATTGCGAAGACTGGTATTCCTAGAATTAGATTTATGACTTCTCATCCTTGGGATTTTACAGATAAGATGATTGACGTTATGGCAAAATATCCTAATATAATGCCTAGTATTCACTTACCTGTACAGAGTGGATCTAATAGAATACTTAAACTTATGGGTAGAAGATATACTCGTGAGTCTTACTTAGAATTGTTTCATAAGATTAAAGATAAAATACCTGGAGTTACGATATCTACTGATATTATTGTAGGTTTTCCTGGAGAGACAGAAGAAGACTTCTTAGAGACAATGTCTTTAGTAGATGAGTGTAAGTTTGATAATGCTTTTACATTTATTTATAGTGAGAGAATAGGTACTCCTGCTTGTAAGCTTAAAAATAGTGTAGATATTAATATTCGTGAAGAGAGATTACAAAGACTAAATGATAAAGTAAATGGATATTTCTTAGAACATAATAAAGAATTAATAGGAAAGAAGTTACCTGTTTTAGTAGAAGGCATTAGTGATAAGAAAAATATTTATTTTGGATATAGTGATACTAATAAACTTGTTAATTTTACTAGTGAAAAGGGAATTAATGCAGGTGATATAGTAGATGTGTTAATAAAAGAAGCACATACTTGGAGTATAGATGGAGAAGTTAGATAGAGTTATTAATTATATTATGAATAGTCCTGAATATCAGGATTGTATCAAATTAAAGAAGCAGATGTCTTCTAATAAAGATTTAATTGAATTAATAGATAAAGTAAAAGATTTACAGAAGAAATATATTAAATCTAATAGAGATGAGTCTATAAAAAAAGAGTTAGATTCTAGTGTTAAATTATTAGAAGAGATACCTATTTATAATATATATATGAGTAAACTTGATATAGTTAATAGAGATATTGATTATGTTAAAGATGAATTAAATGAATATTTTTATAATATTACTAATAATGGCAAATAATATTTGCCTTTTTTTTGCATAAATTGTATAATTTATATAGACTAGGATGGTGGTTGTATGGATACTCAAAAAGATGATAATTTTATTTCTGTAACTGATGATGAAGGTAAGAAATTTAGAGCAGAGATTCTAGATATCTTTCAAGTAGATGGTTATAATGATAATAATTATGTTGTCTATACTTTTGGAGAAGCTGTAGATGATAAGAATAGCCGTGTCTATATATCCAAAATAGTTGAATCTGGTGATTCTGGTGAATTTAGTTTTGCTGGAATAGACGATGCTAAAGAGTGGGAAGCAGTAAATAATGCTTTTAATAAAACTCTAGATGCTGGTGGTGCTACTAAATGATGGAAGATACTCTAAAAGAGATTGAAGATATAAATAAAATACTAGAGACTAATGAAGCTTATATAAGTAGTTTAAAAGAAAGAAAAGCTACTTTACAAAGTAAGCTAGGTAATAAAGAAGAAATAGAACCAGAAGAAAAAAAAGAGGAAATAGAACATTTAGATTCTGATGAGAAGAGTCCAGAAGAATGGGAAAGAGAGCAATTACAACTACTTAAAGAAAAAGAAATAAAGTTCTCTAGCAGGCAAAGAACTCTTTCATTAGGAAATGATAAGATAGATATCTTACGTAATATGATAAAGCCTGTTGATAAGAGTATTAATTTAGATAAGTTAAAGAATAGTAATATTATAATAAATGGAGCTACTCCTATTACTGTTAGTAATGATAATATGGTAAAATTACGAGAAGCAATTACTCCTAAGAAAGAGAGTGTTGTAGAACAAGTACTTGATGATAGTATTCTAGATTCTTTAATTCCAACTGTTAAAGCTGCTACTATGTAGTAGCTTTTATGTTAATAAAAAAAGGTTGACATATGTTTTTATATGTAATATAATAACTACGTTATTGAAAGGAGATTATTATGGCTGTTAAATTAAGATTAATGCGTATGGGTGCTAAGAAGAAACCTACATATAGAATAGTTGCTACTAACTCTCGTAGAAGAAGAGATGGTGAATATATTGAATTATTAGGTACTTATGAACCTATGAAGGATAGTAAAGTTAAAATTAATGAAGAAGTAGCTTTAAAATGGTTAAATGAAGGAGCTATTCCTAGTGATACTGTTAAGAATATTTTAAGTAAGAATGGTATTATGAAGAAATTCGCTGAATCTAAAGTAAAGAAGGATAAATAATATGGATTTAGTGGCTTTAACTGAATTTATTGTTAAAAGTATTGTTAGTGACGAAGAAGCTGTTAGTGTTAAACAGTTTGATTCTGAAGATGAAAATACTATTTTAATCCAAGTTATTGTCAGTGAAGATGATATGGGTAAAGTTATTGGTAAGAATGGTAAATGTGCTAATGCTATTAGAACTTTAGTACAAGCTAGTAGTGCTTTAGGCGATAATAAATATGTAAAAATTAACATTGATAAATTTTAAGAAGTTTACACTTCTTTTTTTTTCTTGTATAATTAATATGAGGTATGTTTAATGGATAATGTGAAAATGCCTATACATCTTGGCATAATAATGGATGGTAATGGTAGATGGGCAACAGAGAGAGGCCTTGCACGTACAGAGGGACATAGAGAAGGAGCTAATACTTTAAAAGAATTAGTTCTGTATACTAATAAAATTGGTATTAAATATCTTTCTGTTTATGCTTTTTCTACTGAGAATTTTAAAAGAAGTAAACAAGAAGTAGATTTTTTAATGAATCTATTTACTACTTTATTTAAAAGTGAATTTGATGAAATTAATAGAAATAATATTAAAGTAATCTTTTCTGGAAGAAGAGATAATTTATCTACTAAAGTATTAGATGTTATGGATAGTTTAGTTGAAAAGACATCTAATAATACTGGTATGACTTTAAATATATGTCTAAATTATGGATCTAGAGCAGAGATAGTTGATATGAGTAAAAAACTATGTACTCTATATAAAAATAATCAAATTAGTTTAGATGATATAGATGAAGAATATATTAGTAAGAATTTATATAATGATCTTCCAGATATAGATTTATTAATAAGAACTAGTGGAGAGATTAGATTAAGTAATTTTATGTTATATCAATTGAGTTATGCAGAGTTATATTTTCCAAATACTTATTTTCCAGATTTCCATAGTGATGAGTTAGATAAAGCTATAGAAATCTTTAATGATAGAGATAGAAGATATGGAGGAATAAAATGAAAACAAGAGTTTTAAGTGCATTAGTATTAATAATCTTGATAGTACCTATTTTAATAATAGGAGAATGGCCTTTTAAAATTATGGTCACAGTATTTGCTTTAGCTGGTTTATATGAATTACTTAGTATTAAAGGACAAGATGATACTTTACCAATATATATGAAGTTATTGGCATATTTAACAGTAATATTCTTATGTTTTAATAATTCTGGTAGTTTGACATCTACTTATAGTATTAGTTATAAGTTAATATCAGCTATGATATTTATATTCTTATTTCCACTTGTATTTATTAATGATAATAAAAAATATAATGTTAATGATGCTTTGTATTTAGTTGCTTCTGTATTATTTATAGGATTTAGTTTTAATTTAATGATTATTGCGAGAGAATCAGGTGCTGAATACTTATTATATTTATTTATAGTTACTACTATTACTGATACATTTGCTTTATTTACTGGTACTTTGATTGGTAAACATAAATTGTGTAAAACTATTAGTCCTAATAAGACTATAGAGGGAGCTATTGGTGGTACTATTATGGGTACTTTTATATCTACATGTTTTTATATGACTGTTATTGACAATACTAAATCTTTATTACTTGTAATACTTATATCTTTCTTATTAACAATAGTTGGTCAAATAGGAGATTTAGTATTCTCAGCTATTAAGAGGTATTATAAACAAAAGGATTTTAGTAACTTAATACCTGGTCATGGTGGAATACTTGATAGATTTGATAGTTTAGTATTTGTAGTATTAGCTTATATATTACTTATGGAATTTATTTAGAGGTGGTTTTGTGACATTTATAATTAATTTATTACTGTTTATATTAATACTAGGTTTTATAGTTTTTGTACATGAATTTGGACACTTTATATGGGCAAAAATATGTGGAGTTTATGTATATGAATTTGCTTTAGGTATGGGGCCAAAACTTCTTTCTAAACAAGGTAAAGAAACAGAATACACAATTAGAGCTATTCCTCTAGGTGGATTTTGTGCTTTAGCTGGTGAAGATGTTGACGATGATGATAAAAGGAAAATACCTAAGAATAGAAGACTTCAAGATAAGAAGCCTTGGCAAAGATTTTTAATTATGTTTTTTGGAGCTGGTAATAACTTTATATCAGCATTCATAATACTATTCTTTATTGCTTTAATATGGGGTGGAACTACTATGGATCCTGTCATTACTAAAGTAAGTAAGAAATCTCCAGCTTATGAGGCTGGTTTAGAGTCTAAAGACAGGATATTAAAAATAAATAAAAATAAAATTGTAACTAGTGATGATGTTACTTTATATTTAGCTGTTTCTAATCCTAAAGTAAAGAACAAATTTAAAGTAGAAAAAGAAGATGGATCAGTAAAGACATATGAAATAAAACCAGAGAAGAAGACAGTTAAAGGAAAAGATTCATATGTTTATGGTATTATGATTAAACAGAAACCTACTCACGGATTTGTTAATAGTTTGTCTTATATGTGTAAGAAAGGCAAATCAATATTTAAACAAATGTGGGTAACAGTATCTTATCTATTTACTGGTCGTATTAAGCTAAGTCAGTTATCTGGACCTGTTGGTATATATTCAATAGTAGGAGAGCAAAAGAAAGCCGGAATATCTAACTTATTATACTTAGTAGCTTTCTTAAGTATTAATGTAGGTTTTATTAATTTACTTCCTCTACCAGCTTTTGATGGTGGACATATATTATTTATTTTAATAGAAATTATTAGAAGAAAACCTGTTTCACCTGAATTAGAAGCTAAGATACATACAGCGGGATTTATACTATTATTATTACTTATGGTGATTGTTACTATTAATGATATACTTAATTTGACATAAGCTTTTACGTAAATCATATAATATTAAAGTGTAAAGTACAGTTAATTATGTTAACTGTTTCTTTTTTTTAAACTTGTACTGGTATATACTTATTATAGGAGTAGTGTAGAGGGGATTAATATGATAGTAAAGATTGAATTGATTATATTAAGTATTATTGCTATTGTATCTTTTATAACAGGTGTAGTTATAAATATACTAGACTCTTTGCGCGAAAAAAAGCTAAGAGAGAATAAGTTAAAAGCTAGAATAATGAATGCTCCTCTAGATGGTACTACTATTATTAATGTTAATAATACAAATATAAATAGAAATGATAAGCCTGTTATCGTTAAATCTATGGATACAGATGATGATATTATTTAGACGAAAAGTGGTGATTTAATGAAAATTATTAAATACATTATTGATACTACTATTAAAGGTTTCCTATTTATTATAAATACTATTTGTAGTGGTATTTATACTGTATTAATAGGTTTTTTTAGATTGCTTAATTCTATTTTTAAAAATAAATTTGATAAACCATTAAATAGATTATATGGTAGACAGAAACCAGCTTTAATATTATTACTTATAATTTATATGTTTAGTTTTACTGCTGTCTTTAATATGGTTTATTCTCCTAAACAAGATAAAGTTAGTCATAATAAGCTTTTAGGCGATAATAATAATGGAGAAAAGAAAATATCAGCTGCATCTAGTAAGATGAGTGATAATAAGAATTTAGAAACTAATTTATATTGGAGATTTGGAAAGACAAATTTAAAGGACGTAAATTTTGAAGAATTAAGAAAACAAAATCCAGGTACAGTAGCTTGGATTAGTGTTGATGGGACTAATATTAATTATCCAGTAGTACAAAGTAGTGATAATGACTTTTATTTAACTCATTCTTTTAATAAAGAATATAATAATAATGGTTGGGTATTTATGGATTTTAGGAATACTCCTATGGAAGATAAGAATGTTATTTTCTATGGGCATAATTTACTTAATGGAACTGGTTTTGGTACAGTAGGTGATATGTTTACTAAAAGTTGGAAGAAAAAATCATCTAGAACAATAATTGTTTTAACTGATACTACTGAGTATGTTTATAAAGTATTTTCTCTTTATTATACAAAACCTGTTGTAGGATACTTGACAGTAGTATTTAATAGTGAAGATGAATATGGTAACTGGGTTACTGATCTTAAGAATAAAGATACTATGGGATTAAATGAACCTGTATCAAAAGACAATAAGATAATTACTTTATCTACTTGTACAGAAGATAATCAAGGTAGAAAGGTAGCTCATGCTAAACTAATTAGTGTAGAACCAAGAAAGATGAAATGAAAAAGAAAAGAGTAATTGATTTAGACATTATTATAAAGACATATAATATTGTTTTAGTTATGTCTTTGTTAGTAGAAATATTAAGCCTTGTATCATTTATTAATGATAAAGTAACTATTTCTTTTATAGTGATTGATATTTTAGCTTTATTATTTACTATTATTAGTATAAATTTAATAAGAAAGAGAAATAAGTATACACCAATTATAGGTTTAATTGGAGGACTACTATTATTCTTCACAAGAAATGTATTAGGTATTATGTTAGGAATATTATTAATATATAATTCTATTAGATTGGAAAAATACTTAAAATAATATATTTTTAGTTTATAATAAGATGTAAGCAATTACATCTTTTTGTTTTGAAAAGAGGAGGTGATAATTTGGTAGTAGGTGTTTTGGTAGAGTTATCAGCTAAAAGTTTAGATAAAGAATTTGATTATTTAGTACCTGATAATATGATTTCTGATATTAAAGTTGGTATCAGAGTATTAGTACCATTTGGTAATAGAACAATAAATGGATTTATATTAGAGATTAAAGATGATAGTTCTTATTCTGATAAATTAAAGTATATTAAAGAAGTTATTGACAAAGATATAGTTTTAACTGATGAAATGTTATCTTTAGGCAAAGATATTCAAAAGATGACATTATCTACTTTAATAAGTGCTTATCAGATTATGCTTCCTAAAGCATTAAAAGCTAGTAAGAGTATTGTCAATAAAAAATATATTACTTATTATAAATTAAATGATTCTATTAATTTAAATGAATATAAATTAAATGATAAACAAAAGAGAATAGTAGATTTATGTTCTATTCCACAGAGAAGAGATACTCTTATAGAGATATCTGTAAGTAGTTTAAATACACTCATTAAAAAGAATATTTTGTTATGCGAAAAACGTGAAGAATATAGATTGAATTATAGTGATAATAAAATAATTAAACATAAACTTACATCTAATCAAGAAGAAGTATATGAAAAAATGCTTAGTTATAATGACAATAAACCTTGTCTTTTATATGGGGTTACTGGTAGTGGAAAGACAGAAGTTTATATGGAGTTAATTGATTACTATTTAAAACAAAATAAAACAGCTATTGTATTAGTACCAGAGATTAGTCTAACAGCTCAACTTATTAAAAGGTTCATTGATAGATTTGGAGATAAAATAGCGGCTTTACATTCAGCTTTATCTGATGGTGAAAAGTATGATGAGTGGAGGAGAATAGAAAGAGGAGAAGCTCAAGTAGTTATAGGAGCTAGAAGTGCAATATTTGCTCCACTTAAGAATATAGGAGTAATTATAATTGATGAAGAGCATAGTGATTCCTATAAACAGAGTGATATGAATCCTAGATATAATGCGAAGGATATTGCATTAATTAGATCAAAAACACATAATGCTTTACTTGTTATGGGAAGTGCTACTCCTTCACTAGAAGCTATGGCTAGAGCTAGAAAAGGTGTTTTCCATTTATTAGAACTAAATTCTAGAGTAAATGGAAGTACTCTTCCTACTGTTGATATTGTCGATATGAATAAAGAAATTAGGACTAGTTATGGGCACTTTTCTAGAGTACTTTTAGGCAAAATAAAGGAAAAAGTAGCTTTAGGAGAACAAGTAATTCTTCTTCTTAATAGGAGAGGTTATTCACCTGTTGTGATGTGTAAGAATTGTGGCCATACTTTTAAATGTCCTAACTGTGATATTACATATACTTATCATAAAAGTAATAATATGCTTATTTGTCATTATTGTGGTTATGCAGAAAAACTTCCTACTAGTTGTCCTGAATGTCATAATTATTCTATTAGTGACATAGGAGTAGGAACAGAAAGAATAGAAGAAGAATTAGAAAAATATGCAGATGCTAGAGTACTAAGAATGGACTATGATACTACGACAAGACATGGAGCTCATCAAAAGATGATAGATGCTTTTAAAAATCATGAGTACGATATACTTCTTGGTACACAGATGGTATCTAAAGGCCTAGATTTTCCATTAGTAACACTAGTTGGAGTAATAAATGCGGATACTTCTCTTAATATTCCAGACTTTAGATCTAGTGAAGTTACTTTCTCACTTCTTAATCAAGTTAGTGGTAGAGCAGGAAGAAGTGAAAAGCCTGGAGAAGTAATTATTCAAACTTATAATCCAGATCATTATGCGATTAAATATGCATCTAGTGGTAATTACTTAGATTTTTACTTAGAGGAAATGAAGATTAGAAAAGTATTAAAATATCCACCATATTGTTATATATGTTATCTAAGAATTAGTGGAAAAGATAATAGTTATGTAAATGGTGAAGCTAATAAAATAAAGAGAAGTTTAGAAAGAAATATAAATGAAGTTATACTTGGTCCAAGTGCTTCAGCTGTTTTTAGAGTAAATAACATTTATAGATATGGAATTATCATTAAGTATAAAGATATTAATAATATTATAGATATCATACGCAAGATACAAGAGCATTATCAAAATAATAATAAAATCAAGATAGATATTGATTTTAATCCTACACATTTGATGTAAAATATGCTATTCTATTATTAGAATAGAGGTGTTTAGATGCAGTTTTTTGATAATAAAGGAAATAATTATTCTGATAAAGAAATAGAAAACGAAAATTTAAACATAAATGAAGATGATAATGGTTCTGTTGTTAATAAAGAAAATGCTGATTATTATAAGCAATTAATGAGAGAGTCAACAACTAAGAAAGATGATTATTATGACAGTAATAATCCTATAATAAGAATTATTTTATTAGTATTATTTGTAATTATAGTTGTTGGATGTATATATGTTTTTACTAGGTAATTTTTATGTTTAACTATTTATTAAATAAAGATGAGACAATTTTGTTTTTAAAGACACTTATTAATAATAGTGTTTATCATGATAAAAAAGATTCTAATAAAGATGATGTTATTGGACTTTTTTATGATGCTTTATTTAAGTATAGTGTTTTATTAGATAGTGAAGATTACTATAGTGAATTTTTAACTGATCTTAGAACAATCTTTAAAAAGATTAATAATATTAGTGAAATAGATGAAGGCATTAATAAATTACTTAGTAGATTAATATTAAAGAAATTGGATACTAAAAATAAAAATACTTTTATTGAATATGTATATGATAGATTTATTAATAATGGTTATTTTATACATGCCTATAGTAATAAATATAAAAATAATATTGATAAAAATGGATTAATAATAGATGAATATGATAATTTATACGATAGATTTATTAAAGTACAAGATATTCTTAATAAATATAGTTCTTCTATTATTGATAAAGACTTTAATGATAAGAGTATTTATTTTACTGATAGTATGAAATTAGCTTACTATTATGCTTCTAGAAGTCCATATTATTTTTATAACTTAATTTGTGGAGAAAAGTTTATTAAGAATAAAGATTCTTATAGTGAAAAGAATTATAAAGAATGTTTAGGTAATATTAAGAAACTTTGTTATAAATATAGTTTAACTAGTGATGATGAAGAATATGTAATAGATACTTTTAATAAAGAGTGGGAATTACTTGATAATAAAGATAATATTAATAGTTTTATATTAGTAAAAAGAAATGTTTTAGAGTATAATAAAATACCATTAGAGGAATTTATAAATAAATATAATACTGAAAGTTATGATTTTATTTTAGATAGATTAATTGATGGTAATTATAGTAATATTAAATGTAATAAAAATATTGATAGAAATGATATTACTTTTATAGATATTAATCATGGTACTAAAGAAGAAGTTAAAGAAGATAAACATGAAGAGAAACAATATTTTGATGAATTTGATTTCAGTAATTCTTATGGTAAAGTATCATTACTATTGCTATTTGGAGCTATCTTAATTACTATTGGAATTATAATTACTATAATACTATTTGTATAGGAGTGATAATATGAGAGTTGTATTTATGGGCACACCTAATTTTGCTTGTCCTGTATTATCTAGTTTAATTGATAATTATGAAGTAGTAGGTGTTGTTAGTCAACCAGATAAAAAAGTAGGTCGTAAACAAATTCTTACTCCTACACCAATTAAAGAAATAGCTTTAAGTAATAATATTCCTGTTTTTCAACCAGTTAAAATAAGAGAAGATTATGAATCTATTTTAGAATGTAGGCCTGATATTATAGTGACTTGTGCATATGGACAGATTATACCTAAAGAGATAATTGATTATCCTAAATATGGCTGTATTAATGTGCATGCTTCTCTTCTTCCTAAATATAGGGGAGGAGCTCCAATACATAGAGCTATTATGAATGGTGATGAAAAGACTGGTATTACAATAATGTATATGGATGAAGGAATGGATACTGGAGATATTATTAGTAGTGAAGAAGTTAAGATAGAAGATTCTGATAATTTAGAAACATTATCTCTTAAGTTAAGTGATTTAGGAGCTAAATTACTAATAAATACTTTACCAAGTATTATAGATGGAACTAGAGTAAGAACAAAACAAAATGAAGACGAAGTAACTTATGCTTATAATGTATCTAGTGAAGAAGAACATATTGATTTTAACAAAACTAGTCGTGATATATATAATTTAATTAGAGCTTTATCTCCTAATATTGGAGCATACTTTATGTTAGATGGAGAGAGAGTTAAAGTATATAAAGCTAGAATTGGTACTAATAAATATGACAATGTCGGAATAATTAATAATATCTATAAAGATGGTATAGGCATTAGTTCTAGTGATGGAGAGATTGTTTTAGAAGAAATACAAGTTTCTGGTAAAAAGAAGATGTCTGTCAATAGTTATTTAAATGGAATTAAAAAAGAAACATTAATGGGTAAGGAGTTAAAATGAAAGACTTTTTAAAATATGTGAAAGAAATGCGAAAAAGTGAAAAAGGTAGAGCGATACTTTTCTTTGGTTTCTTCTTTATTTTCTTTTTAGCTTTAGCTATTATAGCTAGATTAGATCCAGGAGAGGCTCCTGAGTATGAGCCTGCTTATACGCCTGATGTATCTATTGATCAGTTGCTTGATAATAATTTCAGTTATATATATACAATAGAAGCTGATACTAAAACTTATACAGTTACTGGTAAAATAAATGAAGGAATGGAAGAATTTACTTATGATGATGGTACTAATTCTACTAAGTACTATCGTAATGGTGAAAATTATTTAATTTATCAAAAAGATATGTGGGTAAAAGGATCAGAACCTACTAATTTGTTTAAATTCTTTAATACTAAATCTTTGAATAAATTAATAAAAAAAGCTACATATGATTCAAAAACTGATTATCAAAGTGGAAGAGTTAATCATCATTTTCTTATCAGTACTAATACTATTAATAAGGTATTAGATAAAATTAATAGTGATTTTGATGAAGTACCAAATGAATTAGATGTTATATTTAATGAAAAGAAGGATATAGAAGAAATTAAGTTTAGTTTAAATAGTTATGGTGTGAATAATAAACTTGTCAAAAAAGATTTAACTATTAGATTACAGTATGATGATATAGGAAAAATTGGAGTAATAAAAAATCCATTAGATGAATAAGTCTATTTATAGACTTTTTCTTTTGTAGTATAATGTTTGTAGGTGATACTTTTGAATATATATGGATATACTTTAGAAGATATTGAAAATTATTTAGAAAAAATAGGTGAAAAGAAATTTCATGCTAAACAGATTTATAGATGGTTATATGATAAAAGAGTTAATTCTTTTGATTTAATGACTGATTTAAGAAAAGAAGTTATTGATAAATTAAAAGAAGATTTTAGTATGGATTTCATCAAAATAGTAAGAGTAGAAAAATCAGAAAAAGTTAGAAAATATCTATTTGAGCTTGAAGATCATGAACATGTAGAAGCAGTGCTTATGTTACATGACTATGGAAGAAGTGTATGTATATCTAGTCAAGTTGGCTGTAATATGGGCTGTAAGTTCTGTGAAAGTGGTAGAAGACGTAAAGTAAGAAACTTAGAAGCTTATGAGATGGTAGAACAAATACTTTTAATTGAAGAAGAATTTGGTCAATCTATTAGTCATGTTGTAGTTATGGGTATTGGGGAACCTTTCGATAACTTTGATAATCTTATTCGCTTCTTGAAGATAATTAATTCTAACTTTGGTTTATCCATTGGTGCTAGACATATTACTGTTAGTACTTGTGGTATTATTCCTAAGATAGAAGAATTTAGTAATTTAGAAATACAGATAAATTTAGCTATTAGTTTGCATGCTCCTAATGATGAGATTAGAAATAAGATTATGCCTATTAATAAAGTATATCGGGTTAAAGATTTAATGAAAGCTATAAAGAATTATTATGACAAGACTAATAGAAGAGTTACTATTGAGTATATTATGTTAGATGGAATTAATGATAGTAATGAATGTGCTTTAGAGTTAGCTAAATTACTTAGTAATTTAAATTGTTATGTTAATCTTATCCCATATAATGAAACAGAAAATATTGGATTTAAAAGAAGTAAAATGATACAAATTAATAGATTTTATGATATACTTAAAAAGAATAATATTAATGTTACAATAAGAAGAGAATTTGGTGGTAGTATATCTGCTGCTTGTGGACAACTTAGAAGTAAGGAGGAAGATATATGAAATCCTTTTATTTAACTGATCCGGGTATAGTTAGAGATCATAATGAAGATAGTGTTGTTATTGTCAGTAATAAAGATGCTTGTTTAATGGCTATTGCTGATGGTATGGGAGGACACAGGGCAGGTGAGGTTGCTTCATCTATAGCAATTAAGTATTTAGGAGAACATTTTAAAGAAACATATATAAATGTAAGTAAAGTAGATGGAGTAAAATGGATAAGAAATGCTTATGAAGAGATAAATAGTTTAATATTTCAACATGAGATGAATCATCCTGAAAGTAAGGGTATGGGTACTACACTTGTGTTAGCTATTCTTACTAAAGATTATCTATTATTTGGTAATGTTGGTGATTCATCTGGCTTTGTTATGAAAGATGATGTTCTACATAAAGTAACTTATGATCATACTTTGGTTAATTTACTTGTTAGTGCTGGAGAATTAACTAAAGAGGAAGCTAGTAATCATCCTAAGAAGAATGTTTTGATGAAAGCTCTTGGTGCTAGTAGTAAAGTAGATGTTGATGTTTTTGATTGTAATATGGATATTAATGAGATATTACTATCTAGTGATGGACTTACTAATATGCTTAGTAAAGAACAAATACAAAATGTTTTGCTGGAAAAAGAAGATGCAGAATATAAAGTTAATAAATTAATTGCGAAAGCAAATAATCGTGGGGGTACAGATAATATTTCGGTTGCTTATTTAGTTCGTGAGGTAGGTGACTTTGAGTGATAGCAAAAGGTCAAAAGATTAATGATCGTTATGAAGTAATTCGCTCTATTGGTGAAGGTGGTATGGCAAATGTCTATTTAGGTTATGATACTATACTAGATAGAAATGTTGCGATAAAAGTTTTAAGAGGAGATTTATCTAATGATGAAAAATTTGTTAGAAGATTTCAAAGAGAAGCTTTATCAGCATCAAGTCTTGCTCATCCTAATATTGTTGAAATGTACGATGTGGGAGAAGACGATGGTTTATACTACATAGTTATGGAGTACATTGATGGTATTACTTTAAAACAACTATTAAAAAAACGTGGTAGTCTTACATTGAGCGAGGCAATTGACATTATGTTACAACTTACTGATGGTATGGCTCATGCCCATGATTCATATATTATTCATAGAGATTTAAAACCTCAAAATATTATGATTAAAGATGATGGACAAATTAAGATTACTGATTTTGGTATAGCTATGGCTCTTAATTCTACACAACTTACACAAACTAATAGCGTAATGGGTAGTGTACATTACTTACCACCGGAACAAGCTAGTGGTAAAGGAGCTACTATTAAGAGTGATATTTATTCTATGGGAATTATCTTTTATGAATTACTTACTGGTAAACTACCATTTAAAGGAGATAATGCTGTAGAAATAGCTTTAAAACAAATGAGAAATCCTTTACCTAGTGTTAAAGATGATAATCCAGAAATACCTCAAAGTATTGAAAATATTATTATGAGAGCTACGGCTAAGAATCCTAAAAATAGATATGAAGATGCTAGAAGTATGCATGAAGATTTATTAACGGCACTAGATGATGATAGAATAGATGAAGATCCAATTGAGTTTAAGTATTCTGAACATGATAATGATGATACTAAGAAAATAAAGAAGATAACAGATGCTGAAAAAGACGACGATGAAGATACTGATGATCTTGCTACTAAAGTAGAAGATGATGACGATAAAAAGACTAGAAGAATAATAATTATTCTATCTATGATTTTAGCTAGTATCTTATTAATACTATTCTTTATGTTCTTTATAATTCCAATGCTTACAGCTAAAAAGACTGTTGAAGTACCTAGTTGTAAGAATTTAACTGTTAGTAAATGTGAAAAGAAATTGCAGAAATTAGGATTTGATGTTAATCCTAAGATTAAATCTGTTTATAATTCTAAGATAAAGAAAGGTAAAGTTATTAGAACTAATCCTGGAGTAGGTAGAAGTGTTAAGCATGGAACTACTATTACTATTTATAAATCTAAAGGAGAAGAAACATTTAAGTTAGGTAATTATGTTGGTAAAAACTATAATGACGTAAAGAGTGAACTACAATTAAAGTATGGACTTGTTGTCAATATAGAGAAGAAAGAAGTAGAAGAGGCAGCTGAAGATACTAATTTAATTATTGAACAGAGTTTACCTGCAGGAACTAAAGTTAAAAAAGGAGATACTATTACATTATTTATTCCTAATTTAATAGAACAGTTCCCAGATATGGTAGCTTCTGGTTGGACTAAAGATGATGCTGAAGCGTTTGCTAAGAAATATGGTTTGAATCTTAAAGTTCAAACACAAGCTACAACTTTGTATAATGAAGGTAAGATAATAGATCAGTCACGTGCTCCAGGTACTAGTATAGTTAAAGGTTCTAATTTAACTATTACAGTCGCAACTAAACCTAAAGAGACACCTAAACCTAGTCCTAAACCAACACCATCTAGTGATGAGCAGACTGAAGAAGATGACAATAGTTAATCAGGAGGTTTTAAATGAGGGGACAAATTGTTAGAATAATTAGTGATTTACACTATGTAAAATATAATGAAGAAGTGTTTCCTTGTAAATGTAGAGGTTTGATTAAACATGAACATATTACTCCAGTAGTGGGGGATTATGTTCTTTTTGATAGTGAAAAATTGTTAATAGAAAAAATTTTAGATAGAAAGAATATCTTTTCTAGACCAAAAGTTAGTAATATAGATCAAGCTTTTATTATTACTAGTATGGTAGTACCAGACTTTTCACTTAATTTACTTGATAAGTTAATAATATTAATGGAACTTCACAAAGTAAAACCAATTATTGTGATTAGTAAAAGCGATTTAGTTTCTGATATGAGTGAATATGAAAAGATATTTGATTATTATAGATCTATTGGTTATACAGTAATTTATAATTATGAAGAAGATAAAATGAAAGAATTATTAAAAGATAAGACGTCTGTTATTACTGGACAAACTGGTGCTGGTAAATCAACTCTTTTAAATAGACTTGATTCTACATTTAATATTATGACTGGTGAAGTATCAGAAGCTCTTGGTAGAGGAAAACATACTACTAGGGAAGTTTCTATGTATGAATTATATGGTGGAGAAGTTATTGATACTCCAGGTTTTTCAGCATTAGATTTTAGTGATTATTCTAAAGAAGAAATTAGAGATGCTTTTGTTGAATTTAAGAAATATAAATGTGAATATAATGATTGTATGCATATTAATACAGATAATTGTGGTGTATATCAAGCTCTTATAGATAATAATATATTGAAGAGTAGATATGATAATTATCTAAAATTTATAGGAGATGATAATAATGAAAGTTAGTGCTTCTTTTTTAAGTAGTAATAATCCACCTAAAGATATTAGTTTATTAAATAACACTGATGTAGATTATATACATGTAGATATTATGGATGGGAAATTTGTTAAACAAAAGACTATGCCATTTAGAGAGATGAAAAACATTTACAAGTATACTGATAAGCGATTAGATGTTCATTTAATGGTTAGTGATCCAGAGAAGTATATAGAAAATTATGCTAGTCTAAATACTGAGTATATTACTATTCATGTAGAAATACTTGGTGATATTAGTAAATATATTAAGATGATAAAATCTTATGGTATAAAAGCAGGTCTTGCGATAAAACCTAATACTAATGTCAGAGATATTATTCCATATTTACCATATATTGATTTAATACTTGTCATGAGTGTTGAACCTGGTGAGGGTGGACAAGAGTTTATTCCTGATAGTGAAGATAAAATAAAGGAAATAAGAAAATTATTTGATGAATATAATATACATGATGTAGTTTTAAATGTAGATGGTGGAGTTAATGATACTACTATTGATAAGTGTCATTTATGTGATATAGTTACTGCTGGTAGTTATATTCTAAGTAGTGATAATTTTCAAGAAAAGATAGATAGTTTAAGATAATTTTGTTATAATAAGAATAATAGAGGGGTGATTTTATGAATAATGAACCTAATAATACAAATAATGTTAATAATACTAATAGTTCTACTACTAGTAATATTAATAATACTGATAATGTGAATACTAATACTAGTACTGTTAATACAACAACTACTAATCATGTAGCAACTACTAGTGCTCCTAATATTAATCCAGCTATTAGTAATATAAAAGATTCTCAAAGTATTAATACTAGTGCTTTTGCTAAAAGTGATGGACCAAGAATAGAGACTG
This sequence comes from uncultured Muribaculaceae bacterium, assembly GCA_964486215.1. Taxonomy (GTDB): domain Bacteria; phylum Bacillota_I; class Bacilli_A; order RF39; family UBA660; genus RUG343. Next base: position 47,217 of record CAZALI010000001.1, read on the forward strand.
AGAGTTCTCCTGCAACAACAATTAATGCTTCTGCATATACTGCTACTAATAAGAAAGAAAAGAAAACTGCTAATGTAGAGGAGAAGCCTGCTAAGAGTAAAGCCGGAGTAATAATCTTTTTAATATTATTAATGGGTTTTGTTATATTCTTACCTAATATTACTAAACTAGTTGGTAGCTTAAATAATGGCGTTAATAATGAAAATGTTACTACTGGTGAACTTAGATGTAGTCTTAAGAAAACTACTGATAATTTTGATATTACTTATGAACAGAATATTCCATTTAAGGATAATGAGTTAGAGTCATTAAAATTTATTACTACTACTAAAGGTGATGTAACTAAAGATAAAAATGAATTAGAAGACTTAGATGCTACTTGTAATAAATTAAGTGAATTGGCTTCTGAGATTAAAGGAATGGAAGTTAATTGTGAATTTGCTGGAGATAAGATGATAGAGACACATAATATTGAGTATAATGATCTTGACTTAAGTGCTATGAAATCAGCTTATACTGAAACTGGTGGTACTGCTCCTGAATTTACTTATAGAGATAATATTGACGATGTACAGAAACAACTTCAAGCTGTTGGTTATAAATGTAAAAAGATAAAATAGGAGTCTAATTTGGCTCTTTTTTTATTTTGTGATATAATACTTCTTATAGGAGAGATTTATGGAGTCGATAAATAAATTTGTAGTTAAAAATATTTTTAATATAATTTGTATTTCTCTAATTATGATTTTTATCGGTATATATATGTTAAAACCTATAATTAATGAGAGTACTACTATTAAGATTGATGATAAAGATAAAGCTGTTAAGAGCTCTATTATATTAGATGTACAGACTAAACGTGTTACAGCAGTTAAGAAAGCTGCTATAGCTAAACAGAAAGCTGCGGAAGAAAAGAAACAGCAAGAAGCTAAAGTTGAAGAAGAGGCACCTAAGTTAGAGCCTACAGTTCAAGCTCGTGAAGAAAATGTTTTATCTGCTGGTAGTGGAAGAGTTACATATTATTCATTAAATGGTGGAAATGTAGCTTGTGGAATACCTACTACTAATAGTTTGTATCATGATGCTAAGTATGGTAATGTTAGAGGATTAGCTGCTGGAAGTGAATTTCCTTGTGGTACTATTATCAACATAGATGGTGCTGGTATGGGTAGCTTTACTGGAATAGTAATTGATAGAGGTGGAGCTATTGGTATGGGTAGACGTAATATGTTTGATATATTAGTAAACAATGATTCTATTGCTTATCAGTATGGAGTTAGTCAAGTAACATATAAAGTTTTAAGAATGGGATTTTAATTACCATTCTTTTTTGTATTGGGGATTTTAATTACCATTCTTTTTTTGTATAATAAATATTGGTGATAAAATGCGTGAAGATATAATTGAACAAATTAGTAAAGATTTAAATATTAGTAATAAACAAGTTAGTACAGTACTTGAATTATTTAGTGAGGGAAATACTATTCCTTTTATTGCTAGATACAGAAAAGAGGCTACTGGTGGACTTGATGAAGAAGCAATTAAAAGTATAGGAGATGTCTATACTTATCAAGAAAATTTATTAAAAAGAAAAGAAGATGTTATTAGACTTATAGATGAAAAAGGTCTACTTACTGATGAATTGAAAGATAATATACTTAAATGTACTAAATTAGTAGAAGTGGAAGATTTATATAGACCATATAAAGAGAAAAAGAAGACTAAGGCAACTGAAGCTATTAAGATGGGATTAGAGCCTATGGCTAAGATAATGATGTCTTTTCCTACTACTGGTAATATTCATGATTTAACTAAGAAATATGTTAAAGATAATTTAGATGAAGATAAATGTATTGAAGGATCTAAATATATAATAGCTGAATGGATTAGTGATAATGCAGTATATAGAAAGTGGATTAGAAGTTATTTTTATAAGAATGGTGTAATTGTATCTAAAAAGACAAAAGATGCGAAAGATGAAGCTAAAACATATGAAATGTACTATGAATATAGTGAAGCTGTTAAGTATATAAAGCCTCATAGAATATTAGCTATTAATAGAGGAGAAGCAGAAAAAGTACTAAATATTAGTATTGATGTAGAAAAAGAAGATATTATTGATTATTTAAATAAAAAGATAATTAAAAATGAAAATAGTTTTGTAGTTAGTTATGTAAAAGAAGCTATAGAAGATGCTTATAAGAGATTAATTGGTCCTTCTGTTGAGAGAGAAGTTAGAAGTGATTTAACTGAGAAAGGTGAAGAAGCTGCGATTGACAACTTTGGTAAAAACTTGGAAGCTCTTTTACTTACTCCTCCTATGAAGGAGAAGGTAATACTTGCTTTTGATCCAGGATTTGTAAATGGATGTAAACTGGCTGTTATTGACAAAACTGGTAAATATTTAGATTCTACGGTTATTAAACCTTTCTTAAAAGGAAAGGAAGATGCTTTACGTGAAGTATCTCAGAAGACAGTAGTTGATTTAGTTAAAAAATACAATGTAGATATTATTGCGATAGGTAATGGAACTGCATCTCGTGAGAGTGAAAAATTCTGTGCAGATATGATAAGAGAATATAAACTAACCTGCAAATACATTATTGTTAGTGAAGCAGGAGCATCTATTTACTCAGCTAGTGATGTAGCAATTGAAGAATTTCCGGATTTAGCTGTTGAAAAGAGAAGTGCTGTTAGTATTGGCAGACGTTGTCAAGATCCACTTGCGGAACTTGTAAAGATACCACCTGATGGTATTGGAGTAGGCTTATATCAGCATGATGTACAAAAATCAAAATTATCTACTTCGCTTGACTTTGTAGTAGAAAAGTGTGTTAACAGTGTAGGTGTAAATATAAATACAGCCTCTCGTTCACTTTTAAAATATGTTTCTGGTATTACTAAAAAGGCAATTGATAAGATAATTGAGTATAGAGAATCTACTGGTAAGATTAAATCTAGAGAAGAAATAAAAAAGAAAAAGATATTAACAGATAAAGCTTATGAACAAGCAATTGGTTTTTTAAGAATAGCTGATGGTGATAATATACTTGATTCTACAGCTATACATCCAGAGAGTTATGATGTGGCTTTAAAATTACTTGATAAGATTAATTGTAGTTTAAATGATATTGGTGGCGATACTATTAAAGAGAAACTAGGTAAAATAGATGTTACTAGTATGTCTAAAGAATTAGGTACCGATACTTATACTTTGGAAGATGTTATGACTAGTTTAAAGAAACCTAATTTAGATCCTAGAGACGAGATGCCTCAACCAATATTAAAAAGTGATGTACTTGACATTAAAGATTTAAAAATAGGAGATAAACTTCAAGGTACTGTTAGAAATGTAGTAGACTTTGGTTTATTTATAGATATTGGACTACATAATGATGGACTAGCTCATATTAGTAAGTTATCAAATCAATATATAAAACATCCAAGTGATTTATTTAGTGTTGGAGATATAGTTGATTGTTATGTAGATGATATATCTATTGAAAAAGAAAAAGTAAGTTTAAGCTTACTGCCTAGATAAAGATTTTCTTTATCTTTTTTTATTCAGAAAGTATCGAAAAGTAGTTTGCAAAATTGATATTATATGTTACTATATAAACTATATACATTTTAGATATTACTAATATTATTACAAGGATGGGAGGTATGGTATGAATAATATTGAAGTAACTAGTGTAAACATTATTGGAAATTTAATTTATGAGGTTAGAGGGAAACAGGTAATGTTGGCTTCTGATTTAGCAAAACTTTATGAATGCAAAAATGGAACTAAGTCTATTAATTTAGCTGTTAGTAGAAATATTGATAGATTTCCAAGTGATTTTTATTTTCAATTAACATCGGAAGAATATAACAACTTGAAGTTTCAAATTGAAACTTCAAGTTTAAATAATGAGCATGGTGGTGTTAGAAAGTTGCCATATGTATTTACAGAACAAGGCGTAGCTATGCTTGCAACTGTTTTAAAAACAGAGGTGGCTTCTCAAATGAGTATATCTATAATGAGAGCTTTTGTAGTTATGCGTAAATATGTTTCTCAAACTTTGTTGGAACAGAAATACATAAATAATCAAGTCGTTATAAATACAAAAAATATTAGACAATTACAACGGTCATTAAATAAATTGGAAAAAGAGAAAAAAGTAAATGAAATTTATTTTAACGGACAAATATTTGATGCATATTCAAAAATATATGATATATTTAAAAGAGCTAAAAAGAAGCTTATAGTAATTGATGCATATGCAGATGTTTCGTTGTTGAATATTATAAAGAAATTTAATATAGACATTTTGATTATTACTAGGAATAATAATCTTTTAACCAAACAAGATATAGATAAATATAATGAACAGTATCATAACTTGAAAATTGTCTTTATTGATACTTTTCATGATAGATATTTTATTTTGGATGATAGAGAATGTTATCATTGTGGTACTAGTATTAACAGAATTGGTCATAAAACCTTTTCTATTAATTTAATAGGAGATAAAGATGTTTGCGATAATTTGATTAATAAAGTTGGGCAAATTACTAAAACAAATGATTGAATGATTAATATTTGTTTGATAAACTAAATTTTGGAGGATTATGTATGAGTAGAGGATTTGAAATATGTAGAGGATTTGAAGATAAGAATATTAATTTGCCAGTTAGAAAGACTGCTAAAAGTGCAGGATATGATATAGAGGCAGCTGAGGATATAGTTATACCTAAGTTTAGTTTAGGAGTAAAACCAGTACTTATTCCTACAGGATTAAAAGCTTATATGGAAGATGATGAAGTATTATACCTGTATAATAGAAGTTCTAATCCTAAGAAGAAAGGTTTAATACTTGCCAATTCTGTTGGAGTAATAGATAGTGACTATTATGGTAATCCTGATAATGATGGTCATATTATGTTTGCTTTTTATAATGTAGGAGAAGAAGATATTTTAATTAAAAAAGGTGAAGCTATAGGACAAGGAGTATTTTCTAAATACTTAGTTACAGATAATGATAATGCTAGTGGTGAAAGAATGGGTGGATTTGGATCTACTGATAATAAGTAAAAAAGGCTTTTTAAAAGCCTTTTTTTGATAATTCTAATATTTCATCATAATTGTCATCTTTTGCCATAATATTTTTATGTATTTGATGACACTTTTCACATTTATAAATAATTTTATAAGTATCTTTAAATTTTTCTATACCAATTGGTTTTAGTAATCCAAGACATGTATTTTGTCTATCTCCTGGATTTATGTCAACATGCTTTGAATAGAGGCAGTATGGGCAATGATCACGAGAAGAATAATTTAGTTTATCTACGTGTCTGCCACAGTGTTCACAAGTAAATTCTTCATCTACTTCAGTAAATGTTTTCATATAATCACCTATATTCATAATAACATATTTTGTGTTAAGAGTTAATTTTTGATATAATATTTATGGTGATAATATGAAATATGGCTTAGTACTTGCAGGTGGAGGAACTAAAGGTTCTTATCAAGTTGGTGCTTTAATCGCATTAAAAGAAATGAAGATAAATATAGGAGCTGTTTCAGGATCTTCTATTGGATCTATAAATGCGGCTTTATTTGTACAAGGAGATACTATGTTACTTAGAGATCTTTATAGTAATATAGAGATGCATGATATTTTAAAATTAAGTGATAAGAATGCTTTAAAGAATACTGATACATTACTTAGTAAAGATAATGTTAAAAGTATGATTAAAGAATATATTGATAATAAAGGTATTTCTAATGAGCCATTAAGAAATTTATTAAATAAATATGTTGATATAGATAAAATATATAAATCCAAAATAGATTTTGGTCTTATGACTTTTGATTTAGAGAAGAAAGAAGGCCTTGATTTATTTAAAGAAGATATTCCTAGAGATAAGTTTATTGATTATTTATTAGCTAGTTCATGCTTTCCGGTATTTAAACCTCAAACTATTGGCAATAAGAAGTTTTTAGATGGTGGATTATATGATAATATACCTATTAATATGGTAACAAAGAGAGGCTATAAAAAAATAATCATTATAGACTTATCTGGTGTTGGTTTCTTTAAGAGAAGTATAGATAAAGATGCTTATATAAAAGTTATTAAACCAAAAGAAGATTTAGGTAGTGTATTTGAATTTGATAAAAAACTAATTAATAGAAATATATATTATGGATACTTAGATACTTTAAAAGCATTTAATAAGCTTATGGGTGAGAGATTCTATTTTAAACCTAACGAGTATTTTAAATTATTAAAGAGATATGGTGTTAGTAATACTTTAAATTTAGAAGAAGCTGGAGTAATATATAAACTTGATAAATTTAAGATATGGAAAGCTGATGAATTTATTGAAACTGTTTTAAGTAATTATAAAAGAGAGAGAAAAGAATACGATAAAGTAAAAGCATCTAAACCTAATCTAAAAAATATTAAAGCTATTCTTAATAAAGGATTAGGAGTATCTTTATGTATGGATATTAATAATAATTATCCGATGATATTAAATACTTATGGTGGTTTATTTAGTAATTATATTAAAGTATCTAAAATAATAGATGAAATTATTAGTAATGAATAATATGATATAATGTAATAGTTAGGTGTGATTAAATGTTAGACTTTAAGATTAATGAATTTGAAGGTCCATTAGATTTATTACTTCATTTAATTAAAGTAAATGAAATGGATATAATGGATATTAAAATAGAAGAGATAACTAAACAGTACATAGATTATATTGATTCACAAGAAAAATTAAATATAGAAGTGGCTTCTGAGTATTTAGTTATGGCTAGTGAATTGATTGAAATTAAGTCTAAATTATTATTACCTAGTAATACTTTAGATGAGGATGAAGAAGAAGAGGTAGATCCAAGAGAAGAATTAGTAGAAAAGTTACTTGAATATGAAGCATATAAGAAACTAAGTGATGTTTTAGTTAAAAAGAACGAAGATAGAAGTTCTTTCTATACTAAGTTACCTGAGAATTTTAGTAATTATGCTAGTGAAGAAGCTATTTCAAATAATGGAGATATTGATGAATTAGTAGAAGCTTTTAAAGTATTCTTAGATAGAAAAAGTAAAAGTAAACCTCTTAAGACTAAAGTTACTATTAAAGAAGTTAGCGTTAGTGGTAGATGTATAGAGATTAGGAAAGCATTAAAGAAAAATAAAAAAGTATCTTTCTTTAGTTTATTTACTTATGATACTAAAGAATATATAGTTGCGACTTTTTTAGCTGTATTAGAGATGGCTAAAGAAGGAGAACTTACTATTAAACAGAAAGATGCTTTTGGAGATATTATAGTGGAGAGTGTCAAATGAATAAAGCAGTATTAGAAGGATTATTATTTGTTGTTGGAGAAGATGGACTAAGTTTAGATCAAATTAGTGATGTTTTAGATATAAAAGTAGAAGAAGCTAAAGAATTAGTTAAAGAGTTAAAAAGTGATTATGAAAGTGAAGAAAGAGGTCTTAGAATAGACTTTTTAGGTAATAAGTTTAAACTTACTACTAAGAGTGAACATAAAGATTATTATTCTAAGTTAATAGAAAATCCAATTACTAATAAACTTAGTCAAGCAGCTTTAGAGACTTTAGCTATTATTGCGTATAATGAGCCAATAACTAGAATAAAGATTGATAATTTAAGAGGAGTTAGTACTGTTCAAATTATTAGAAAATTGGCTGCGAAAGGCTTAATAAAAGAGAGTGGTAGAAGTGATTTACCTGGTAGGCCTATTCTTTACGAAACTACTGATGAGTTTTTAGATTACTTTGGACTTTCTTCTCTAAAAGATTTACCTGATATGAGTGTATTCATTAATAAGAGTCAAGAAGAAGATAGTGATGATGAAGACTTATATAGTTCTAAATATAGAGAAGATAGTCAGTAACTTTACTTTTATAAAAAATGTGGTATAATTATATATGTAGTTGCCGAAGTAGCTCAATATCAGAGCAGTCGCGTTGTTTGCGAAAGGTTAGTGGTGTAAGTCCATCTCTTCGGCACCATTTTTGTTTATTACTAACTTTTAGTTAGTTTTTTTATTAATTATGTTATAATATATGTAGTTGCTTTCGTGGCGGAATTGGTAGACGCGGTGGACTCAAAATCCACTGGTAGCGATACTGTGCGGGTTCGAGTCCCGCCGAAAGCACCATAAGAAATAAAGAACTTATTATTAAGTTCTTTTCTTTATAAAAAAATGATATAATTTGTTTAGGAGGAGAAAATATGAGTACTGAAAAAAAACAAGAAATTAAAGATTTTATTGAAGAAAAAGCTTTAAGATATGGGCTTATATTAGTAGGGCTTATACTATTTGCTATTATTACTATAACTACATCTGGAGGAGAAAAGTTTAACTATGAGCAGGATAAGGCTGTTGAATATGAAGGTGCTGAATACAAGATTGTTAAAGTGGAGAAAAAGCAAAATGATTTGTATGAAGACTATGATGATTTAAAAGTAACTATTAAGATTACTAATAAAAGTAAAGAGAAAATTAAATATGATAAAAATCACTTTTTTATAGCTAATAAAGATGATGAAGATATTACTAAAGCAACTCTAGCTATGGATGATGATAATTATTTAGGTAGTGGTACTCTTAAACCAGGTGAGTCAGTAGAAGGAATTGTTTCTTGGACTATTAAAAAAGGAGCAAAAGATTTAAGAGTTAGGTATTTTGAAAATATAATATTAACTGGTAAAGAAGTACATAAATTTCAATGGTCATTGGATAATTAAAAAGAAAAGATAAATAAAAAGAATTACTTGTTTAATAAAGTAATTCTTTTTCCTTTTGTCTCGATAAAGCCATCTTCTTTTAGATATCTTAGTTCTCTAGACATAGCTGTTCTATCAATACATAAGTATTCAGCTAGATCTTTAAATGTAAATGGTAAATAAATGTACTTTGATTTTCTTTTATTATATTCAATGTCAAAATACTTTAATAATTTCCCTCTAATAGTTTTTTTACTTAGTATTTCTATTCTTTCATTTTTACTTATTATTTTATCATTCATTATTAGAAATAAGTTTTTAATAAATTGATTAAAATAGGTAGTATCATTATCTAAGTTTTCTACTATGTAATCATAATCTACAATAATTATTTTAGAGTCTTCCATAGTAATAATGTCAATATCTTTATTAGTTAGACTGGATGTAGTAGTAAAGACTTCATTTTCATATAATTCTTCTATAGTATTAGTTGATCCATCATAGTTATTTCTATAGACTTTAATGTATCCCTCTTCAATAATACCAACAATATTTTCGTTTTTAAATCTCTCAGCTATTGACGTTTTTTTAGGAAAAGAATATTCTTTTGATTCTAGTAACCAAAGTAGTTTTTCTTTATTTTTTTGAGATATTTTATCGAAAGGATTTATCATTTTACACCACCTAAAAAATATTTTAACAAAAATTGTAAAATGTTGCAAATGCAACATTATTTTTTTTAGATAAGTGCTATGATGAAAATATCAAAGAGAGGTGAAAGGTATGAAAATAGTTAAAAGAGATGGACATATTGTTGATTATAGTCCAGATAAAATTGAGACTGCTATTTCTAAAGCTAATGCCGAAGTAGCTGAAGAAGAGCGTGTTACTGATGTACAAATAAGAAATATAATTAAGTATATTGAAGGACTTCATAAGAAAAGAATGTTAGTTGAAGATATACAAGATATTATTGAAATGAGATTAATGGCACTTGGCAAGTATCAACTTGCGAAGACATATATTACTTATAGATATACAAGAGAATTAGTTAGAAGAAGTAATACTACAGATAGATCTATCAAAGAGTTAATCGATGGAGAAAATGAGTATTGGAATACAGAGAATTCTAATAAGAATGCGAAAGTAGTTACTACTCAAAGAGATTATTTAGCTGGTATTACTAGTACAGATATTACAAGAAGATTCTTACTTCCTGAAGATATCGTCAATGCTCATGATACTGGTATTATCCACTTTCATGATGCAGATTATTTTGCACAGAATGCACTACATAACTGTGATTTAATTAACTTAGATGATATGCTTCAGAATGGTACTAATATCAATGGTGTAATGATAGAGAAGCCTCATAGATTCTTAACAGCTATGACTATTGCTACACAATTAATTACAGCTGTTAGTTCTTCACAATATGGTGGAGCAACTATTACTCTTACACACTTAGCTCCATTCGTTAGAGAAAGTAAGAAGAGAATTGAAGAAAAATATAAGAAACGTAAATTAACTAAAGCACAAATAGAAAAGTTTGTAGAGGAAGATTTACATAAAGAGATAGTTGATGGAGTACAAACATTCCAATATCAAATTAATTCTATGACTACTACTAATGGTCAAGCTCCATTCTTAAGTGTTGCTATGTACTTAGGAGAGACTGAAGAATATAAAGATGAGCTTGCTTTAATAATAGAAGAAGTATTAAAACAAAGACTTCAAGGTATGAAGAATGAACAAGGTGTTTATATTACTCCTGCTTTTCCAAAACTTTTATATGTACTTGAGGAAGATAATATTAAACCTAGAAGTAAATATTATTACTTAACTAAATTAGCTGCTAAATGTACAGCTAAGAGAATGGTTCCAGATTATATTTCTGAAAAGATGATGTTAAAGTTAAAGAAAAATGAGAAAGGTGTAGGAGAGTGCTATCCTTGTATGGGATGTCGTTCATTCTTAACACCTGATAGAACTATGAGTTTAGGAAATATAGCTAAAGCTAAGAACTATGTTAAAGGTAAAGGTAAATACTATGGTAGATTTAATCAAGGTGTTGTTACTATTAACTTACCTGATGTAGCTTTATCTTCTGGAAAAGATATGGATTTATTCTGGAAGATATTTGATGAAAGATTAGATCTATGTCATAGAGCTTTACAAATTAGACATAAACGTCTTTCTAAAGTTACTAGTGATGTAGCACCAATTCTATGGCAATATGGAGCTCTTGCTAGACTTGAGAAAGGTGAGTCAATACATGAATTATTACATCATGGATATTCTACTATTTCATTAGGATATGCTGGTTTATACGAATGTGTTAAGTATATGACTGGACATTCTCATACAGATAATGGAATAGGTAAAGAATTTGGACTAAAAGTAATGCAACATATGAATGATGCTTGTAAGAAGTGGAAAGCTGAAGAGGATATAGATTATTCAGTATATGGAACTCCAATTGAATCTACTACTTATAAGTTTGCTAAATGCTTAAGAGAGAGATTTGGTAAGATTAAAGGTATTACTGATAGAGATTATATTACTAATAGTTATCATGTACCTGTATTTGAAGAGATTGATGCATTTACTAAGTTAAAATTAGAGAGTGAATTTCAACAATTATCACCAGGAGGAGCTATCTCATACATAGAGACTCCAAATTTACAAGACAACTTAGATACTGTTATGGAAGTAATAAAGTTTATTTATGACAATATTATGTATGCTGAGTTAAATACTAAGAGTGATTATTGTCAAGTATGTGGTTATACTGGTGAAATTCAGATAGATGAAAACTTAGAGTGGTATTGTCCACAATGTGGTAATAGAGATCATAATAAATTAAATGTTGCTCGTAGGACTTGCGGTTATATTGGTACTAATTTCTGGAATAAAGGTAGAACTCAAGAGATTAAAGAGAGAGTATTACATCTAGATAATAAAGATGATGATGAATAATGCAATATAATAAGATTAGAAAAATGGATATTTCTAACGGCCCAGGTGTTAGAGTATCTGTTTTCTTCCAAGGCTGTGAATTTCATTGTAAGAATTGTTTTAATCCTGAGACATGGGCTTTTAGTGGAGGACATGAATTTACAGATGAGACTATTAATCATATCTTAGATTTATGTGATAGTGATCATATAGCTGGTCTTTCTATGTTAGGAGGAGAACCAATGCATCCTAGGAATATAGAAGGTACTACTAAGCTAGCTAAAGCTTTTAAAGAGAGATTTCCTAATAAGAGCTTATGGTCATGGACAGGATTCTTATTTGATAAAGATTTAAAAGGAAAAGAAGTCTTAAATTATTTAGATGTATTAGTAGATGGACAATATAAAGATGAACTTCATGATCCTACTTTAAAATGGCGTGGTTCATCTAATCAGAGAGTTATCGATGTACCTAAGTCTTTAAAGGCAAAGAAAGTTGTTTTATATAAAGATACTATTTACTAGTATCTTTTTTTGTAAAATAATATGTAAAGTACTTAAAAGTTTTAAAATAGTATTGACCTTATTCTTATAAAATGTTTTAATGTAAGTGTTAGTACACAAGTTTTAGTTATTAACATAATAATTTATAATGATATTAATTATTTATTATGATTGTTAATACGTGCTTATCTGCTTGTCTACTAGTAGTTACAAATAAAGGAAAATATTATGTGGTAAGTGGCTAACGTAATATGACTAAGAGTTAGCTTCCATTGAACCGGGGTTAATAATGGTTATCAGTCAATTATTAATCTGACAAAAGTAGAGTTATCTTTTTGAGAATAGTGAGGTCATTTAACTATTCTTTTTTTATATAAAAATTTGCACTAAAAAAGGATATTCATTCAAATATCCTTTTTTTCAATAAAGTTAAATAACGTTTCAAGAAACTTTTGATATTCAAATAATATTATAAATATTATTATAAATAACTAGGTAACTTGATAAATTAAATAACCGAGTTTCCCATTCACTTTATAACATTTGTATTTGGTATTATCAGTACCAAACGCGTGTTACCTTATCTTCGGGGAGTTTTCTTTCTCTTACTAAGTTACAGTATCTTGACTATAGTAAGTTATTGTTTAAAGTTTGTATTCCAAAACTTCCATAATTAAATGATAATTACTAATTTCTTCTTATATTTCTCGTATATATTAAATTAATAATACATATGGTACTACTATAAGCAAATACTCAGCAATTAATCAATTATTGAATAAATCAACAAAAGGTATAATTACAATAGTATTAAACGAAATCGCAATCATGCCGATATCTTTTAGATCAAGATACATTATTAATTTAATATATAATTAGGTTATTGTCAATATTAATTTATGTTTTTAAAATGATTAGACACTTTATATGTAAAATGTGAAAAAATAGTAAAATTATGCAAAAAATATTGTTAAATTAAATTTTCATGTTATAATTTTAATAGACATAGTAGGAAAGGTGGCATTGAAAATAGCAATATATAATTAAAATAGGTGGTTTGATGAAGAATGAAGTAGAAGTTGATGCAAAAAAAGTATATAAGAAAAAGATGTTTGTAAAATTAGTTACAATTATCTTCTTAGCTTTACTTATATTACTTTCAATTATTTATTTATTTTTATATATTGTCTATGATGGTGGTAGGTTTACTATTAGTTTAGATAGGAATTTATCCAATAGAAAAAATGTCTATCTGTCGGAAGATGGTAAATTTGAAAATAAAAGATTCAAATTATCAGCTAAGACAATAGATTATATGGATAATATTTCTAAGGACTGGTTACCTGAGAATATCGATAAAGGTACTGGCAGCCATAATGGTAATAACTATATTGCTTATAGTTTCTATTTAGTAAATGCTGGTCATGAGACTGTCCATTATTGGTATGAGATAGATATTGACGATACCATAAAGAGAGTTGATGATGCTATTAGAATTATGATAATTCAAAATGGCAAAAGAACAGTATATGCTAAAAGGAATCGTACTACTAAAAAGCCTGAGCCAGATACAGTGGCCTTTCGATCTAAGTCAGTTGTGGCTTTAAAGCAACGCAAGAAATTTAAACCGAAGAAGAAGGATCGATATACTATTGTCATATGGCTCGAGGGCAATGATCCAGAGTGCAAAAATGATTTAATTGGTGGAGAAATCAAGATGCATATGGACTTTACAGAAGAGCATATCAAATAAAAGAGGAGGAAAAGAGATATGGATAAGAAAACTCGTAATTACGAGAAAAAGAGAAAAAGAAAAATATTTTTATCAATTTTGATGATCTTGTTCGTAGGTATTATTTTAACTGCTAGTACTTACGCATGGTTCACAGCAAACCAAACTGTAACTGTTAATACTATTGATGTTAACGTAGCAGCTCAAAATGGTTTACTAATATCAACTGATGCTGATTCTTGGAAGACTGTTATTACTAATGAGGATATCATAAATACTACTACTAGTGCATCTTCAAAATATAGCACTAATGAAAATATGATTCCATTTGGTACAGGTAGTCAAATTACACCAGTTTCTACTGTTGGTGAAATTGGTAGTGCTGGAAAACTAGCATTCTTTGCTGGTACACTTTCTAATAATGCCACTACTGATGCTTTAGAGTTAACTGCTAGTGCAGTAACTGAGGCAAAAGGAACTACTGGTGCTATGGTAGCTTTCGATTTATTCTTTAAAGTTACTGAAGAGTCACAAGTTTATTTAACTCCATCATCTAGCGTTATTAGTGCTGACCAAGACGATAGAGGATTAAAAAATGCTGCTCGTGTAGGTTGGTTAAGAGAAGGTAATGGTGATTTGAACCAAACTCTAGCTACATGGCAAGGATATCATGCTACTAGTACTACAGATGGTGTAGCTAACCCAGCTAATAACTTAATTATTTGGGAACCTAATAGTGAAACTCATACTGCTGCTGGTACTGATAATGCAAGAAACTATGGTATTACTGATACTACACCAACTGCATTAACTTATGTTGGAGTAAAGGCAGCTATTACTAATGCTGTTCCAGTTGGTAGCCAAGATACTAACTATTTCGGTAGTGTAAAAGGATTATTTACTACAACTAATTCTACTGGAGTACCTGCTGGTACTAGATGGTTTAAATTAGCACCTGGTGTTACTAAAGTTAGATTCTATCTATGGATCGAAGGTCAAGACGTTGACTGTGAGAATGCAGCTTCAGGAGCTTCAATTTCTTACAACATGCAGTTCAGTTTATTGAACACATAGTTAGTTGGTTATGAAAAGGTCTTCCTTGAAGACCTTTTATTCTTAGAGGTGACATATGGATAAAGTAAATATTGAAGCATTAAATAGATTGAATAATGAAGAGCTTTTATCATTGTATGATAGTATTAATGATCATATAAAATTTTTGAATGAAAATATAATTAAAGCTGAAGAGAAGAAAGAGGAAGAAGAGAGTAACGAGTCAAATGGAGAATGATGATAAGGTATTTATATTAAAAGAGATTGATATAGATAAAGAACATTTATCTTCTTTTCCTATGGAAACAGATTCTGGTACTAAGAAAATAAAAGAAGAATTCCATAAAAAAGCTATTCAAGATAGAAATGCCTATGTTGATATGCAAATTAGGAAATTTACTGAGTATCGGAATGATGTTTTTAAAATGCTTAAAGCTAGAGCTCTTAGTATATTTCCAAATAATAGTATAAATGCATATGAAAACATTAATAATCACTTAGCTTTATTGCAAGATGCTGTAGTGGATACTAATAAATATGTTGATAACTACTATAAACTTGGATTCTCTTATCTAATAGAAGATATTGATGATAATGCTTCATTATTATTACTTAATAAACACCTAAAAACATTTATTTCTAAATTTAATGAAATGGGTATAGAACTAAAAAAAGAAGATTTTAATTATACTATGTTTACGGCAAACTATATGAAAGAATTTTTAGATTCTTTATCTATGAATGATAATGATTTCTCTATGAAGATGAGGACTACTTTTGATTCTATATATTGGGAATGTCCTACTATTATTTATCAAATTAAGTTAAATTTACTTTATATTTTAGATAAATATAAGAAAGAATTAGACAAGTATTTAGCTGATAAAAATGCTAAATTATTAAATAATTTAGGCTGTGATAGGAATACTATTTTAGATGAGTATCTAAAGAAGAGATTAGAAGCAGGAGTTACTTTTGCGAGAGATGAATATAAGAATTTAGAAGTATTTTTGAATGGATCTAAGAATATAGAAGATTATTTACCTAGTAGTGAAATAAGAAGCAAAAATTATAATACTTATTGTAATGGTAATTTTGATGATTTAACTCCTGAAGATAAGAATAAGTTTGATTTTGCTATGGCAGATTTACATAATACTTTAGTTGTTTTAAAGAAGTATTATACTTATGAACCTATTGTTAAGGACTTATTAAAGAAATATAAAGAAAAAGATAAAGTTAAGACTGAATTTGCTAATAACAATAAAGAAATAGATAAAGAAGATAAGAAGAGATTAGCTATTAATAAAGAATTTGCTAGAGCTAATGGAGAAGGATTCTTAGCTAAATATAATTCTGATAAGATTAAGAATGCTAAAGTTAAGATGAATGATGAAATTAGTAAGATTAAACAACTTTATCTTAAGAAATTTGGTTATGAAATTAGTATTAATTTAGATAAATATATAAAAGAATCTTCTACTTTGTATGATTTATTTATGGCATGTACTTCATCATTTAATTATTTAAGTAATCAATTAAAGACTATTTATAAAGATGAGGAAGATTTTAATATTGAAAAAGAAGTTAATAATTTCTATAGATTTATCTTTAATCCTAGTAATGTATTCTTAAGGAAGAGTACTTGCTTTAGTGATTCTAAGATTGAAACTATTGTGAGTGATAAGTATCGTTTGTTGGGATTAAATATCAGTGATAGTGATGTTAGTAAAGCATCTATTGATAGTACTATGGAAACCGTTGCTTATATCAATTTGATTCAAAACATTAATAAAGGAAGATTGTCTTTAGAAAACATTGCATTCATCTGCAATGTCAATAAAATAGAAGAATTAAAACCTGAAAAAGAAGCAGAAATGTTATAGACCACAAAAGTGGTCTTTTTTTTATGAATTTTTATTGGTTATTTACTTGTATTATGGTATAATGTTAATAGAATAATTGGAGTGTGCATATGAAGAGTGTGAAGAAAATTTTAAAGTATATAGCGTATGCATTTTTATCATTTTTGATATTACTATGCGTATATACTTTTGTAGTAACAGATATTTTAAAGAAAGACCATGTAAATGTGTTTGGATATACATATTTTGTGGTAGCTAGCGGTTCTATGTCAGGTACTATTGAAGTTAATGATATTATCTTTGTTAAGCTTACTAAGAATGTCAAAGTAGATGATATTATTTCTTATAAAAATAGTTCTGGAGAAATAATAACTCACCGTATTGTTGATAAGAGTGGTAATAGACTTATTACTAAAGGTGATGCCAATAATAGTCAAGATGATCCAATAAGTAAAAATGATGTACTTGGCAAGATTATTTGGATATTATCACCTAAAGTAATACTTGAATTTATCGCAGTATGCTTAATTGTATTTATTGGACTTGCTCTTATTAATTTTGATAGGATATTTAAACGATATGTTGTTAAGAATGATAATACAGAGACAAATGATTTTGATAGAGAAGTTTTACCACAAGAAGTATTCTCTAGTCCAAAAGATAGAAAAGATTATAAACATAGTGGTTTAACTGTTACTATTCCATTGAAAGAGATAGATAATATCCGTAAGATACAGGATGAAGAGAAACAAGAAGATGAAGATGGAGTAGAGATATTAACAGAAGAAGAGGTATTAGATTTAGATAGTAATTCTATTGTTACTATCAGTAATACACAGAAAGAGAAAGAAAAAGAAATAGTTGATTTAGTTACTAATTTACTTAGAGTTAAGAATGATGAGTTAGCAACTTCTAGAATTAATAAGAAATGGTTACTTAAATATCAATTTATTTATAAAATATCTAATATCATATTACTTGGTGATACTAAGAGTTTATTTGAATCTGTTGAACATCCTTCGTTTAAGGAAGTATATGATTATGACTTAGAGAAGATAGGCTTATATGAGAATTTACGAAATAAAATCTATGAAATGCCTATATATGTTTTCTTAAAAATATTATTTATAGCTATTTTATATAATGATGATGCTTTCTTTGACGGAGTATTCAAGATTATGAAATATAAAATTATGATTGATAAGAATAATCATTTTAGAACTATAAAGAATGATAATTATTCAAGAAGACAATTAAAAGGATTAATTACATTTATGGAAAAGATTTCTAAACAATATGATAATAAGCATGTATTTGAATTAGATAAGATAGAGAGAATGACTAAGATTAAAAATTACGTTAACGATTAGGAGAAGAATATGAAACTTACTAAAAGAAAACTTACACATATAATATTTTCATTGTTCATGTTAATGATACTTTCTTTTAGTATTGTTTCTTTTTTTTCTAGAAGTACTTTAAGTGATATTAATTATGTTAAATGGGATGGAAAAGAAGTAGCTACTTCTTTTGCTGGAGGTAATGGTACCAAAGAGAATCCATATAAAATTAATAATGGCGGACAATTAATGTACTTTAAGAAGATGGTAGAAGAAGAGAATAATTTTCTTGATAAATACTATGTTCTTGGAGCAAACATTGATTTAGATGATCATGAAATTACTCCTATTGGTACTGATACTAAGTACTTTAGTGGCTCTTTAGATGGAAAAGGATATACTATTACTAATATTAATATCAAAGAAGGCAAAGAAGATAATCAAATAAACTATTATGGTTTATTTAATAAAATTAAAGGTACTATTAATAATCTTAATATAGATGAAATTACTATTAATCCTGAAAGTGAAGATCCTGTTATTATAGGATCTTTAGCTGGTAAAATAGAAGAAGAATCTAGTATTAAGAATATTTCTATTCATAAGAGTAATATTTATTTAACTAATACTACTAATGATAAGTCTAATAATATAGCTTTATTTAGTGGAATAATAGAAGAGAAGAGTACTATTACTAATATTAGTGTATTTGGTAAATTTTATTCTCCTTATAGTGATAATGTTTCTATTATTAGTAATAAATTAGATAGTAATATTAAAAACGCTATTATGAAAGTTGAATATGAAGATGGTATTAATGATTTAGCTACTTTTGGTAATATAGGTGATGAAGTAGAAACTACTAATATATTTAATTTTATTAATAAAGATAGAATTGTTATTAAGAATGAAACATATACTGCTAGTGAAGTAGTTAATGTATTTAATGATGAAATACTTGATAATTACTATTGGGATTATGATGAAGATTTTTCTATTTATGTAAGAGATAATAAAATAGATAATACTCCTAAAGTTAGAAGTTTTAGTTTTACTCCTAGTGGTACTATAGCATTACATGATAGTGGAGTATCTACTGCGGATAAGACTGTTTATATTAATGATTTAACTAGTGATTATAACTACTACATGGGTCTTAATTATACTACTACTAGTAATGGAAATGTTCCTACTGGATCTAGTAATAATACTTATACTGATAGTAATTTAGTAGCAGTATATATGGCTTATAGAGGAGAAAGCATTAACGATGATGGAAAAATTGGATATGTATCTCTTAATGAACAAATATCTGATTTTATATATTATAAGTATTATGTAATAGAAAATGGTTATATAACTATTCCTCTAATAGATAATCCATATGCTGATAGACCTAATGATATGGCTTTTAATGGATGGATAACTGATTATCCTAATGCAGTTGTTAGTTATGATGCTGATACTTATACTAGATATGTTAAGATACCGGCAACAACTGGTCCTATATCAATTACTATGTATGCTACATGGACAGAAGCTACTGTTGTTAACGCTAGTGTTAGTAGTAATAATTTAAGTACTACTGGACTTAAACCTATTAGTATGCAACCAATTATTACTAGGACTCCTAATTATAATGGTTATACTTTCCCAACTCTATATACAAGAGGTTCTGTAACTAGTGAAGCTAATAGAAATGGAGCTGTTCCTTATCCTGCTGGAGCAGTTGATGATAGAGGAAATAGTTTAAGTAACTCTATGTGTGAACCTATTGTTACTGGTAGTGGCTGGAATAGGAGATATAGTTCACAAACATGTTATTACTATATGCAAGCTGATACTACTAATATTGATCCAAATGAGTCTTATTATCAAATAGGTAATAATGGTAGCATGACTTCTTATACATTACCTACACCTACTGGATATGATTATGAAAGAGTTATAGATGTTGGTGATAGTGTAGCTGGTTTCTATAAGAGACATACGGAGGCTGGTAGTTTAGTTGGTTATTATAATAATAGAGGAGTTCAATATACTTCTGGTAGTTGTAGTAGTAATTGTGAGTATTATGAGTTAGTACAGTTTGATGAGAATAATGTCATGCAAGAGACGGATTCAGAAACACTTTATTATTACTTAGTTACTCGTGATACTAATATTGCCTTTTTAAATAGTAATATTCAAGGATTTACTAATAGTGTTCCAGTTACGGTTACAGGTATTAATAATGGTGTTGATCATAGTAACTATGAGATTCAAGTTAATACGCGTAGTATAAGAGCTGGAGCTGATTTAAGAGTTGAATGGGCTCTTGTCAATAGAAACAGTTATTCTACGAATACTAGTGGTCCATCTGATAGTAATACTAATAATATTTATGGTGAGTATCATAACTTGAAAATTGGTAGAGGAATAGAAATTGAAACTACAACAACGACAGAATGGCAATATATTGATGGTAGATATCAACAAGTTCAAGTTACAAGAAAATATTTGACTGCTACTTCTGTTGTTGGAGGAAGCTCTAGTGCTGCAGGTGGTAGTGGTAGTCCTGAAAAATATAATCTAATCGTAGAATCAGGCTATTATAATGTTTTGAGTGCTGTTAGTACAACTAGTTCTTCATCTACTTATTATACAAATGCTGTTGCGACATATGGTTGTGATTTTGATAGAGTAAATAATGCTGATAACTCTAAACTAGGAGTTTATTATACAGCTGCTTCTAGTTGGGGCGGTAGCATTTATAGTTCTTCTAGTTCTACTGATACAGAGTTATTCTCAACACAAATTGTTAAGAGTGGAACATTTGGTGAAGTTGAGAGTGAAGCTGCATCTGGTATATATGCTGGAGGATTAAATGGTGGTACTATTTATGCTCCTGCTAGACTTATTATTGAAGGTGGAGATTTATTTAATGTTAATGGTGGACCATTAATTAGTTCTAATAGAAAAACTAAGAATATGATTTATATTAATATGAAAGGCGGAAATGCTGACTTTATATTTGGTGGTGCTGCCTTATCACAAACTTATGGTAATCGTATTATCAATGTTACTGGTGGACAAGTTAATTACTCTGTATTTGGAGGATCTAATGGTGTCGAAGGTGGTAACGGTGATGGTACTTTGGATGGAGATTCTTTCGTATATGTTGGTGGTAATGCCAAGATTGGAGACGACTCTATTACTGATACTAAGTGGGGAGTTGAATCAGGCTCTGTATTTGGTATAGGTAATGGTAATTCTTCATATGATACAATTGGTTCTACTAATAATTCTAATGTTATTATAGCGGGTTCTGCTACTATAAAGACTAATGTCTATGGTGGTGGTAACTATGGTGCTGTTGGTGTTAAAGGAAATACATCTACAACTACTACTAATGTTAAGATAATCGGTGGAGATGTTAAAGGTAGTGTCTATGGTGGAGGTAATAATGCTGGATCTGGTACTTCTTCATATACTTCTACAGTAAACATTACTATGGATGGTGGTACTGTAGAAAAGAATGTCTTTGGTGGAAGTAGAACTAAAGGTATTATTTATGGTTCTACTAACGTTAATATAAATCAAGGTGTTGTTGAAAAAGACGTATACGGTGGCGGTGAAGGTGGTTATGAAGATAGTAATACTCCTGGTACATACGTTGCTCGTGACGTTAATGTAGTTATTGGTGATACTAATACAACTACTAGTAATTTAACTATTAAAGGTAGTGTCTATGGTGGTAGTGCTTATGGTTCTGTAAATGGAAGTTCTAATAATGCATCTGCTACAGCTACATATAAGACAAATGTTACAGTCAATGGTGGAAAAATTGAAACCAATGTCTATGGTGGAGGTAAAGGTGATTCTACTCATACTCCAAAAGAATTTGGTGATGTTACTGTTACTATCGAAGGCGGTAGTATTGGTGACGTATATGGCGGTAATGATCAAGCTGGTTCTCCACAAAGAGGCGATGTTGTTAACTTAAATGGTGGAACAATTGCCAATGGATTTGGTGGAGGTAATAATACTGGGCAAACAACTACTAATATTAATCTAGCTGGTACAACTGTTACTGGTAACTTATATGGTGGTTCTAATAATGGTGGTATTGTTACTACTTCTAATGTTCATGTTACAAGTGGTTCTGTTACTAACGTATATGGTGGTAATAACTTAAATGGTTCAACGACAACAACTAATGTCATTATTGATGGTGGTACTTTCTCAGGTGATGTTTATGGTGGAGGTAACCAAGCTAATTCTAGTACTTCAAATGTCACAATAAATGCTAGTACAAATCACAATGTCTATGGTGGAGGTAACCAAGCAGGTGTTACTACTCAAACTAATGTAAATATAAATGCTGGTACAATAGTTGATGTATTTGGTGGATCTAATAGTTCTGGAGAAATCAATAATACTCATGTTATTGTATCTGGTACTGGTGCCAAGAACATTCAAAATGTCTATGGTGGTAATAATTTAGGTGGTACTACTGATAATGCTATATCTGTTATTGAAGTAAGCAGTGGTACAATTGGAAACATCTATGGTGGAGGTAATAAAGTTGGACTTGATACTTCTAATGTAACAGTTACAGGTGGAACAATTACTTCTGTATATGGTGGTTCTAATACTAGCGGAGATCTTAATGAATCTAATGTAACTATTGGATCTACTACTAGTCAAGTTACGGTACAAGATGTCTATGGTGGTAATAACTTAGGTGGTGTTACAGATGATGCCAATATCGTTGTTACAAATGCTACTGTAAATAACTTATACGGTGGAGGTAATCAAGCTGCCGTTGGTTCTACACATGTAGAGGTAGTTGATAGTACTATTCAGAATATCTATGGTGGAGGTAACCAAGCTGGTGTTACTGGTAATACATATTTGGATGTTGATAACTCTACTGTTTCTACTAACATTTATGGTGGAGGTAATCAAGGAGCAGTAGGTGGAAATACTGAAGTTTATATTACTGATGGTACAATTGGTGGTAGTTGTTATGCCGGTGGTAATGGTTCTACAGCTATCGTAAGTGGTAATACTCTTATTACTGTTGATGGTGATACTGTTGTTGGTAGTGCATCATCTACTGGAACAGAGGGTAGCGTCTTCGGTGGTGGTAATGCTGCTGCTACTGGTAGTTCATCTACTAATAATAGTGTTGCTACGGTAAATATTGTTGGCGGACATATTTATGGTAACGTATATGGTGGTGCTAATACTTCAGTTGTTTATGGCGAAACTCATACAAATATTGGTACTAATGCTGTAAATGTATCTGGTTTAGACGAAGCTGATTTAATAATTGAAGGAACTGTCTTCGGTGGTGGTGAAGCTAATGCTTCTGGCAGTGATAGTTACGACTTCTCATTCATTTCTGTCACAAGAGGAATTGATGTTAATATAGATGGTTTGAATTATCTTACTCATGGAAATAGATTTGAACTTAATGGATCTATCTTTGGTTCAGGTAATGCTTCATCTTCTGCTGGTACTAGTGAAGTTTATATTAGAAATCTAGGTACGAGAACTAATCCTAGTTCAAATGTATCAATACAGAGAGCAGATAAAGTCGTGATTGATAATAGTGTTATTGAACTTTCTGGTACTGTTGATACTACAAATGATTATTCAAATATTAAATATTCATTGAACAGAATTGAAGACTTTATTATTAAAAATAATACGGTACTTCTATTAAAAGAAAATGCCAACCTTCTACAATCATTTAGATCTATGGTTGGTACTGATGGTAACGAAGTATTAGCAACTGTTAATATAAATGATGATACACAAACAGTTACTAAGAATGTTGACAATAGACTTTATATGTTAGCTGATAAGAACTTGAATGTTGCTACTAACCAGGATGCTACTGCTTATGGTGAAGTTAAAGGTATGACATTCCTTGGAATGTATACTATGGGTACTACTGGTAGTAGGAGGTATGGTGTCTATAGTGATACATTTGATTATGGTTCAGCATCTGATGCTGGTGATATGATCATTGGTGGTACAAGTGTTAAAGGTTCACATCTCGTAAATCATGATATAACTAAAGATGGTTTCTATTCTAACTATCTAGATGAAGAGAATAACTATTCTGAAGTTAGAGTAGCTTACGTAGAACCTCAACCACCAGCTTCAAACTTCTATATATGGTCTATTGGTGAAGAGACAATTAGTTATGAATTTACAATGACGGCTTCTAAGTATGGTTCATTAGGTACATATACACTTTCTATGTCAGAATTTGCTGATGGTAATACAATCTTCAATGTCAGTGGATTTAATACTGAAGGTTTAGCAAGTGGTGTATCATTAATTGATTCTGATACTGTACCTAAGATTGCTCATACACAAGCAGAAGCTAATAGTGTCTTTGGTTTATCAATGAAAGCTGAGACACGTGAGTGGACTAGTTATGGTACAACAAAACTATTAAGTCGTGATAATGGTGATACGACTGGTACAGATAGTTATAAAACAGACTCTCAGTCTATAGCACCAACAATGATGTTCTATTTCTACCATGCTAAGAATATTGCTCTTACAGCAGAACTTGGAACAGCAGTATTAACACTACAAGCTATGGTACCAATAAATGAGATAGAGTATGATATCCAGTTAATTACTATTACGATTAACTTAGAGGCACAAGAATACGATGACGAAGATGCTTACGATGCTTCAATATCTTACGATAAAAAGTATGAGATGCCTTCAGCTACACCAGTTAATATTACTAATAGGAGCCAATTCACAGCATATTATTCTATGATTGCTATGCCTGAAAGCTTTAGTGCTTTCTATGGTAGAGATGGAGACTATTATCATGCTTTAGTTACAGATGCAGCTTTACCTGTTGGAACTGAGATTACAATGATTGATAATAGTATAGAGGGTCATCCTGAAGAATATTATTTAACAATAGATCAGGCTCGGTATAATGCATCGACAGCTCAACTTAGTGCTGATAGTGAAATTAGTTATAAACTATCGGAATTCATAAAGATGGATAGTACTAGTACTACTAATAAATATAGTGACGTTCAAATGAATCAAGTTTACTTTGACGATGATTATAATCTAGTTATGGAAGAGTTCTTATTCATCTTTGACTTTAAGAACACGACAGTTTCTGATGGAGTATTAAATAAATATATGTTATTTGAATTACGTAATGGTGAGGATAGAACAATGTATCACGTTGTTACTCCACGTCGACAATTTATGTATTACAATACATATGCAGCATCTAACTCAGTACTTGTTGGTTCAATTACTCCTGAACGTTACTTGTATCAAGATATTGATAGTACAACGCCAATTTCAGCAGAAGTTGACTACGACGAAACTTCTGGACGTGAGTCAATTATTGATACTAACTATGAGAGTAGTTCTATGGGACTTAACTTAGCTATTCTAGACCACAGTGGTAACCAAGTAAGTTCTAGTATGCTTATTGGTACATCAGTTACTATTAATAATACTGAGTACTATGCTGATAGCGATGGTGTATTTAGAATAAAACTAGCTGGAAAAGTATCTAATATTAATGGTACGATGACATTGAAAACAGATAAGAGCCTGCCAGTAGGTGAATATACATTCAGATTTACTTTGTTTGCTTCTAACGATGGTCTTCATAATTCTGATCCAGATAGAGCAACAGTATATAATAGAACAGTAACGGTTGTTGGTAGTAATAACTCTATTGTAGTTACTGGTGATGATAAAAACAAAGTAGTAGACGGAGTAACTTCACTTAATGAATTAGGAGCTAAATACAATAATTATAGTATTAAGTATGTATCAGCTTTGTCTAATCCTAACTTTAGAGTTTCTCTATATAAACGTGATATTACTGATAGCGTTACTACTAATTATACTGAAGTACCATTTAATTCATTGTTTACTGATACATTAACTGATGCGACTGGTGGAACTGCTTATGAAAAAATTGTTCCTACAGGTACTTCACCGTTTAATGTTAGATATAATTTTGCTGATAATTTAACTTCTGGAACTTATAAAATAGTATTTAAATTATATGATGGTAATCAATTAGTAGATAGTGATAATGAATTTATTATTGTTAAGAAGAGAACTCCTTAATTAATAATTGAAATTAAATTTTTAATATGATAAAATGAGAGTGGTGATTTAAATGATAAAAAGAATTTTTGGGGTAATATGGGATATATTAGAAATTTTAATAATAATTTATGTTATATTCATAACAGCTTGTATATTATTTAGAAACGATTATGGATTTACACAGTTTGGTGATTATACTTTAGCTAGTCTTGGTAAAAATGATGCTAAATATATCAAGAATACTAATAATGGCGATCTATTAATAGTTAAGAAGAGTAAAAATATAGCTGTTGGTGATTATATTTATTACTATGCTGTTATTGATGAAAGCTATGTAATTAGAACAGGTGTTGTACAAGGAGTTACTAAAGATGATTATAATTCTTTATACAATATAAAGACTAAGATTTCTAATGATAAGACTGTTAAGATAAGCGTTAATCATAAACGTGTTCTTGGCAAAGCTGCTAATAATTATGCTAAGTTAGGAGATATTCTTAAATTCTTAGAGACAAGACTTGGTTTCTTAGTATTTGTACTTCTTCCTATTATGCTTGTATTTGTATATCAAATATATATATTCGTAGTTTTATTAAATTATGAAAAGAAGGAAACTTTGAATAAAATTATTAGTACTAATAATAAAGAAGCTTTAAATAAACCAGAAGTAAAAGAAGAAAAACCTGTAGAAAAAGAAGTTCCAAAAGAAGAAGAGAAAAAAGATGATGAAGATATAGAAGTTTTATAACTCTATATCTTTTTTTTTGTGATATAATTTTTCATAGAAAAGGAGGCTTATATGGATTTTAGTGAATTAAAAGAAAAAGCTAAGAAAAGTTTGGAAGGAAAATGGTCAGAGACTATAAAGTTAATGTTGGCTTATACGATATTAACAGGAATATTCTATGGACTTGGAAATACTACTGATAATACTACAGCTAAATCTCTTTATTCTCTAGTTGCTTTTGTTATTGTTTGCTTTATTACTTTTGGCTATTGTAGTTATTTCTTGAAAATATCACGTGATGAAAAGGTAGAGTGGAGAGAATTATTCAGTAAGACTAATTTGGCATTTGATTGTTTTATCATTTCTCTTGTCACAGCGTTAGCTGTATTCGTTGGAATGATGCTATTAGTAGTTCCTGGTATTATAGTTGCTATTATGTTTTCACAAGCTTATTTTATAAAACTTGATAATCCTGATATGAAAGCAATCGATACTCTTTCAGAAAGTGCTAGAATTATTAAAGGTCATAAGATGGATTATTTCTTACTTGGTCTTAGTTTCTTAGGATGGCTCTTACTTGGATTATTTACTTTTGGAATTTTATACTTCTGGTTAACTCCATACATGAGTGTTACTATGTGTAATTTCTACAATAAAATAAAAGATGAAAAAAAATAGACTAAAAAGTCTATTTTTTCTTGGTAAAAATAAATTAAAATGTTATAATGGAATTATAATAAGGAGACGATATCATGAAGAAGTATTTGTTGATTGCTTTGATTAGTTTTTTACTTATACCAACACAAGTTTTTGCTGTTGATAAAGCTAGTAAAGTTATTAGTGGTTTAAGTGATAGTAACTTAGTTAATGATGGAACTAGTGATAATAATAAACGTTATGTAGGAATGAATCCTAATAACTATGTTTTATTTAATGGAGAGACTCCTGGAGTTGCTACTGAAAAATATAGAATTTATTTAACAAATACTTTGTTGCCAAAGGATGATGAACATGATGGTTATCCTACTGAAGCAGATTGTACGTCTGATGTTAATAGTTATGTAGGGCATGTTATGGATTATGGTGCTTCATATACTTGTACTCTAAATACTGATACTAGTGAGTATGAATTAAGAACGACAGGCTATTTAAGTAATGATTATATAAATACAAATGGTGGTTATGATGATACTAGTTTATCTTCTTGCCAAGGTTTTATAAGTAATGTTGGAATGCCTGATACTGCGGCTTGTACGGAAAATCACATTATGTTCAAAGGCTGGAGAATAGTTGGAGTATTTAATGTTAATGGTGTTAAGAGAGTTAAACTTGTAAGAAACGAATCTATTGGTCTTTATTCTTGGGATAGTACTCCTAGTGATGTTAATGCTGGATTTGGTAGAAATGAATGGAGTGAATCAGGAATACAGAGATTACTTAATCCTGGATATACAGGAATAGCTAATAATAGTTTATATTGGGATAGTGGAAGTGGTTTCTGTTATACCAATGCAGGAGCATCTGCTAATCCTTGTGATTTTGCTGATTCTGGCTTGAAAGACAGCGGCAAAGCATTTATAGATGACGCTTTATGGCATACTAGTTTTGTTAATACTGCTGCTAGTTCTGTTGCTTTATATGAAGCTGAAAAGAGTGGTAATACTACTATTACTCCTCCAACAGATTCACCAGCAACTGATGGTATAACAAGACATGCTACTTGGACTGGTAAAGTAGGACTTCTATCTGCTAGTGATTTAGCTTTAGCTAGTCTTAATTGTAATGCTAGTTTAATAGATAGTGGTGTTTCTGGATGCGCTAATAACTGGTTATTTGATACAACTAAGCCTACACTTACAATGACTTCTAGTGTTAAAGGAGTTTCTAAAGTACTTATTAATGATACTACTAATATATTTACTACTACTGATGCATCTAATCCTGGTGAAGTTTACCCAGCTGTATTCTTATCAGATGATACATATATTATCAGTGGTACTGGTAGTGTTAATGATCCATTTATTTTAGGTAAAGGTAAATCAGTAGATGTAGATCTTATCTTAGGTAATAATTATAGTTTAAGTAATTATATAACTGATATTAGTGATTTCTCTTCACTTAACTGGGAAATTGATGATCCAACTGTTGTAGGAGTAAGTGGTGCTTCTCTAACACCTAAGAAAGTTGGAGTTACTAAGATGAGTACATTTACTAATGGTTTATATTATGTAGTAAATGTTAACGTAAGAAAAGTACAACCTAGAATAGATCCAGATGCATCTTCTAATACTAGTGGTTCTTCTAGTAGTAGTGTTAGTTCTGGAACAAGCAATTCATCTAATGAACTAGTAAATCCAAAGACTAGTTATTTAAATAAAATTAATAATGTTAAGAATAATTTAAGAGGAGATATAATAACATTTGTAATATTCTTAGTAGTATCTGCATTCTCTTTATTCGCAGCATTTAAATATAAGAAAAATTAAGGCAATTTATTGCCTCTTTTTTATGGCAATTTATTCTCTTTTTTTGTATGAATTTGTATTTAAGTATGTTATAATTTAAGAGTAGGAGAATAGGCATGAAGAAAAGATATAAAAGTAAAATTGTATTTGTAATTTTAGTTGTACTTTGTATAGCCTTTTTGGTGTCTCGTGCTACTTATTCTTCTTATGAATCTGAGGTATCTGGCAAGTCTGAAGCTGATGTTGCTGATTGGAGAATAAAGATTAATGAAGTACTTGTATCTGATGAAGTTGGTAAAGAATTAGATTTAGATGATGTTACTTGGAATAATCAACATGTTAAGACTGGTAAGATTGCTCCTGGAGCTAGTGGAGCTTTCAATATAAAATTAGATTTTACTGGTACTGAAGTAGCTGTTAGGTATGATTTGGAGATTATTGATAAAAGTGTTGATTCTGACAAGATACTTACTTTGACTAGTATTTCTCATCCTAATATTACACTTACTAGGACAGGAGTTAATACTTATACAGGTATTGTGACTAAGGCTGAATTAGATAGTTCTCCTATACGTAATTTAGCTCTTAATATGACATGGGTTAATGATGATACTGTTAATGATTTAGAGACTGAAGCAGAAGCTGATGATTATTTGGAAGTTTTATTTAGTGCTGTTCAATATAGAGGGGAGGCAATTGTTCCATATACAGGTTAATATGATAAAAGCAATTAAAGAAAGATATCAAAAAATTAAGTATAAGAAAGAAAAAAAGAGATTTTTAGCAATGTCTTCTATTTTTGCTGTATCAGTAATTTTAATTGTTTATTTTCTTATTACTGCTTATGGTAGTTATATTACAGAGAGTAGA
This sequence comes from uncultured Muribaculaceae bacterium, assembly GCA_964486215.1. Taxonomy (GTDB): domain Bacteria; phylum Bacillota_I; class Bacilli_A; order RF39; family UBA660; genus RUG343. Next base: position 77,599 of record CAZALI010000001.1, read on the forward strand.
TTGAAATCTAATGTAGATAGAGCTGTATATGTTTTAGATGAACAAATGATGACTTTTAATATTGATAGTGCGAAGATAGTTCCATCTAATTCACCATTTACCTATAGCTTTTCAGTATCTAATTTTAATAGTGATGAGCAAAGTGAAGTAGATCTTCAATATAAATTAAAAGTTAGAACTACTACTAATTTACCTATTACTCTTAGAATGTATAGGAATGAAGAATATGATGATACAGGCGCTACTAATATTTTAGGATCACCTACACTTAGACAAGATGAAGATGGTGCGTGGTATAAAGTTTATGATGAAACTAATTATTTTACAATGAATTATGCTAATCAAGTTACTGATGTTTATCAATTAGTTGTAGATTTTCCATTATCATATGCGAATGATACAACGTATGCTGATGTAACAGAGAATATATCTATTATTATAGAGTCTAAACAAATTATTTAAGGAGTATATATGAAGTTTATTAGAGAACATAGAAAAATTAGTATAGTTATTTTGATATGTTTAATGGTATTTGTAGTTACTGCCGCGGCTTTTGGTAGGTATATATACAATACTCTTAATAACTTTATCTTAGAAACTAAAGATTTTTACTTTAATAGTACAGTTTTGAAGGTAAATGGAAAGACATATAGTATAAATAACTGGGATGGTGTTAACTCTTATCCAATTACTATTGATCTTAACAATAAGAAGAATGAAGATGTTTATACTAAGAGTGATATTGCCTATAATGCTTATGTTGATTGTGATGCGACTAAAGTTACTTGTACTTTGAGTCAAGCTAGTGGGACAATACTTGAAGATGATCATACTGATTCGTATATTATTACAGTTACACCTAACACAACATTTAATGCTGGAGATGAAGTAACTATTACGACGAGAGCAATTAGTCAATCTCCTTATAAAAAAACATTGTCTGCAACATATAAATTGGGTATTACTAAGGCTAATTTCTCTTATAATATTACTGATAGTGCCAATAGTAAGTTTTTAACACTTAATTTAACAAATGCGATTAGTTATTATGTTGCGAGTGAAGATTTTGGTGATTATGAAGAAGGAGATCAAATATCTGTTGAAGATTATGCTGCTATGTCTACTACAGATAAAGCTAAATGTTATTCAGCTATTGTAACACTTACATTTGATCCAAATATATTAAGACTTGATTTAACAAGTAATACTTATCACAACAGGCTTTCTTCTAATTATCAAGAAACAACAATAGGTGGTTATCAGTACGTAAGTAAATATTCATTTAAGATAGATGCTAGTAGTAATAGTGATATTATCTTTTATAAGAGAGATATAACACAGAATTATACATATAATGGAGTAGGTAATCCAATAATTACTGTAGGAGTAGTAACAGCTAGTTAAAAAAATAATAAAGTATGGGGTTGATTTTATGGAGAACTTGATAAATGTTTATATGAAATATTTAACTAAAACTCTAGTTAAAATCGCTTTAGTGTGCTTTAAAGATGAATCTTTTGTAGAAAGTAAAGTAGAAAGATATGTTACTACTTATATTGACAATCGTTACTATAATATTTTTCATACTGTAGATGATAATTCTAGTTATAATTTAAAAGTTTTAGAAGAAGAATTTAATGGATTAACAGTAGAATTATTAGATGAATATAGTGACTATGAGTTAATAGATAGTAATGAAAAATACAGTGAAAACGTTGAAATTATTAAGAATTTAACTAGTTTTTGTTTAGACTTAGTAAAAGTAGATGATTTAAAATTTAAAGTTGATTATTACTATGATATTAATAATATATTTAGTAAATATACTTCTAAAGTTAAATACATTAATAAAATTATGAAAAAGTTTGTTGACAGAAGTAATAAATTTTTAACATTAGAGGATAGCTATTTTAGTATAAGTTATGATAAAATTAGTAATGTAGATAATTGTATGATGATTAAGTTAAATCATAATATCGATGTCTTAGAAGAATACAGATGGGTGTTGATAGACAGAGTATTTATAGATGAGAGATTAAATATTAATAAATGGTGTGTCTCTCTACAAAAATTTTCTCTATATTTAATGAATTCAGTGTTTAATAAAAAGGTGGTTGCGGATAAATATTTTCTTGATTTAGACGGTGACTTTATTACGAGAAAAGTTATAAATAAAGAATTATCTACAGTATTAGATAATCCAATTTTGAAAAAGAATCTAGTATTAGTTATTTCATATGATGAATTGAAAGCTAATAGAGAGATAATTGACCAATTGGGTTATACTTTGTGTGTAAAGATAAATCTAGAACATGTTGCGGATATTAGTACTAAGATAGAGGCTGCCAATAGTTTGGGCACTTCGTATGTTTTAGTTAGTGATTATAAAGACAGAGATGCCGACTATATAAAGCAATATAGGACACTAGATGATAGACCTTTACTAATATATAAGGAGGTAGAATAATGGATACATTTATAAGATTTTTGTATGAATTTATGTCTGTCTTCTTTGGAGGTCTTATCAGAATATTCCAGGGATTTATTTCTGGAGTTTCTCAGATGTTTGATATTAGTGGATATGCTAGTGTAGTTAATTCTTATAGAGACGAGTTTAAACTTAGTGAATGGATTTTAGTTGTTATAGCTATTATTGTTATTATTATTCTATTAGCTCTAATAGTATTAATTCTATGGTTTATTATTAGAAAGTATCTTAAGTTTAGAAAAACAGTTATTGAACAAGAATCAATGTTAGAAGAGATTGGTAATTTACAAAAACAAGTTATTAAACTAAGTGATGAAAAAGATAAATTACTTGCGATGAAAGTATCACAGTTAGGTTTAAAACCTACGGCTATAGCTGGTGATGCTGAAGTACTTGATGAAGCAGATTCTGCTAGTGCTGAAGGTACTAGTGAAGGTGGAGAAGAAGCAGTTGAAGGAGAAGAGGGAGAAGAGAAGAAAGAAAATAAACTTAAAATTGACGATCCTAATGCTAGATTCTCAAAACTACATGCTATCGATGTAGAATATATGAATTATCAAGTACAGAATTACAATAATACATTTACTTTGGAAGAGTTAGTTGAAACATTTAGAAACTTCTCTGGTTCTAAATTACACTTATATTACACAACAAATATGATTAGATTATTTATTTCAGGTATGAGTGCTACAAGACTTATAATCTTGCAAGGTATATCTGGTACAGGTAAAACTTCACTTGCTTATGCTTGGGGTAAATTTATTAAGAAAGATGCTATTATCGCATCAGTACAACCATCATGGAGAGATAGAACAGAGTTATTTGGTTATTTCAATGAGTTTACTAAGAAGTTCAATGAAACTGAAGTATTAAAAGGAATGTACGAGGCTGGTTATACTGATGATTTATATGTAACTGTTCTAGATGAGATGAACATTGCCCGTGTTGAGTATTACTTCGCCGAGATGTTATCTATTCTAGAAATGCCTAGTAGGGATGAATGGATCATTGAATTGGTTCCTAGTGTATGGGATAACGATCCAGTTAAATTAATTGGTGGTAAATTAAAGATCCCACCTAATATGTGGTATATTGGTACAATCAATAACGATGACTCTACATTTGCTGTTACTGATAAAGTATACGACCGTGCTATGCCTATAGATATCAATGAAAAATTCCCACCATTTGATCCTGTGGATACTGAAGCTATGAATATCAATGCTAGTTATCTAGAAAGCTTATTTACTAAAGCTAAAGAAAATCATCCACTATCTGCAGATATGGAAAAGAAGATTAATGAAATGGATGATTATGTTATTAAACACTTCCGTATAGCCTTCGGTAACCGTATTGTTAAACAGATGAAAGACTTTGTCGCAACATATGTAGAATGTGGTGGTACAGAAGTAGATGGAGTAGATTACTACATAGCTCGTAAGATACTTCGTAAATTTGAACAATTGAACTTAGCTTATATTAGAGATGAAATAGATGGCTTTATTGAATATCTTGATAAAGCATTTGGTAAAGAACACTTTAATGAATGTAAGGAGTATTTGTTAAGACTTAAGAAGATGGTATAGGAGGATAATCGTGGATAATAAAGAGATTGATGAAATTAGCTTTTTAAATAATATTAATTCTACTTTAGCTGTTAAAAAAGATTATCAGAATATGCAGTATGATTATGAATGGCTTGATAAGATAGAAAACTGTATGCCATATATTGATAATATTTTAAGAAACCCAAAGAGATTTATTGTCAACGAAGAAGAGATAGTTAAAGTCGAATTAGCTAAAAAAACAACAGTTGAATCTATTATTCACTTAACTCAACATACCAATTTTATACAAGATTATAATCAAAAGACTGGGGATGTTAAACCTAGTAAAGTATTAAATATTAATAAAGATGAAAGTTTTGATACTTATGAGAATAAATTTATATTTACTTTAATTAATAATATTAGATTATTCTATACTACTAGATGTAGTGAAACTGGTTTAAACTCTTTCTTTCAAGATAAGAAAGATTTAGATTATACAGCTAATACTAAGCTTGGTACTGAAAAAGTAAAAATGAAAGTTATTTTCTCATCTATTGATAAAGATACTAAAGAAGTAACTAATTCTCAAGGTATGAGTATTGGAGATAGATTAAAGAAGATAAAGAATCAGCTAGATGCTTTTACACAGACTGAGTTATATAAAACATTAAACAGACTTCATGTATCTCCAGTTAGAAGTCCTATTAGAAAGACTAATGTTATTTTAAAGAATCCAAACTTCCAACAAGCAGAACAATTATGGAACTATATACAGACATTTGAAAGTAAAGATAAAAAAGATGTTAATAAACTTGATTATTTGGATCAGAGTGAATTAAGAGATCAATACGATCAAATATTTATGATGATTTATACTGCGAATGGAATGCTTGGTAGAGAAAAAAGTAATAAAGAATCATATGGAAAAGTAATTAATGATATGATAGATAGATTCATCGAGAATATGTTAGAAAGTGCTGCTCCTATAGAAGAAGATGAATTAAAGGTAAGAATCAGCAAAGAGATGGATAAGATTAAGAATAAGAATGATGAGAAAAGAGAAAGTATATATAATATATTTAGAGATAGATTAGAGAGGGAAGAGAATAAGATAGTAGATATGGTCAATTTGCTTGAAGGGGAAATTTAATATGCATTTATTACAGAATAATTTTTTTAAAATAGTGTATAATATATTTAAGTGGACATTTATATTTGTATTAACTATTTACGTTGTTGTTATAGTTGTTCAAAGAATTTCTAATAATGGTAGTGTATTAGGTTATAGAATATTTACTGTTGCTTCTGGATCTATGGAACCTGAATATAAGGTAAATGATATTATTTCAGTAAAGACTATTAATGTTAATAAATTAAGAGTTGGAGATGATATAGCTTATATAGGTAAGAGAGGTGGAGTAGAAGGATTAGTTATTTCCCATAGAATTATTAGAATTGATAAGAATGAGAATAATAAGGTTGAAATGCTTTTTACTAAAGGTATAAATTCAGATTTAGAGGATCCTTCTATAGAACCAAGTCAAGTACTAGGAAGAGTTGGTGGTATTTTACCTATAATTACACCACTTAATCATATTATTAAGAATATTTATGGATTCTTCTTCTTGGTATTTTGTCCACTAGTTTTAGTTATTTGTATGGAAATAGCTGAAGCTCGTTTAGCTATTAGGTTAGATAAAGAAGAATTAGTTAAGATTAGCGATTTGGAAAAGGTTGATGATAAGGATGATGATGTTATCTAAAAATAAAGATAAAAATTATAATCAACTTGAAGAGAACTATGAGAAGCTAAGAAAGAGAAATAAATTTCTTCGTAGAAGAGCTCTTATCTTTGCAGTTCTCGTTTTTGTCGTTAATGCATATGCTTGGTTTGTATATATTTCTGAAGCTGATGTTAGAACAAATGCTAGAGTTAAGAACTGGGATCTTAACTTCTATGATGGTACAACAGCAGTAAAAGAAGTTACTATTAATCCAGAGTTATATCCTGGAATGCAAGCTTTTACTAAGTCGCTTAATATAGTTAATGCCAGTGATGTTAAAGCTGATATTGAATATACTGTAAAAGATGTATTATTTGCTGGACAACCAATGTATGATACTACTACTACGACTGATGCTCAAGCTATAGATGTACTTACTAATCAGTATCCATTTAAAGTAGAATTTTTAACTGATAAGCAAACTTTGGATGAAACAGACAATGCTGCCTTTACAGTAAAGATTACATGGCCATATGAAAATGCTACTTTGTATTATAAAGTTGGTTATGCTTTCAATTATAGTGCTGATTTTTCATATTATACTTATGATGATAATGAGGATGAATATACACTAGATACTACTGTTAATAGTAGTAACTTTGAAACTAAGAAATCTACTTTATATATGAATAAAGATGATATAGATTCTTATTTAGGAGGCTTCTGTGGAGCCTATCAACAAGCTAATAATTTGAATTGTTTGAAGTTTACAGTACAAATAAAAGCAAAGCAAAGAAATTAATCTTTGCTTTTTTTGTAAAAAAAATTAGATCTTTAAGAAGATCTAACTTGTATCAAGTGAATATTTACATCGATTATAGCTTGGGCGGTAGGATTGCCACCAGCTGTGGTATCAGCTTCATTATCCATACTTTGAGTTCCAGTATCGTTCCATTTAATAAAAACTTTTATTCTAGTACTAGGTGTATTACGAGTTATGGTACCTGTGATACCAGCAGCACTATTATAAGCAACTTCTCCAGCATCATTTATTTTGTATCTTTCAATTATTATGTCAGATACATCTGATTCACTGGCAGTAGTAGCAGTAATTGTGTAATTAAAACTAACATCAGCGTTTGTGGCATCAATATCAAGATCAAAGTAACCAGTAGATCCAGGAGCAACAACATTAGCTTTAGTATATGTATCACCTTCAAATGTTGGTGTAATAGCATTAGTTAAAACTCTTTTTCCTCGAATATCTTCAGTATTTATTTTTATAGTCCAGTCAGCTACGTCAGCATTAACTTTACCAATAACTTCTTTTTTATACTTGGCAAAAGATGTCCTAAAAAGAAAGATTAATATAAGGCCAAGAACTATAAGTAGAGTTAAAATCATATTATAAGTTCTATTTCTATCTTCTCTATCCTGTGACATTAAATCACCTCTATTATAATAATAACATAAACTTTAAATTTTTGATATAATATATTTGGTGATTTTTATGGAAGTTCAAGATACTTATCGTTATTTAGTAGGTGGATACTATGGAGTATCTATGATTGACGAATATCCATTAAAAGAATATATGTTGATAGAGATTGACAAATATATTGATGATTATGTAAAGACTAATCAATTAGAAGATTTTGATTATATAGGTGAAAGATTAAAAATAAAAGAAACTTATAGTGATAGAGTAAAGTTACAGGATAGTCTTTTGTTACTTCAAAGAATGTCCGCTCCTATGGATTTAGTCTTTTTAGTAAAAGCTAGATTAAAAAAATTAGGTAAGAAAGATTATTTTAATTAAGATTAAAGTTATGTTTAATCTTTTTTATTGTTTTTATAAGTATTATTTGTTAAAATAATTAACTATTGGAAGTGGTATAAATGAATATACTAATATTATTATTTTACTTTGTGTTAGGATTTATTTTATACTTAGGTATTTCTTATTTAATAAAGAAATATGATATTACTAAGTTTAAAGCTATTACTTTATCTTTAATATATATTTTTATATTAGCTGGAGTATTTAATTATTATGTTAATTTTACTAGTAATGTATTTATAATACTTATATTTTATCTGGTAGTAGATATTATTTATACAACTTATGTCATTAATGAAGACTTCTTTACTAGTAAGAGATTAACTTATTACTTAGTATTAATATTTTTAGGATTTATACTTAATAATTACTTTATTAATAAAGTAGATAATGTATTTTTAGATTCAGAACAATTAAAGATAGTTCTTTGGGTATTAATATTTGTATATTTATATAGACTTATTATTAGTAGTAATATTTATAAAATCAAATTTGAAACTACTACTAATGATACTGAGAATATTGGATATAACTATGTAAAATTAAAGAATAAATATAATCTAAATTACGAAGATAAAGATTTAGAGTTAGTTATATATAGTATGATGATTCTCAATAATAAAAAGAGAAATCCTATGATGAGAAAGATTGATGATGTACTTTCTTATATTACTGGTACTAAAAAGAATAAAACTATTATGCTTATTGATAGTGATAAGAAGCTTAATGATAAAGAAGCTATAGATATTGTCTATAAAGACTTAGTTAAAATAAAGAAAAAGAATAAAACTTTGAAGACTATTATTAAGAAATATAATAGTGAAGATTGTGATAAGATTTATGAGATTGTAAAGAAAATCAAAGATTATTTCAATTAAATAGAAAATATGATATATTTTAATTGAGGTAATAATAAGATGAAAAAGAAATTGTTAATTATATTATTATTGTTAATTATATGTACTGGTTGTGATGGTAATGCCACTAGAACTATTAGAAAATCTGGTTTTGTAGTTAGTGGGAATAAATTTGTTTGTAATACATTAACAGGTGTAAATAGTATGTTCTCAGATAAAAAACAAGTAGAAAAAATAAAATTCTTAGATCAAGATGTTGCGATTAGTGAGAACGGCAATGTATATGAATTATTTTTTAATGGATTATTTTCTAATAAAATGAACTGTAAGAAAGCTATGTCTGGTGTAAAGATAACTTCTATGATTGATAATGAAGTATTGAGAGATGTAGATGGAAAATATTATTATCTAAATTCTAATGACAATACTATTAAATTTAGTGAAGTACCAGTAGAAGATGATAAATTAGCTATTTATAATTCTATTTTAGGAGATGGGCATGTAGTTAAAGCTATGGTTGCTAATGCTAATATAAATAGTTATTATGTATTAAGAGATGATGGTAATATATATAACTATGTTGTTAAATTAAATGATAATACTAAGAGATATGTTGTTAATAGTAAAATTGTTCATAAACAGAGTGAATTTGATGGTAAAATAATTGATTTTAAAGATTATGGTGAATCTTCTAATACTTATTTTAGAACTAATAAGAGTATTTATAGAATGATTAATACTAATGCAAATGAATGCAATAAATTTGTTGATGTTACTTGTAAATACAAGTTAGGCCAAGATAAATCATTGACAAAAATAGAGAATAGAATAATTGGTTATGGTGGAAATATACTAATTACTGATTATGGTAAAGTATTCACAGCGGGATTTTAAAATCCTTTTTTTTGGAGGTTTATATGGAGTATAGTAAAGATTGGGAAGATTATGAATTAATAGATGCTTCACTTGGATATAAATATGAAAGATGGGGAAAAGTATATTTACTTAGACCAGATCCTGTAGCAATATGGAATAATGGTAATTTAATAGATAAATATAGGGGAAAGATAGATGCTATATACTATAGAAGTCGTGAAGGTGGAGGAGAATGGAAAAATATAAATAATATTCCACCTAGATGGCAAATTAAGTATAAAGATTATACTTTTAATATTAAACAAATGGGTTTTAAACATACGGGGCTTTTTCCAGAACAAGCTGTTAATTGGGATTATATTAATGAAAAATTAGAAGGAAAGAAGGCCAAAGTACTTAATTTATTTGCTTACACTGGAGGGACAACAGTTGCGGCTTTAAAAGCTGGAGCTAGTGTTGTACATGTTGACTCTTCAAAAGGAATGGTTTCTTGGGCTAAGGAGAATGTCAATGATTCTGGTGCCAATAAGGAAGCAGTTCGATATATTGTCGATGATGTTATCAAATTTGTTAAAAGAGAGATACGCAGAGGCAATAAATACGATGCTATTATAATGGATCCTCCAAGTTATGGAAGAGGAGCAAATGGCGAAGTATGGTCATTAGAAAAAGATTTAGATGAATTAGTAAAGCTATGTAGTGAACTTTTAAGTGATAAACCAATATTATTTTTAATAAATTCATATAGTGGATTATCTCCAGTAGTTTTAGAAAATATATTAAAAAGTAATATTAAGTATAAAGGTAAGATTAGTGTTGGAGAAGTTGGCTTAAAATGTACAAACAGTGATTTCTTACTACCATGTGGTATTTATGGTAGGTGGGAAAATGATTAATGTTTTGTATGAAGATAATCATATTATTGTCGTAGAAAAGAAAGTTGGAGTCTTAAGTCAAGGCGATGCGACAAAAGATAAAGATCTTTTAACCATGGTAAAAGAATATGTAAAAGGAAAATATCATAAACCAGGAAATGTCTATATAGGTCTTGTGCATAGGCTAGACAGAATGGTTGGAGGAATTATGGTATTTGCTCGCACTAGTAAAGCTGCTTCGCGTCTATCAGAAGATATACGAACGGGGCTATTTCACAAGGAGTATATAGCTATAGTTAATGGTAAGATAGATAAGAGTGGTACTTTTAAAGATAAGATTAAAAGATTAGATAATGGGAATAGTATTATATCTGATGATGGAGCAGAGGCTATTTTAAATTACGAAGTATTGGATTATATAGAGGGAAATAGTTTAGTTAAGATAAATTTAATTACAGGTAGGCATCATCAGATAAGAGTACAATTTGCATCACGTGGACATGCTATACTGGGAGATCATAGGTATTCTGATACTACTGATAATTTGCCTTTAGCACTCTATGCTTATAAGTTAGAATTTACTCATCCTGTAAAGAAAGTGCCAATGAAATTTGAACTATATCCTGTTAATATAGGATACTTTAAAAAATGTCATTTTTGATTACTCAAAATATAGACATTTTTTACATTGTAAAAAAATGTCTAAAAAATAAAATATTTGCATTAAAAATATCATTATGGTATCATTATACTAGTGTATAGAATAAATAAGAGGGAGTGTATTATATGGATTTTTTAACTAGTGTTCCAGGAATTATGATTACTGGTGGAGTTTTATTATTAGTTATAGCTTTGGTTATTTTGTTAGTTTCACAGATAAAGGCTAAGAAAGCTAGTGGACCAGTTGAGAATGCTGAGGCAGCACCTCAAGCAATGCCTGATATGGCTCAAGCTCAACCTATGGTTCAAGAGCCAATGCCAATGCCACAAGAGATGGCACCACAACCTATGCAACCTGAAGTTGCACCTATGCCAGTAGAGAATAATATGGGTATGGATCCAGTAACACCAGTACAAAATACTGAAAATGTTGTTATGCCTGCAGAGGTTCCTATGCCAGCAGGAGAGGCTATGCCACAACCTATACCACAAACTATGGAAGAAACAGTTCAAGCAATGCCTCAACCACAGATTATTCCTGATGATCAAGTAGCTCAAGTTGGTCCAGCACCAGTACAACCAGAAGTTGTTCCTGTACAACCAGAGGTAACTCCAGTACAACCTGAAGTTACACCTGCACAACCGGAGGTAGCTCCAGTACAAGCAGTACCAGTACAACCTGAAGTTGCACCTGCTCAACCTACTATTTATGGTGGAGCTGATCCAGCTGCTGTAGTTGCAGAAGTACCACAAGTTCAAGACACTCCTCATCAGATATATGGTGGAGCTGATCCTATGGAGAATACACAAACTATTCCTTCAATTCAACCTGCTCCAGAAGTAGCTCCAGTACAAGCAGTACCTGCACAACCAGAAGTTGCACCTGTACAAAACGAAAATGCTTATACTGCTGTACCTACTGTTGAAGCAAATAATGATCCAGCAGTACCAACAATTCAATCAATTAATTAGAAGCCATGTGCTTCTTTTTTTGTACAATTATATGTGTTATAATTTAGTTAGGTGATATTATGAAAAAAGTATCTATTCTTACATTACATATGGGTTATGGTGGAATAGAAAAGTCTGCTGCAGCTATTGCGAATGTTTTATGTGAAAAGTATGAAGTAGAAATTGTTTGTAGTTATAAACTATATGAAAAACCTACTTTTCCATTGAATAAAAAAGTAAAAGTAAAATATTTAATAGATAGTGATTTACCTAGTAGACTTCAAGAGTATAAGAACTTATTAAAGAAATTTCACTTTATTCGTTTAAATAAAGCTTTAAATAAAGAATATTTTTCTAAGAAAAAGTCTAAACAGTTTATAAAAGATGCTACTCAAGGTCTTTCTATGTATAGAAGAAGAATTGAGACTATGAAGCAATATATTAAGAATAGTGATGCTGATATACTTATTTCTACTAGAGATATATTTAATAATTTAGTAGGAAACTATGCTAAAGATGGAGTAGTTAAGATAGGTTGGGAACACAATCATCATCATAATAATTCTAAATATGCCTTTAAAGTAGTACAATCTGCTAGAAAATTAGATTATTTTGTATTAGTTTCTAAAGAATTAAGAGATTATTATGACAATAGATTAAAAAGATATAAGTGTAAATGTGTCTATATACCTAATGTTATTGATAAGATACCTAGATATACATCTAAACTTACTAATAAGAAATTTATTAGTGTAGGTAGATTATCAGAAGAAAAAGGATATTTAGATTTACTTAAAATTATTAATAAACTTAAAAATGATCTTCCTGATTGGCATTTAGATATTATTGGTGATGGTACTGAGAAAGATAATTTAAGAAGATATATTAAGATTAATAAATTAGATGATTATGTTACATTACATGGTTTTAGAGATAAAGATTATATAAATGATAGACTTAGAGAATCATCTATTTACTTAATGACTTCTTATACAGAATCATTTGGTATTGTTTTAATAGAAGCTATGAGTTATGGAGTTCCTTGTATTGCGTTTGATTCTGCTGAAGGAGCTCGTGAGATAATAAGAAATGGATATAATGGTTATTTAGTAAAAGATCGTGATGAAGATGAATATATAAGAAAATGCAATAAATTAGTAGAAGATACTGAACTTAGGAAAAAACTAGGTACTAGAGCTAGAGAAGATGTTAAAAAGTACAGTATTGATGTTGTTAAAGATGAATGGTTTAATTTATTAAAGAGGTAAATATGAAGAAAGTAATGTTTGTTGCGAGTACTGGTGGACATTTAGATGAATTACTTCAACTTAAGAGTATGTTTGATAATTATGATTATTATTTAGTAACTGAGAGAACTAAATCTAATATGGAATTAAAAGAAGATTATCCTAATAGAATTAGTTATCTTATTTATGGTACTAAAGATCATAAATTTACTTATCCATTTAAGTTACTATTAAATCTATTTATATGTCTATTTATATATATAAAAGTACATCCAGATTACATAGTTACTACTGGTGCTCATGTTGGGGGAATAATGTCTTTGGTAGGAAAAATATTTGGAAGTAAAATTATTTTTATTGAGACTTTTGCAAATATTAGTACTAAGACTATTACTGGTAGTTTAGTTTATAAGTTTGCTGATCTTTTTATAGTTCAATGGGAAAGTATGTTAAAGCTTTATCCTAAGGCTGAGTTTGGGGGTTGGATATTTTGATATTTGTTACATTAGGTACACAAGATAAGAGCTTTAAAAGACTATTAAAAGCTATTGATAAAGCTATATCTAGTGGAGAGATAAAAGATAAAGTAATAGTACAAGCTGGTTATACTAAATATAAGACTGATAATATGGAAATATTTGATTTATGTGGACCTAGAAAGTTTAAACAGTATATGAGAGAGGCTTCTATTGTTATTACTCATGGTGGAGTAGGAAGTATACTAGAAGCTTTAAAAGAAGAAAAGCCAGTTATTGCAGCAGCTAGACTCTCTAAATATAAAGAACATACTAATGATCATCAGAAACAAATAGTTAGTGAATTTGCTAAAGAAGGTTATTTGTTAGAATTAAAAGATTTTTCTAAGATAGGTGAATTAATCAAAGAAGCTAAGAAGTTTAAACCTAAGAAATATACTTCTAATACTAATAATATGATTAAAAAAATAAAAGATTATATTGATAATAATGATCATATTAGTTGGTTTAATAAATATAAATACTTATTATTAGTAATAATTGTAATAGTTATTTTATTAATAATTTTTTAGAGAAGTTAACTTCTCTTTTTATATGTATTTTGATATAATGTAATTGTAGTGGAGGCTGTTATGAAGAAGATATTATTAATACTAATAATTTTATTCTTACCAGTATTAGTAAAAGCAGAGACTTGTAATACTGATGGTATTAAAATTAAAAATGTATCTTTAGTGGATAAAGCAGATGGTGTAGAAGAAATAAGTAAACCTACTTTTAAGAATTTAGAAGCTGATATAGATGTTAAATTTACTAAAGTAGGTGATGGTATTACTTATAGGATGACAGTAGTAAATGATTCTAATAGAGAATTTATTCTAGCTAAGAGTGGAGCTCAATCTGATTATATTGATTATAGATATAGTTATGAAGATAATGCGAGTGTTATTGCTCCTAAGAGTGAAAAACAAGTAGATTTAACAATAGCTTATAGGAAAGCAATACCAGATGAATTATTTGAAGAAGGATATACTGAATCTAAGAAAATAGATTTAGCTTTATCTAATGATGGTAAAGAGACTATTGATAATCCTAAGACTAATTCTATTATTGTTATGTTACTTATAATGGTATTTATAGTAGTTGTTTTACTAATAATAAGAGTAAATGCAGGTAAGAGCTTAGTATCTATAATTATATTAATGCTTATGTTACCAATGACTATTTATGCTTTATGTGAAGTAAATATTACTACTAATACTAAGATAACAATTGGTAAAGCTGATTTAGAGTTCTGTTATGTTAAAACTGACTCTAATGGTAATTTCGGAGAGAAAATGTATTTTAAATATAGTGAAGGAATGAAGTGGGAAGAGTTTTTACAAAGTGATTATAATATAAATTCTGATACTAGATTTGATTATTATTTCTCAGCTAGAAATAATGCAGCAGATGCAACTTATACTAGTCCTTCTATGTTTGGTGATAATGAGTATTTTGACTGTACTACTAATGAATGTAGAAGTGATCATTCTACTAATGTTCTTAATCAAAACTTTAGTATACAAGATAGAAATAGTGGTTGCTATGTTTATTTTGCAAAGTAGGTAATTATGAATAGTAGGAGATTAGGTGCTATAGTAATTGTTATTCTTAGTATTAGTTTGTTTGTAGTGGTACGTTCTACATATGCTAGATATACTACTACGGCTAGTAATTCTAAGGATATTAAGGTTTCTAAATGGCTTATAAAAGTTAATTCTAGTAATGTTACTAGTAGTGATCATAGCTTTGATATAGGTGAAATCAAGTGGGATAATACAGGCATTAAGGCTACTTCTGGGACAATAGCTCCTGGTATGAGTGGAGTATTCTATATAGTTATTGATGCTAGTGATACTAATGTAGTTTGTGATTATGAAGTAATTATTGATAAAGATAAGTTACCTAATTTTATTAGTCTTGATACTGATAATGAATATACTGGTACTTTGAAGTTACATGAAGTTAAGAAAATAGCTTTTAAGATAAAATGGGAAGATAGTGATAATGATACTGATATAGCTTCTCAGAATAAAGAATTTAAGATACCTGTCACCGTTAATGTAAAGCAGCATATTAATTGACATTATTGACAACTTTCGTTGTCATTTTTTATTGTCAATAAAAAAGCTTGTTGTTACAATAATCTTAGGATGGTAGGTGTTGATATGTTAAAAGTCAATATGAAAAATTTACCTCGTATTCTACTAACAGTAGGCTTTTTTATGTTGGTTATGGGTTGCGGTACTTCTTACATATCTGGCCTACAAGCAGATCATAAGAATGTTAATAAACGTATGGTTGACGTAGTTGGTATTTATAAAGAATTTGAAGCTGCTAGTAAAGTATTTGAAGAGAAAAGAGATATTTTATATAAGACTACTTTAAGTGATAGTTATTATGATATTTTTTATACTAATGATAAAGGTATAAAGAGTGTTTTAGATGGATATGAAAAAGTAGTAGATGATGTTGGTATTAGAGTAGCTGCTTTAGATGACTTATGTAATAATGTTTATTATTCTTCTAGAGATGTTAATAATAAGTGTATTGGTTATAAATCAATATATGAAAAGATAAATAATATTTTTGTTACAGATATTAATAATTATAATAAGAATATTAAAGTATATAATAGTCATAATAAGAGTAAATTAGAGAAATATAGAACTAATAGAAAATATATAGATTATAACAAGGATAAGAAGATTGATGGCAAGCAAAATATTTAGTCCTAAACATCTAATTACTTTTATAGTGTTAGATGTATTATTTCTTTTTACTTTTATTTTTGTCTTTTATGGGCCTTGGCCTGGATTTAGAAATTTTTGGATTACTACTAGTATGACTACTATGAGTCATAGGTATTTGGCTGAAATGTTTTATTCTGATGAAACTATTCAAAAAGTATTAGTAGCTAATTCTATTATATCTAATGATATTACAGATCCTAGTTTAATTAAATTTAGAAAACATACTTCTACTTTGTATAAAGATAAGTATGAGAAAGAAATATTAGATCACGATGAAGATGATATCTATAAACTTATTAATATTAAAGGATTAGGTTATTATGGTTACTTAGTAGCAATATATGATCCTAGTAGAGTAGAACTTGCGACAACTAAGTATCTTGGTCAAACTGGAGAAGATATTATTACAGTTAGTAAACGAGAAAAAGCTTTAATCGCAATGAATGGTGGAGGTTTTTACGATCCTAATTGGAATTCTAATGGAGCACTACCACATGGTATAGTTATTAAGAATGGTAAAGTAATCAGTGAATTTGTCGATGGAGCTGTGAATGGTGGCTTCATAGGATTCGATAATCAAAATAGATTAATTTTAGGTAAGATGAGTAAAGAAAAAGCTTTATCAATGAATTTTAGAGATGCGATTGAATTTGGACCTTTCTTAATAGTTAATGGAAAAAGATCATTTATTAAAGGCAATGGTGGATGGGGAGTAGCTCCTCGTAGTGTCATTGGTCAAAGAGAAGATGGTATTGTTCTTTTCTTAGTAATAAATGGAAGAATTCCAACATCTATTGGAGCAGATATGAACGATTTATGTGATATTATGGAAAATTATGGAGCAATTAATGCAGCTAACTTAGACGGAGGAGCGTCTAGTGAACTCGTAATAAATCATAAAATAGTTAATAAACCAGTAGCTGGTGGTAAAGATGGACTTAGATATTTGCCAACATTCTGGGTAGTTAAATAAAAGCCTTTAGGCTTTTTTTATTGAAAGAAAATTTCTTTTTTGTTATAATTTTTTATATGGTAGGAGGATTTCATGAGTAAGAAGAAAAAACAACGTCGACCAATAAGAAAAAAAGAATTAATCTTTGATATATTTAGTTTAGTTTCTTTAATTATAATAGGCTTAATTTATGAATTTAGAGCATATTATTTTTATAATGAAGAAACAAAAGATAAAGTATTAACAGATGCGACTCTTAATGGATCTATTTTAGATAACAATAGAGTTACAACTACTGGAGCTGGTTTATATCAAGATAAGGATGGTTATTATTTTAAAGGTGATGTGAATAATAACTATGTTAAGTTTGGTAATAGATTATTTAGAGTTATTAGGATTAATAAAGATAATAGTGTTAAAGTTATCAGTTATGACTTAGTTGCTAGTTTTATGAATGGTAATACTAAATATGATAATGGTAATATTAGGAAGTTCTTAAACAAAACTGATAATAAGATAAATGATACTGATAATAGTGGAGTATATTATGATACTATTCCAAATGCTGATTACTTCTTAAAGACTACTAAATATTCTATTGATAGTATTAGTAATGATAAAGTAATTAGTAGTGATAAAGAATATAAAGATTATATTAGTAGTTTAACTATTGATGATTATATTAAAGCTGGTGGTAAGAATAGTTATCTAAATATAGGAAAGTATTTCTATATTATTGGTACAAAAGGCAATAATGAAATTTTATCTATTTATGATGATGGTACTATAGATGCAGTAACTTCTAGTGATACTAGTGGTGTAAGAGCAGTATTTACTTTTAAAAAGAATTTAAAATTAATGAGAGGTAATGGTACTATTGAGAATCCATATGTTATTAAACAAGGAAGTTATATCAACTTTGTAGATAGTTATGTTAGACTTGGAGATAATATTTGGAAAGTTTATTATGATAAGAATAGAGTAATAAAATTAGCTTTAAATGGATATTATATGAAAGATAATAGCTTTGTTACTAGTAGTTTTTCTAATCAAGATAATGTATTTGATCAAGATAATATGTATAATATAGGTTATTTACTTAATAATGAATTCTATTCTTCTCTTTACTATAATAATTATCTAATTAATGGTACTCATTATAATGGAACTATAGGAGAAGAAAATTCTTATGATTATAAATCTATTTATACTAATAAAGTTTATTCAAAAGTAGGTTTACTTAATATATTTGATTATAATAATACTTTATTCTTAGATAACTTCTATATGATAAATAGTAATAATGAAAATACTTGTTATGTATATAGAAAGAATGGAGTACTTGAAGAAGTGGGTATAGAAGATGAGAAACTTGTAGTACCTGTAATTACTATGTATAAAGGAATTATTAGAAGAGGAAGAGGATCAATTGATGATCCGTATACGGTGTAATATGGCTAGAAAGAAGAAACTTAAATTAAAATTTAGTAAATGGTCTGTATTTATATTATTACTAGATATATTATGTGTAACAGCATTAGGTATTATATATGGTAATGATAGTTTTAAGCAGCTTTTTATTACGACAGCTATGACTACTAAATCTCATAAGTATTTAGCTTATACTCTATATAGTAAAGAAACTATTGAAAAAGTATTAGCTTCTAATTATATAGAAGAGAGTAAAGAAGAGATTAACTTAGATGATATTATTATTGGTAGTAAAGATATGTTTACTAAAAAATATAATAATAAATATGAAAAAGAATTATTTACTAAAGATAAAGGTAATGATGTATATAAGACTATTAGAATAGAAGAAGCTAATTATAAAGGATGGTTAATTGGTATATATGATCCTAGCGATATAGATTTAGCTGTGTCTTCTAAGTTAGGTAAAATGGGTGAAAGTGTCAATGACTTAGTTACTAATAATAATGCTTTAGTTGGAATTAATGGTGGAGGATTTGAAGACCTAGATGGTTGGGGTAATGGATCTAAGCCATATGGAGCTATTATTCAGGATGGTAAATTAGTTTGGGATTATATTGGTGGATCTGGAGAATTAATTGGATTTACTAAAGATCATAAACTTAATCTTACTAGTAGTGAGCCTAATACAGCTATTCAAAATGGTATGGTAGATGCGGTTGAATTTGGACCTAACTTAATAGTTAATGGTAAAGCTATGAAAGTATATGGCGATGGCGGTTGGGGTATTGCACCTCGTAGTGTTATTGCTCAAAGAAAAGATGGGGTAGTTTTATTCTTAATTATAGAAGGAAGATTACCTGGTTATTCTATTGGAGCTAGTATGAATGATGTTATAAGTATTTTAAATAGATATAAAGCTTATAATGCAGCTAACTTAGATGGAGGCGCATCTTCTACTATGAGTATTATGGGTACTCTATGGAATAAGCCTTCTGCTGGAGAAGAGTATGGTGGAAGAACTGTTTCAAATGCTTGGATAGTTACTAATAAAAAGAATAAGAGAGCTAAAGCTCCTAATAAAGATGACTTTAAATAGTCATCTTTTCTTTTTATTACTTCTATGTTATAATATCCGCTTGGTGAAGAAGTATGTTAAAGTTTATTGTTAGTAATTTATATGGTGATGGAATTATATATGATACTATTATGGCTTATTTAGAAAATGTACATAAGTTTTCTCATGAAGATATTGAATTATATATTAATGGTAATTTAATAGATCGTGGAGAAGATTCAGCTAGAATGCTTTTAGATGTATATAATAGAACACATGAAGGTGGAAGTATAAAAGTACATTATTTAGCTGGTAAACACGAACTTATGATGTGTAAAGCATTCTTAGAGAGAAATAATAGTGGAGCTTGGTCTAGTAAATCAATTTGGTTTGCTGGACATGGTGGTTCTGCGACTGTTTCTCAATTAGAAAAGTTAATATCACCAGATGAAGAAGAAGAGATAGGTAAGTTTATTTGTAATTTACAGGTTTATCATAAATTTAATGAAAAACTAGATAACAGGAATATTGTTTTAGTACACGAAAAAGGATTAGAGAGAGTTGAATCTAATAACTTAAATGATTATATTAATTATGTTAATTATGAGGATAGTTGGAATGCTCCAAAAGAAGATAATTTTATTATAGAAGGATATAGACCAGTTAGAAATAAGAGTGGTTATGAATATGAATCTAATTATAATGCACTTAATATAGATGGAGGATGTAAGAATTATGTCTGTGGAGATAATTCATATGATCATATTCCATTAGTAGAATTAGATAGTCAAAATAATAGATTGATGTTATTAACATTTAATCATAATAATGAAATCACATTTGGTAGTTATTTTAGTGAAGGTAGAAGTCTTCCAATGAATAATTCTGAGTTAGATATGTATCGTTATTTTTTAGATAAAAATGTTAAAGTTAAAAAACTAAGTTTTTAGAAATTGAAAACTTAGTTTTTTTGTAGTATATTGTAACTGAAGATGATAAATATGAAAAAGAAATTAGTTTTAAAAAAATCAGTATTATTTATATTAATATTATTAATTATAGGTAGCTTAGTAGGTGGAGGTTACTTTTTCTATACTAAGAAGCAAGAAGAGTTAGAAAAAGCTAGACAAGAAGCTATAAAGAAAAAGATTATTAATATTAAAAAACATTATGCAGATACTGTATATATATCTAAAAAAAGTACTTTATATGAGAAGAAAAATGATAAGTATGAAATAATTGGTAGTATAGAAAAGGATAATACTATTGCACTTGATAAAATGGAGATAAATCATAAGACTAAGTATTTTAAAATTAAGAATTTAGATTATTATATTTCATATAAAAATCTTAAGCCTAGTGAAGAAGAAATAGTTATTAATGATCGTTATAAAAGATATTTAGCTTTTAATGAGAATATTAAGACTAAAAAGACTATTAAGTTAATGCAAAATAATAAAGTTAAGTATATTTTGAATAAAGAATTAGATACACCAATTATAGAGAAAGATGATAATGGTTACTATATTGAATGTTTAGGAGAAGAATATTTTATTAGTAAAGATGATGTTGAAAGTGTTTATGAAAAGCAAAATAATAGTGATCCAGAAGCAGTAAAGATTCCTGTTACAGCTAATCATTTTATATATTTAGAGGGAGATAATACTTGTAATGAAATTATATGTCATCCAGCTAGTCAGATAAAAGAAGAATATAATTATTTAAGAGAAAATAATTATTTTACTCTTAATACTACAGAGTTAAGAAAATGGTTAGAAGATAAGATTAGATTACCAGAGAAGAGTATATTAATTACAATAGATGATGGTGCTAGAGCTGAGAAGTTTATTCCACTCTTAGAAGAGTACAAAGTAAACGCTACGTTATTTTTAATAAGTAGTTGGTATCCAGTTGATAAGTTTAAATCACCATATATGGAGATAGCTTCTCATACACATGCTTTACACGAAGGTGGCCATTGTCCAGGCGGGCAAGGCAGTCCACTTAAATGTTTAGATAAAAAGAAATTAGTAGATGATTTAACTACATCTAGAAAGACACTTAATAATACAGAAGCTTTTTGTTATCCATTTTATGAATTTAATGATTATTCTGAGCAAGTAGTAAAAGAAGCAGGTTTTAAAATGGCTTTTATAGGTGGCCAAATGAAAGCAAGAAAAGGTATTAATATCTATAGAATTCCACGTATTACAATGACTAGTACAACGACATTACAAGAATATATAAATTATATAAAACCATAATTTATATATTCTTTTTTTATGGTATAATTAAATTAGTATAGGAGGTTTGTATGTTAGCTGCAATATTTAGAATTAATAATGACAATTATTATTTAGAAACAAACGATAACTCTTATAATATTGTACTTTCTAATAATAGTGAGACTCGTATTTTAACTGAAGTTGAAGCTAAGCAATTATTAGATAATATTTTTGGTGGGAAAAAGACTTTTAAAGAGAAATGTGATGGTTATGATGTTTATATAGATGAATCTGGTAATAAAAGATTCTTTAAAGATGGAAGAGAAGACTTTGAAAAGTTTTATTATACTAATGGAGAAGATGCCTTATTATACTATGATGATCAATATGATGATAATATCTTGAAAAGATTTTATATAAAAAACAAAGAAGCTATTACTGGCTTTGTCATAGGAAGTTTATTAGCTGTCCCAATTTGGAATGCATATGATGCAATTTCTCATACTTTTTATTATGATGGTAATAAAATCGTCATTGTAAAAGAAATGACGACTGATCTTGCTAAAGATTATATAAATGATTCTTCTGGTATTGATGAAGAAATGAAGGATTATTTAATTAACGAAGACTTCTTCAATGATATTTTAAATATAAGTGACCATAGTAGGAATTATATTTTAAATAAAAAATTAGATGATATTACTGTTAAATATGATGAAGAGAAGTGTAAAAAGAAACATGTCGGTGGGTTTTACAATATTACTAATCCTAATGTAGTAACATTGCAAGATGAATCTTATATAGATTATGCTTTAGCTCATGAGTTTGTTCATTTGATGCAAGATAATAATATATATCATTATATTTTAGAAGCTAGTGCGGAAATGTTGGCTCAAGAGTATTATGATTCAAGAGCAGTGGCTTATCCAAAGCAACGAGAAAATTTGCGTATATTATTAGAAATGATAGGGCCTAAGCCTATTATGGAATTGAATTTTAAAGGTGATATTTCATCTTTTGAGAAGTCTATATACGATAACTTAGATAAAGAAAAAGCTGATAGATTATTAAAGTTATTTACAACTTCTCCACATGATGATAAAAAAATTAAAGAGAAGGATAAAGAAGTTAGATCATTATTAAACGATATGTCTTATAATATGACTGGTATGTATTTAGATGATATTAATAATGATATTTTGGTTTTAGCTAATGTTAGAAGTGAATATTTTAATAAGCATCTATTGGGATATTTTGAGGATTCTAATTTTATAAATCCTAGTTCATTACCAATAGATTTTGAAAAAGTAGACATAAGCAATTTAAATTATTATGAGTATATTACAAGGCATGAAATAACTGAGGAAGAATATGAAAATTGTAAAGCTAATAAACTTCCAAATGAGAGAGTTTTTGTTAAAGATTATAGTGATAGAGATTTTCATATAGAGTTTGATAGAAAGAATCATAAATCATATTATAATTTTGATGGTGAATTGCTTACTATTTCTGAAGCAAGAGAAAAAGGTTATTTTGAAAAGAAGTATTTTAAAGAAGAAGTAAAATCTTGTGATAGTTATGATGAACTAAAAAAAGAAATGGAAAGTAGTAGTTCTATACGTGTACATGTACCTATAGAAAATGAAAAAATTCTCAGTATTAAAATAGATAATATGAAGGATAAAAAAGAAGCTTATTATATTTATAATGGAAATAAGACAATTCTATCTCTAGAAAAAAAGTTTCCTGAGCAGTTTGATGAAGATGTTGAAATATTAAATATTAATGAAGATTCTAATAATAAAAATAGATTGAGGTGATTAGATGTATAAAATAATGGATGGTAATGAAGCTTGTGCATATGTTTCCTATAATTTCACAGAAGTAGCTGGAATATATCCAATTACACCGGCTTCTCCTATGTCAGAGATTACTGATAAGTGGGCTGGCGAAGGAAAACAAAATTTCTTTAATACTATTCCTCGAGTAGTAGAAATGGAATCAGAGGCAGGAGCTGCTGGTATGGTGCATGGTTCACTTAGACTAGGAGTTCTTACTACTACTTATACAGCATCACAAGGCTTATTATTAATGATACCTAACATGTATAAAATAGCTGGAGAGTTGCTTCCTGGTGTTATCAATGTCAGTGCCAGAAGCCTAGCTAGTCATGCTTTATCTATTTTTGGAGATCATCAAGATATTTATGCTGTCAGACAAACTGGTTTCGCAATGCTTGCTACTTCTTCAGTACAGCAAGTTATGGATTTAACCGGAGTTGCTCATCTTTCTGCTATTAAGTCCAGTATTCCATTTGTCAATTTCT
Source organism: uncultured Muribaculaceae bacterium (assembly GCA_964486215.1). Taxonomy (GTDB): domain Bacteria; phylum Bacillota_I; class Bacilli_A; order RF39; family UBA660; genus RUG343. The sequence goes on from CAZALI010000001.1 coordinate 101,929, forward strand.
TTGATGGTTTTAGAACTAGTCATGAAATTAATAAAGTAGAAGTAATTGATACTACTAAATTAAAGAAATTAATTGATAAGAAAAAATTGAAGGAATTTAGAGACAAAGGACTTAATCCTAGTAAGCCTAAAATTTATGGTACTAATCAAGGAGAAGATATTTATTTCCAAGATGTAGAAGTACGTAATAAATACTATGATGATGTTCCAAGTATTGTTGAAAAGTACATGGAAGAAATTGCTAAGATTACTGGTAGGGAATATCATCCATTTGATTATTATGGTTCTAAGATGGCTACTAAAGTAATTATTGCGATGGGTTCCGTTTGTGACACAGCAAGAGAAGTAGTTAAATATTTAAATGATAAAGGTGAATCTGTTGGTTTAGTAGAAGTACATTTATATAGACCATTCAGTGAAGAATATTTGCTTAAAGCACTACCAAAAACAGTAAAGAAAATAGCTGTACTTGATAGAACTAAAGAAGCTGGTAGTAATGGAGAACCTCTTTACTTAGATGTTTGTAATGTCATAAAGAAAGTAGCTCCTAGAGTTAGAGTATATGGTGGTAGATATGGTTTGTCTTCTAAGAATACAACACCAGCTATGATAAAAGGTATCTTTGATTTTCTTGATACGAGAGAAGTTCATAGTAATTTTACTGTTGGTATAGATGATGATATTACTAATCTATCTGTTCCATATGATAAAAATTTTGTATTACCAACTAACAATGTAGAATTCCTAATATATGGGTATGGCAGTGACGGGATGGTAAGTGCTTCAAAAAACATATTAAAAATTACTGGTGAAAATACTAATGGCTACGTACAAGGATATTTCAGATACGATTCACGCAAAAGTGGTGGAAAGACGATTTCTAATTTGCGCTTTGGACGCAATCCAATAATGTCTCCATATTATGTTACATCTCCTAGTATTATCATTTGTACTAAGGATTCTTATGTGGATAAACTTAGAATGATAGATAATATTAAGAAGGATGGAATATTTATTATTAATACTAGTTTAAATGGAGATGAAATATTAAGAAAATTATCTAGTCATGATAAAAAAATATTAAAAAATAGAAATATTAAATTATATATAGTAGATGGTAATAAGATAGCTAAAGATGCTGGTATAAGTGGTAAGATTAGTACTATTATGGAAGTTATTATCTTTAATTTAGGAAAGATTGTTCCACTTGACTTCGCAATTAATAAGATAAAAGAAGATGTAGAAAAGAAGTTTTCTAGTAAAGGTGGAGGCCTTGTAGAAAAGAATTTAAAAGCTATCGATATGGCTAATAATAAAGATGCTATAGTTAGTGTAAAAATACCATATGTAGATTTTGTAGATGATGATAATAGAGACAAGACTTTCTTTGATATTATTAATAATCTAGAGGGAGATAGTTTACCTGTAAGTAGTTTTGTCAATATGGCAGATGGTGGAATGGATACAGCTACTAGTAAATATGATAAGCCAGCTATTGCTAATCTTTGTCCAGAATATATACATGAGAATTGTCTTCAATGTAATATGTGTTCTCTAGTATGTCCACATGGAGCTATTAGACCATTTTTACTCAACGAAAAAGAAGTAGTAGATGCTCCTGAAGTAGTATTAAGAGATTTAGGTGATATAAAACTTGGTGAAAATAAATATAAATTTGTTATTGGAATAGATTTAGATAATTGTACTGGATGTGGATCTTGTGTAGAAGCTTGTCCTGGTAAAGCAGGCGCTAAAGCTCTTGTGATGAAAATGAGAGAAGCTCTTCTCCAAGATAAGAAACAAGAAGAAGCTAAGTACCTATATGAAGAAGTAAGTGAAAAAGAACATGTTATGAGTACTGATACCGTTAAAGGTAGTCAGTTCGTTAAGCCTAAATTTGAATTTAGTGGAGCTTGTGCTGGTTGTGGAGAAACACCTTATTTAAAACTTGTAACACAATTATTTGGGGATAGAATGATAGTTGCTAATGCGACTGGTTGTTCTTCTATCTACGGAGCTAGTGCTCCATCTATGCCATATTCTGTTCCATGGGCTAATTCATTATTTGAAGATAATGCTGAATATGGATTTGGTATGAAGATAGCTGATGATAGTTATAAAGATAGAATTAAGAGCTTAATACTTGATAATATAGATGATGTTAAAAAGAGCGAGAAGTCTATTTATAAGAATTATGTAAAAGACAATAATTATGATAATAGTAAAGCTCTACTAGAAATAATAGATGATACTAAGATAGATGAGTTAAAAGAATTAAAAGGTCATATTATGCCTCATAGTATATGGATGATAGGTGGAGATGGTTGGGCATACGATATTGGTTATAATGGAATAGATCATGTCTTAGCTAACCATGAGAATGTCAATATACTAGTACTTGATACAGAGGTGTATTCTAATACTGGTGGTCAATCTTCTAAGTCAACTAGAGTAGGAGCTATTGCGAAGTTTTCTTCTACGGGTAAAAAGACAGCTAAAAAAGATTTAGCAAGAATAGCTCTTAACTATGAACATGTCTATGTAGGAACTATTTCACTAGGTGCTAATCCTGCTCAAGCTATTAAAGTACTTAAAGAAGCAGAAGCTTATGATGGGCCAAGTATTATAATTGCTTATTGTCCTTGTATAGCTCAAGGAATAATTAAAGGTATGAAGAGTACTATTCTAGAAGAGAAGGAAGCTACTAATACTGGTTATTTCCCACTTTTCCACTATAATCCAGAAACTAATGAATTTAAATTAGATTCTAAAGCAGATTTTTCTAAGTATGAAGAATTCTTATCTGGAGAAGATAGATATTTAACATTAACTAAAATTAATAAACAAAGTAAAGATATATTTAATACTAATAAAAATAATTCAATTAATAGATATAAATATTTAGAAGAATTAAATAAAAAAGAATAAAAAAAAGAAGATGTCGGCACATCTTCTTTATTTCTATCTAAGAGACTGCACCCCCTGGGGACAGTCTCCAAAAAGAATAAAAAGGGGTTGGCTAGTGTGATACTAGCGACCAATTCGCCTAATATCGAATTGGTGATTTTTATCCTACTCGAAAGTAACTGTTTTGTCAACAAAAAAATGCATTTTTTTGCATTTTTTTTAACTATTTATTTTTATTACAAATTTTATATTATTTATGTTATAATATGCTTCGAGGGAGTGATACTTTTGGCTGAACTTAAAGATATCAGAGGAGTTGGACCGAAGGGCTTAGCTTTACTTAATAAAATTAATATTTATACTATTGATGATTTAATTACTCATTATCCATTTAGGTATGAAATTTTAGAAAGAACTGACTTAGAAAAAGCAGTAGATGGAGATAAAGTAATAGTCGATGGTAAGATAGAAAGTATACCTATACTTATGAGATTTAAGGCAGGACTTAACAAGATGAATTTTAGACTTGTTACTGCGAATGGAGTAGTAGGTGTATCTATTTTTAATAGAGCTTTTTTAAAGAAGCAGTTAACTGTCGGAACTAGTGTTATTGTGATTGGAAAATTTGATAAGACAAAGAATGTTATTACGGCTAATGAAATAAAGATGGGTACTTTATCTAATAAAGCTAAAATAGAACCTGTTTATCATTCTACTAGTGGATTAACTAGTAAGAGTCTAAGTACTTATATAAATATGGCTTTATTAGAGTTTGGTAGTGAAGTTATTGATTATATACCTGGTTATTTAAAAGACAAGTATAATTTTTTAAATAAAAAGACATCTTTAAATATAGTACATAATCCTAGTACTATGGAGAAATTAAAAGATGTTACTATTAGATTGAAATATGAAGAGTTATTTCAATTTATGTTTAAAATTAATTATTTAAAATACTTAAAGAAACGTGAAAATACTGGTTTAAGTAGAACTATAGATAGAGAAAAATTAGATAAGTTTTGTGATAATTTACCATTTGCTTTAACTAAAGATCAGAAGATAGCAATTGATGAAATACTAAAAGATTTAGAATTACCTTCTAGAATGAATAGATTATTACAGGGTGACGTTGGTAGTGGTAAGACAATTGTTTCTTTTATAGCTTTACTTGCGAATTACTATAGTGGTTATCAAGGAGCACTTATGGCACCTACGGAGATATTAGCTGCTCAACATTATGAAAATTTAGTAAAGTTTGTTAAAAAGATTAGAAATATTAATATTGTATTGCTTACAGGAAGTACTCCTAAGAGAGAAAAAAATAAGATATATAAAGGATTAGAAGATGGCAGTATAGATATAGTTATTGGTACTCATGCTTTGATACAGGAAGATGTTACATATAATAATTTAGGACTTGTTGTAACAGATGAACAACATCGTTTTGGAGTTCATCAGAGGGCTAATTTACAGAATAAAGGTTTAATGCCAGATGTTTTATATATGAGTGCGACTCCTATACCTAGAACTTATGCTCTTACTATTTATGGAGATATGGATGTTTCTACTATTAAAGAATTACCTGCTGGTAGAAAAAAAATAGAAACTGTTTTGAAAAAGAATGATGAAATTAAAGATGTATTAAATTATATGCTTAGTGAATTAAAAAAGCATCATCAAGTATATGTAATAGCTCCATTAATAGAAGGTGCAGGAGAAAGTGATCTTACTAGTGTTATTAAATTAAAAGAGGATATGCAACTTGCTTTTGGAGAATACTATAAGATAGATATTGTACATGGTAAGATGGCTGCTGGAAGTAAAGATGCTATTATGGATAAATTTAAAAATAATGAAGTACAAATACTTATTTCCACAACAGTAGTGGAAGTTGGAGTAGATGTACCTAATGCTACGTGTATGGTTATTTTTGATGCTGATAGATTTGGTCTTTCAACACTACATCAACTTCGTGGAAGAGTAGGTCGTGGAAGTAGTAAGAGTATGTGTATTCTAGTTAGTGATAGTGATACTGAGCGTTTAAAAATAATGGAAGAAGTTGATGATGGATTTGCTATTAGTGAAGAAGATTTTAAACTTCGTGGACATGGTGACTTGTTTGGTACTAAACAGTCTGGTGATATGATATTTAAAATTGCTAGTATAAAGAGTGATTATAAAATACTTCTTCAAGCTAAAAAAGATAGTGATGAATATCTTAAAAATACTCCAGATAATGACAAATTAAAAAAGATGTTAATTTCTTCTATCGAAAAAGCATAATTCTATTTTAAATTATATTAAATTATGTTATATTATGAATATAGGAGGAAACAATTATGCTTAATTTATTAGTTGGATATAATTATCCATATGGTAGTTATTACACACCAAGGACACCTGATATTGTAACAGGGGCAACTACTACATCAGGAACAGAGGCTGCTATAGCAGCAGTAGTAATTTTAACAATAGTTGTTATTGCTATAATTGCTTTAATTGTAGGAATAGTTACTTTAATAGCTAACTACAAGTTATTTAAAAAGATGGGAATTGATGGATGGAAGTCTTTGATACCTATGGTTAAGGATTATCTACAGATGGAAGCTACTGGAGTTAATCAAAAATGGCTATTAATAGTTTGCTTTGGTGGTTTGATGTGCTTAGTTCCAATTTTAGGTTGGTTTGCATATTTGGCAGCATTCATTTACTTTACAATTATATATTGTGTAAGTTTAGCTAGAAGCTTTGGTAAATCAGATGCTTTTGCTGTAGGTTTAATACTTTTAAATCCAATATTCGTATGCATATTAGCTTTTGGTAGTAGTAAATATGTTGGACCAAAACCTATGAATGATGCATTATTTGGTAATAAGAAAGATAAAAAATAGTTTAGATGTAAATCTAAACTTTTTTTATTTTAGTTTACAGTTATTTTGTTAAAAATATTTTAAAAAATATTTATATATGCTATGATTTAAATGATAGTAGGAGGCATATATGAATAAAAAAGATAGATTTCAAAATATATTGATAGGTACTTTGATAGCAGCAGTATTATTTATGACAATAGGTTTTGCAGCTTATTCTAGAGCACTTAATATTAATGGTACAGCTACTTTTAAAGGAAATAAGTGGAGTGTACATTTTGATCCAGATTCTTTTGCTGAGTCTACAGGTAGTGTTGAAGGTGAAGATGTATCTGTTGATAACACTTTAATTTCTTTTTCAACAGTATTGGAAGAGCCTGGAGACTTTTATGAGTTTGATATTGATGTAGTAAATGATGGATCTTTTGATGCTAGATTAACTAGTATTACTTTAGGAGGAATTACTTCTGCTCAGAGTAATTATATTTCTTACGTACTTACATATGATGGTACACCTTATGATACTACAACATCTAATTTATCTAACTTAATAGCTGTTGATGGGACTAAAGCAGTTCATGTTAAAGTATTATATGTAGAACCTGCAGATGAATCACTATTACCAGAAGAAGATGTAGAAATTAATTTAACCGCTACACTTTCTTATGAACAAGTTGAATAAAAAGATTTATAAAAAGATAGATTTCCTAAATCTATTTTTTTTTGATATAATAATAATGGTGGTTTGATGAAGATAAGCGATTATTCTTTTAGAGAGATAGACAAGAGAATTATTAAATTAGAAGATAAAGAATTAATTAAAGATATGTCTCTATCAATTCCATATTATGGAATAATTTATATAGATCATCTTAAAGGTATATCTCTTAGGATTATAGGTGATGATAATACATCTTTAATTATGGGAGAAGGCTATATACTTAGATATGAAGATATCAAAGATATTGAAGTAAACTTTAGTGATTATAAAGATAGAGATTTAGTTTATAAATGGGTTGATAGTTATTATACAGATAGAGATATTTTACATACTAGAAAGATAACAGAAATAGATATATTTAGATTACCTAGTAATCCTGATATAGTAGAAGTTAAAATAGAAGATAAAAAGATATGGGCTAGAATAGTTGGTTATAAAGATGATTTACTTGTTTGTGCGATTTTGTCTGATGTGAAGAAATATAATCTTACTCGTGGTACTACAATTGCCGTGGACAGAGAAATGGTGGTTCAAGGCAGAATAGATTTGTAGTAGGTGATTATATGCAGATATATAGAGAAGCCTATATAGGTAAGAATAAAGATATTATAGATAGTAATTTTAATATATTAGCCTTTCTTTTAGGACCAATATATGCTTTTTATAGAAGAGTAGATACTCTAGGTATTTTACTTATAATAACTTATATACTCTTTATACCTATGCCTATCATAATAGTATTTATTAACATACTAGTAGGTTTTGAATTTAAGAAGTATTACTATATAGATATGGATAATAAGATTAGAAATATTCTTAGTAATAGTAAATTTAAAAGTAAGAAAAGAATAATTAATACTATTAAGGATATTGGTAATCCTAAAATTAATAGTAATTTTATAATTAATAGTAGTTTGTTAATACCAGTTATCTTAATAGGAATAATTATTAATACTTCTAGTATTTCAAATACAAATAAGTTAGATTATAAGTTACCTAGTAGTTTTGAAGAAATAGATAATAATACTAAGTATGTCTCTTATGAAAGTAATGATGATAATCATAATTGTGTATTTAGTGTTTCTGATATGAATTATAAATATTATAAAGATGAGATTAGTTATATTAAAGCTACTGATAATACTAATAGTATAAATAAAATTAATATTAATAATAATGAATGGTTTAATTATAAATTTTATAATAAAGATATTTATGTAATAAAAAAAGATAATTATTTTTATAAAGTTATTTTTTCTACTTATAGGGATGATGATGAATATTGTATGAGAAGTAAAAATAATTTTATAGATAGTTTAGAATTTAGTGAGGTGTGAAATGGTTAAATTAGTTTTAGTTAGACATGGACAAAGCGTTTGGAATTTAGAGAATAAATTTACAGGATGGACTGATGTAGATTTGTCTCCTAAAGGAATAGAAGAAGCAAAGAGAGCAGGTAGAGCATTAAAAGAAGCTAATTATAGTTTTGATATAGCTTTTACTTCAGTGTTAAAGAGAGCTAATGATACTTTGAAATATATTTTAGAAGAAATGGATTTAGATATACCTATTAAATATAGTTGGAGGCTTAATGAGAGACATTATGGAGCTCTTCAAGGATTAAATAAAGATGAAATGAGAGCTAAGTATGGAGCAGACCAAGTTCAATTATGGCGTAGAAGTATGAATGTTAGACCTCCTGAACTTGATCCAGATGATGAAAGATCTTCTGTGAATGATCCTAAGTACAAAGATTTAAAAAGAGAAGATATTCCTAATTGTGAGAATTTAGCTGATACTATTAAACGTGCTTTAGTATATTGGAATGAAGAGATAAAACCTGCTATTGAAGACAATAAAAAAGTAATTATTGTAGCTCATGGAAATAGTTTAAGAGGTCTTATTAAATACTTAGATAATATGAGTGATGAAGAAGTAATTGGTTTAGAGATTGAGACAGGTAATCCTATTTGTTATGAACTTGATGATAATTTAAAACCAATTAGACATTATTATATATGTGATGAAAAAGAATGGAATTCTTAAGGAGGAAATATGAGTAAAAGTAGTTTTATGGGCTTTTTAGCTATTTTGATTATTACAATAATAGGTGTTTCTATATACTATGGAGTATCAGGAGTAAAGAATATGAGTACTCCTAAAGATACAGATGATGATTCTACTATTACTGTTCCTGAACAAAGTGATGGAGAAGAAACAAATGATATGGATGTAAATTTAGACAGTTATACTTTTACGAATGAATATGGTGACGATACTAAAGAAGTTACTATTAAAGCTATAAAATGTGATAGATTATCTGGTTTTAGTGGTGCTCCTAGTAATGTTTTCTATATAGATGGAGATTATAAATTACATTATCTGGAATTAGCCAATTTAGAAGATAAAGTACTCGCAACTAATATAGTTGATTTTAAAGTAGTTGATGATGGTATAATTGCTTATTATGAAAAGACTTATTCTAAAGTAGAAGATAGTAACTTTGTTACTTATAATAGAAAAGATTAAAGATATATAAATTCTATTGGAGAGTATTATGGAAGAAGAAAAAGAAGAAAAGAAGAAAAAAAGTATAAAAGAAAGATTAAAAGAATTATCAAAGAAACAAATTGTTATTGTTTTAGCTATAGTAATAGGATTAATAGTTTTAATTTCAATATTAAATTCTTTTAATAGAAGAAAATTAGATATTGTTGAGAAAGAAATATCTTTTGGAGATGTTAAAACTATAGTTATTAGTAATGATAAAAAGAAAGTAAAATTAACTGATAAAGAGGATTTAAAATATATATATTTTATTTTATATAAATATAGTAATGATACTAATCATAGAGTAGTAAAAGATTATACTGTATATGATAAAGGTACTATACTTATTAGTATTAATGATGAATATGATATTTATTTATATAAAGATAGAAAAAAGTATTATATGGGTTATAAGAATTATCCTTCTTTTGAGGTAAGAGATAGTGATTATAGAAGTATAAATTCTTATTTAGAAAAGTAGAGGTGTTAATATGGATGAAGATTTAGATAAAAAGTTAGATATTAAGAAAAAAAGAATAAGTATATTAGATACTTATGGAGAGAATTTTCAAAAGAAAGATTATATTACTAATCCATCTATTGGTAGAGAAGAACAGATAAAACAATTAATATTGATCTTATTAACACCTGATAAGAGTGCTATATTAACAGGTAAACCTGGTGTAGGTAAAACAGCTATAGTTGAAGGTTTAGCTTGGAGAATACAAAAAGGTGATATTCCTGATCAATTAAAAGGTTATTCAGTAATAAAAGTAAATACTTCTGCTTTACTTGGAGTAGATCCAGTTACTGGAGAAAGTAAAATTCAAAACTTAATTGATGAATTAAAGAGTCAACATAATTTAATATTATTTATAGATGAGGTTCATACTCTTATGGGGAATAAGAATGAGAGTTTAGATTTTGCGAATATGTTTAAACCAGCACTTGATAGAGGTGATATTAAAGTAATAGGAGCAACTACATCAGAAGAGTATGAAAGATTTATATTAAGAGATAAAGCTTTTGTTAGACGTTTTCAAAAGATTGTAGTAGAGGAACCTACTAGGAATGAGAATGTTCAAATACTTTTAGGTACTCTTCCTAAGATAGAAGCTAGAACTGGAGCTAAAATGATGTATTCTGACTTTGTTAAAAGACAGATAATGGAGTTTTTAACAGATATTACTTCTGAATATAAAAGAATATATGAAATAGGATCTAGATATCCAGATGTTACTTTAACTCTATTACAGCAATCTTTTTCTAATGCTTTGTTTGATAATAGACATGAAGTTAATATAAATGATTTTAGACAAGCTATTGTGAATAGTAAGAATATTTATAAAGATGTTATAGATAAAGCATTGCCTGAATTTGATAAAAAATTTGCTGATCAAGAAAATGAACTTACTTTAAAAACAAGAGTACTTGATAAATTAGGAGAGTAGAAATACTCTTTTTTTGTATAAATAAATAAAATTTAGTATAATTAAATTAAATATAAATGGTAGGAAGGAGTACATTTATATAGCGCCAGAACTAATAATAGTTGACGAGGATAGTAGTTATCGAAAATTCGGCGGGTACTACTACGGAGTAGTTTTTCGTAAGATATATGGTAAAAAGTAAAATCAATATTACAACAGAGACATATATCAAAACTGTTAGGAGGACTTTATGTGTGGAATAATTGGATATATTGGTAAAGAAAATGTATCTGATATTTTAATAGAAGGATTAAAGAAATTAGAATACAGGGGTTATGACTCTGCAGGAATAGCTTTAAAAGGAAAAGATATTCAAATTATTAAGAGTCTAGGTAAGATTTCTAATTTAGAAGATAAAGTTAGTGGTACTAAATTAATTGATTCTAATATGGGAATAGCTCATACTAGATGGGCTACTCATGGAGAAGCTAGTGAAGTAAATGCTCATCCTCATAGGATAGGTAAAATTACTTTGGTACATAATGGTATTATAGAAAATGCAAATGCTTTGAGAGAAAAACTTTCAAAGGAAGGTGTAAAATTTAATACTAATACAGATACAGAAGTAATAGCTGGATTAATAGATTATTATTATGATGGTGATATGGTTAAAGCTATAGAAAAAGCAATTAAAGATATAAAAGGAAGTTATGCTTTAGCTATTATTTGTGACGATAGTGATGAGTTATATGCAGTTAGATGTGAATCTCCTTTAATACTTGGTGTTGGTAATGATGAATACTTTGTTACTAGTGATATTAGTGCTATTTTAAATCAAACTAATAAATATGTTTTGATTGGTAAAAATGAAATAGTTAAAATAGATAAAAATGGTTATTCTATAACTAAAGATGGCAAGAATATTGATAGAAAAGTAGAAGTTAGTGACTTAGGTTTAGAGGATACTGATCTTCATGGATATGATCATTATATGATGAAAGAGATTCAAGAAGAACCAGTTCTTGTTGATAAATTAATACATAAATATATTAATAATTTAGATTTATTACCAGATATTAGTAAATATGAAGCTATTCATATAGTTGGATGTGGTTCTGCATACTATGCTGGTATGATTGGTAAGAATTTATTTGAAGATGATGGGATAGACGTAGCAATTGATGTTGCGAGTGAATATAGATATCGTAATATTAAGTATAATAAAAAGACACTTGTAATTTTAATTTCTCAATCAGGAGAAACTGCTGATACTATTGCAGCTATGAGAATGGCTAATGAAAGTGGTGCTGATACACTTGCTATTGTAAATGCTCCAGAGTCTACTATCGCAAGAGAAAGTAATTATAAAATAAATATAGAAGCAGGAAGAGAAGTAGCAGTTGCTACTACAAAGGCTTTTATACTACAAGTATTAATTTTAAGTTTATTATCTTATAAAGTTAATAAGACTAAAGATTATTTAAAAGATATAGAGAAGTTACCACAACAATTAAAAGTATTACTTGATAAGACTGGTTTTTATAAGAAACTAGCAGATGCTATATATACAGAGGAAGACGTGTTCTTCATAGGCAGAAAAGTAGACTATGCAATAAGCTTGGAAGGTAGTTTAAAATTAAAAGAAGTATCTTATATACATAGTGATGCTTATCAAGCAGGAGAGTTAAAACATGGAACTATTTCTTTAGTAAATAAAGATACAATAGTATTTGCGATAGTAACAGATGATTCTATAAAAGATAAAACAATATCTAATTTGGAAGAAGTAATATCTAGAGGTGCTAAACCAATATATGTTGGTACAGAAGATGTTAATTACGAAGATAAGATTATTATTCCAAAAATAGATAAGAAGTTGCAACCAATACTTGCAGTTCCACCACTTCAAATGATCGCTTATTTTGTAGCAGAAAAGAGAGGTTGTGACATAGATAAACCTAAGAATTTGGCTAAAAGTGTAACAGTAGAATAACTTGAAATGTTTAATTATAATGACTGTATTCGCTTGAATTTATACAAATAAAGTTTTATAATGTAGGTAGAATGGGTAGGTGTATGATTGAGCATGAAATTTGGTTATACTACTGAGAACATTTTAAAAGAAGGAACTAAGCTAAAGCTATTTTTAGCTATGTTTTTAGTTGCTTCTTTTTCTTTTATTGGTTATAGTATGGCAAATGCTACTTATGCGGCCAACTATACAATAACTTTTAACCCACGAGGTGGTACGTTTGGTGGGACTACTAGTACTAGTACTAAAACTGTAACAACTAATTCATCAACAAATAATAGTGTTGGATCAGCCACACGTTCAGGGTATACATTTGCTGGATGGTGGACTTCTGATGGAATTCAAGTTTATGATTCAAGTGGTGATGCAGTGGTTGGAGCTTCAACAACTCCTCCTTCTACTAGTACGTCTAGTTTACCATATACTGAGTATAATTGTAGTACTGGTACATATGACAATTGTAGGTGGACAGTAGCTTATGGTTTGGGGTATTATTCCAATACTTATTATTATGCAGATGAGTATTATTATGAACATGGCGATGGAGATTCTGATACGAAGTATAGATTATATAGTTGGAATGGAAGTAGTTGGACTACTCTATATAGCCAAGATAATGATCCACCAGCAAGTGGAAGCACTTATTATGCTGCATGGACTGATGCCTGGGGCCATAGAAATTTGTCAGATCATGGAGCTTCATATTGGCCAAGTGGTAGTAGTGCTTATTGGCAGAGCAGTGGAGGTTCTGCACCAACAACTGCTTCAATGTGCCCGTCTGATTCTACTTATTGGTCATATTCTAATTGCTATTATGGTATGGGTTATTATAGCGGTTACAACTATTATGCTATATCTTATTTTGCATCTTATGATGGAAATGGAAATTCTGATGATTATACAAGATATCAATTATATCAGTGGAATGGATCATCGTGGACTTCAGTTTACTCTGACGGTAGCGGAAGTAGTGGTAGTGGAAGCCCACCTGCGAGTGGCAGTACATATTATGCAGCATGGAATGATGCTTGGGGTCATAGAAGTTTATCAGATCATGGAGCTTCATATCTGCAAAGTGGTGGCGGTGCTGTTTGGGTTGGTACGTCTAGCATCACTGTTTATGCAAAATGGACTAAGACTATGACTGGTACAAGTATGACATCTTCTATTTCTCCTACTAGCTATATTTATGATGGATCTGGTCATTGCCCGACACCAACTGTAAAAGATGGATCAACGACTTTAACTTCTGGTACAGATTATAGTATTAGTTGCAGTAATAATACAAGTGTTGGAACTGCTACGGCCACACTTTCTGGTAGTAGTGCTTACAATAGTACTACAATGGCTTATTATACTGGTAGTACTGCGGAAACTTTTTATATAAATCGTGCAACAATTACTTTTAATGCGAATGGTGGAACATTATCTGGGTCAAGTACATTATATGCACAATCTGGTTCTAGTAAACTTTGGGATGATATAAGGGCAGCTGGTCAAGCTCATTGGGCTGATGCACCAACAGCTTCTAAAACAGGAACTACCTTTAATGGGTGGTGGACAGCATCTAGTGGTGGATCTAGAGTCTTGTCAGGTGGAGAAATTTCTGGAACTGTATCTGGATATACCGATGGTACTAATTGGACTACTACACAAAATAGGACTCTATATGCTCAATTCACTTTAGATACTCCAGGTACTACGACAATAAGTGGCGGAGCCACAAAAATATATGGGGCTAGTGCTACGACCTTAACATGTTCAAACTCCACTTCATATGGAAGTGGAATTAGTAAATATTATTCATTTGGTTATGCATCAAGTGATGGAGGTAGTCCAGGTAACTGGACAACAGCTTCAACATCCAATACTTTGTCAATAAGTGCAACAGAATATGTTGGACAAAGATGGTATTCATGTAGAGTATATGCGTCTGATGGTACTAACACTTCTGGTACTTCTACAAGTTCAACTGCATCTGATACAGAAATGACAATAAATAACGCAACTTTAACTTTCAATGCCACAAGTAATGGCGGAACAGGTGGCGGAACAGTTTATACGAAAACCGGGGCTACTGTAGTATATAACGGAATACGTAGTACAACTACCACTTCAATTCCAACAGCTTCTAAGACTGGATGGACTTTTAGTGGATGGTATAGTGGAGCAACTTCTGGGTCTCAAGTATTAACAAGTGCAGGAGCATTTACTGGAACGGCAGTAAGTGGTTATACAAGTGCGAGTGCTTGGGCGGCTACATCTAATCAAACTTTATATGCAAGATATACAATTAATACGCCAGGTACAACAACAATAAGTGGGGGATCAACCAAGATATACGGTGCTAGTGCGACAACTTTAACATGTTCTAATTCTACTTCATACGCAAGTGGAACAACTAAATATTATCAATTTGGATATGCAACAAGCGATGGAGGTACGCCAGGTAACTGGACGACAGCCTCTACTTCAAACACAACTTCTATTGCATCAGATGCTTATGTGGGTCAAAGATGGTATTCATGTCGAGTATATGCCTCTGATGGTACTAGTACATCAGGTAATTCTACTAGTGCGACAGCATCTGATACCGAAATGACTATAAATAATGCTACACTTACTTTCGATAAAAATGGTGGCGCATCTGGTGGCGGAACTGTTTATACCAAGACTGGAGCAACTGCTGTATATAATGGAATACGTAGCACAACTACAACTTCAGTTCCAACCGTTACAGCACAAACTGGATATACTTTCCAAGGATGGTATAATTCTTCAAGTGGTGGATCTAAAGTATTAACAAGTGCAGGAGCCTTTACTGGAACAGCGGTAAGTGGTTATACAAGTACTAATGCATGGGCTGCAACTACTAATAAAACTTTGTATGCACAATATACATTAAATACTCCAGGTACAACGACAATAAGTGGAGGGGCAACAAAGATATATGGAGCAAGTGCGACGACACTTACGTGCTCTAACTCAACAAGTTATGCATCTGGTGTAAGCAAGTATTATTCATTTGGATATGCAACAAGTGATGGAGGAACTCCAGGAAGCTGGACGACAGCGTCAACAACAAATACTTTATCAATAAGTGCTACAGAATATGTGGGATCAAGATGGTATTCATGTCGAGTATATGCAACTGATGGAACACTTACATCTTCTACATCAACAAGTGCCACAACGGCTGATACGCAAATGACACTTAATAACGCAACTATAACATTTAACGCAAATGGTGGAACGCTAAGTGGCACAAGTCCACTATATGCAAGAACTGGTTCAGCAAAGCTTTGGGATTCTATAGACGGCGTTGGTCAAGCACATTGGGCCGATGCGCCAACAGCTTCACACGGTACTGGATCTACTTTTACTGGATGGTGGACAGCATCTTCTGGTGGTTCTAAAGTATTAACAACAGGTGGTGATATTGCTGGAACGGTATCAGGATATGCCGATGGTACTAATTGGACTACAACACAAAATAGAACTCTTTATGCTCAGTATACTTTGAGTGATCCAGCAACTCCAACTATAAGTGGTGGAGCAACAAAAGTATATGGATCAAGTGCAACAACACTAACGTGTTCAACTACTACTACATATGGTAGTGGAATTAGTAAATATTATTCATTTGGTTATGCTACAAGCGATGGAGGAACACCATCTAACTGGACAACAGCATCAACAACAGCAACAATATCAGTTGCAGCAGATGCTTATGTAGGTCAAAGATGGTATTCATGTCGAGTATATGCAACTGATGGAACAGCTACATCAAATACATCGACAAGTGCTACTACAGCTGATACCGAAATGACAATAAATAATGCAACTCTTACATTTAATGCTACAAGTAATGGTGGAACAGGTGGTGGAACAGTTTATACTAAAACTGGTGCTACAGGAGTTTATACAACTATTAGAGGTACAACAGCAGGCTCTATACCAAGTGTAAGTAAGACGGGTTGGACAATGAGTGGCTGGTATAGTGGAGCAAGTAGTGGTTCAAAAGTACTTAATGCTGATGGAAGCTTCACTGGAAGTGCTGTTACTAATTACACAACAGCTAGTGCTTGGGCTACTACGGCTAATCAGACTCTATATGCAAGATATACTATAAATACACCAGGTACAACAACTATTTCAGGTGGTGCGACTAAGATATATGGAGCAAGTGCGACGACTTTGACTTGTTCAAATTCCACAAGTTATGCAAGTGGTACAAGTAAATATTATTCATTTGGATATGCTACGAGTGACGGAGGAACACCAGGTAGTTGGACGACGGCATCAACATCTAATACTTTAACAATATCCGCAACAGAATATGTAGGACAAAGATGGTATTCATGTCGAGTGTATGCATCTGATGGAACAAGTACTTCTTCCAATTCGACAAGTGCAACAACAGCTGATACAGAGATGACAATAAATAATGCTACGCTTACATTTAACGCTACAAGTAATGGCGGAACAGGTGGCGGAACTGTTTATACAAAAACAGGAGCCACAGGGGTTTATACAACAATAAGGGGTA
>CAZALI010000002.1:0-103615 GCA_964486215.1 uncultured Muribaculaceae bacterium
CTTTCGGATATGCTTCAAGTGATGGTGGGACTCCATCTAACTGGACAACAGCATCTACATCCAACACATTATCAATAAGTGCAACTGAGTATGGAGAAGTAGGATCAAGATGGTATTCATGTAAAGTATATGCCTCAGATGGAACACTTACATCTTCTACTTCTACAAGTGCGACAACAGCAGATACACAAATGACATTAAAAAATGCAACAATTACATTTAACGCAAATGGTGGAACGCTAAGTGGTACAAGTCCTCTTTATACAAGGACTGGAGCTAGTCATTTAGTATTATATAACGATGATGCTCAAATTAGTGAGAACTGGGAAGATGCACCTACGGCATCTAAGACAGGAGCAACATTTATAGGTTGGTATACAGCATCTTCTAGTGGTTCTAAAGTACTTAATGCTGATGGAAGCTTTTCAGGTACGGCAGTAAGTGGTTATGTTAGTGCTAGTTCTTGGACAACAACAGCTGACAGAACACTTTATGCTCAATATGATACTGGCTCATACACACTTACACTTAATCCTAATGGTGGAACGTATAATTCTACGACAAATAATAGTACTAAGACAGTTACATTCGGTTCATCTGCTAATAATAGCGTTGGTGCTGCTACTAGAAGTGGCTATACTTTTAAAGGTTGGTATGATGCTACTTCTGGTGGTGAACAAGTATTTGATTCAAATGGCGATGCAGTATCTGGTACTTATTGGGGTGGTGCTGGTGTAGCTCCATCTACTAGTACAAGTTTATTACCATATACTAGTACTGAATCTGGTGCTTGGGATGTTTATACCCAGTATTATGGATTAGGATATACTAATAATAAATATTATTATGCTGATCAGGTAATGCATTCTTATAGTGGACACAATGATACTATTGAGGATTATAGCGAATATAGATTATATGAATGGAGTGGTTCTGCCTGGGTACAAGTTTACCAAAGTGGTGGTAATAGTACTTCTGGTGGTACAGGAAGTATGCCAGCAAGTGGAACTACTTATTACACAGCTTGGAATACAGCTTGGGGTAATAGGACTGCTAGCGATCATGGAGCATCAACTTGGCCTTCATTTAGGGATCCAAGTATTGATTCTGTTCCTTATGTAAACATTGATAGTGGTAACTGGACTATGCATACTACTAGTTATGGTGTTGGATACTACAATAGTAAGTATTATTATGCTGATACAGTTGACAATGCATATTGGGGTGAGCTTGATATTAATGATTATACACAATATCGTTTATTTGAATGGAATGGTTCAAGTTGGGTAAATGTGTATAGTAGTGGATCTTCTAGTGGTAGTGGAAGCCCACCTGGTAGTGGTAATACATATTATGCGGCTTGGAATGATGCTTGGGGTCATAGAAATGCATCAGATCATGGTAAATCTTATTGGCCAGCCCCATCAACTGTATGGAGACTAAACTCTGGTGCAACAGTATATGCTAGATGGGAAAAGGATGTTTCTGGTTCTGGAATTACAGCTTCTATTTCACCAACTAGTTATATATATGATGGAAGTAGTCATTGCCCAACTCCAACAGTAAAAGATGGTTCCACAACACTTACAAATAATACTGATTATACTTATGCATGTGGTAATAATACTAACGTTGGTACAGCTACAGCAAGTGTATCTGGTAAAAATGTTTATAATAGTACAACTAAATCTTTCTATACTGGTTCTAAATCATTTGACTTCTATATTAATAACGCTTTAGTTACATTTGATGCAGCAACTAATGGTGGAACTGGTGGTGGAGAAGTTTATACAAGAACTGGAGCAACTGGTGTATATACAGGAATAAGAAATAGTACAGCGGGAACAATACCTACTGCTACGGCGCCAACTGGTTATACTATGTCTGGTTGGTATACTGCAGCAACTGGTGGTTCCAAAGTACTTAATGCTAATGGAACTTTTACGGGAAGTGCTGTTGCCAATTACACGAGTGCTTCAGCTTGGGCTGTTACAACTAATCAGACATTATATGCAAGATATACAATAAATACCCCAGGTACGACAACAATAAGTGGTGGAGCAACCAAAGTATATGGGGCAAGTTCAACTACTTTAACATGTACAAATTCTACATCTTATGTAAGTGGTACAACTAAGTATTATCAATTTGGATATGCAAGTAGTGATGGCGGAACGCCAGGTAACTGGTCTACGGCTTCTACTTCTAATACTTTTTCTGTTGGAGCTGAAGCTTATGTAGGGCAAAGATGGTATTCTTGCCGAGTATATGCGTCTGATGGTACACAAACCTCTGACTATTCAATTAGTGCGACTAATGCAGATACAGAAATGACAATTAATAATGCAACGCTTACTTTTAATGCTACAAGTAATGGTGGAACATTAAGTGGAACAAGTCCACAGTATGCTAAAAAAGGTGCAACTGGTGTATATACTGGAATAAGAAATACAACTGCAGGAACGATACCAACAGCTGCTAAGACAGCTTCTACATTTACTGGCTGGTATACTGATGCTAGTGGTGGTACGAAGATAATTGATGCAAATGGTACAATAGTTGCAAGTGTAAGCAACTGGACAGATGCTAGTAAGAATTGGTTAATTACAGCTAATAAAACACTATATGCACAATTTTCTAGTACAAAACTTAGAATTACAGAGACAGTTAAAGGTAATGCAGCTGATGCCTCTAAAGAATTTAGTTTTACTATAAATGTTAAAAACAATGGAACTAATATCTCAGGTACATATGCTTATACGGGATCTAAGTCTGGTAACTTAACATTTACTTCAGGTAATGCCACATTTACTCTACATCATGGACAGTATATAGATATAACTTTCCCAACAGGATATACATACACTATTACGCAAACCACAGATGGCTATACTCTTGCTAAGACTAATGATTCTGGTACGTTTAGTGGTACTGATATAACAGCTACATTTACTGATACATTGACGGCTACTACTCCTACAGGATTATTGTTAGATATCATACCTTATATATTGTTACTTACAATTGCTTCTGGATCTAGTGTGTTCTTATATAGACATTTAAAAATATAAAAAGTGGTTTTACCACTTTTTTTGTCAATTAAAAGTAATTGATGTAAAGTTGTTTTAATAAAAAATATTTTATGTTATAGTTTTATTGGAGGTACAAGATGGACGAAGACTTAATTTTATTGATTAAAAAATATGGTAAAGATATATTAAATTCAGATAAGATGTTACTAGAAAAGAGATTTACTCAACATGGTAATGTTAGTATATATGAACATTCTCTTAAGGTAGCATATTTATCTTTAAAGATAGCTAAGAGATTTAATATTAATATAGATGAGAGATCTTTAGTACGTGGAGCTTTGCTTCATGATTATTTTTTATATGATTGGCATAAGAAAAGTTATTATCATAAGAAGCATGCCTGGCGTCATGCTGGTATAGCTTATAAAAATGCTTCTAGAGATTTCAAACTAAATAAGATAGAAAAGGATATTATTTTAAAGCATATGTTTCCTGTTAATATTAAATTACCTAAGTATAAAGAGAGTTATATAGTATCTATAGCTGATAAGATTAGTGCTACTAAAGAGAGTTTTGTGTTAAGTACACATTTAATAGAAGAATTATGTGGAGAATAATTCTTTTTTTTGATATAATATATTTATACTAGGAGGGGTTTATGGAAAGTTTCTTAATACGTATAGCTCTTTGTTATATTTTAAGTATTTCAATTGGCTTTGAGAGACAACTTCATAATAAAGTTACTGGTCTAAGAACTAATGTTTTAGTTGCACTTGGAGCATTTTTATTTGTGTATTATTCTTTTGGTCCATATATTGAAGGAGATCAAATGAGAATAGCTGCCTCTGTTGTATCTGGTATAGGTTTCTTAGGAGCAGGTGTTATTCTTAGAAATGGTAATAGAATAACAGGACTTAATACAGCTGCTACTTTATGGTGTTCTGCTGCTATAGGTGTTCTTACTGCTCGTGGTATGTTATTAGAAGCTATTATTGGTTCTATATTAATACTTTTATCTAATATAATACTTAGAGTAGTATCACTTACTTTAGTTAATAAATTTAGAAATGATGAAATGGAAAAGTGTAGTATTAATCTTATTTGTGATGAAGCTCTTGATATAGTTATTAGAACAAAGATAGCTGATATAGTAGAGAAGAATAGATTTAAATTAATATTATTAGATAAATCATATATAGATAAAGATAATATAAAATTAAAATTCAGTATCTTAGCAAATGATATGGATGTCATAGAAAGATTTATAAAAGAGTTAAGTGGAGAAGCGGGGGTTAGTAGATTCGCTTGGAGCCATAAGAAAGCTCTTACTAATGGTGATGATGAAATCTACGGAGAAGATGAAGGTTAATTTGCTTTCTCTTTTTCTTTATAATATAATCAGTTAAGTGGTGACGTATGGACAAATTAAAGAAGAATAGTATATTTATATTACTATTAACAGTAGTAGTATTAATATTTATTTTAAAAGATAATTTTTTAGAGATAATGTCTTTATTATTGGGATGTAATATATGGTGGTTATTAGTAGCAATCATTATGTATATAATTTATTTTATATTTGATCAGTTATCTCTATGGAATATTATTTTACAGTTTAGGAAAGATATTAAATTTAGGTTTGTTATATATCTAGGTATTATTAATAAATTCTTTTCAGGAATAACTCCATTATCTACTGGAGGACAACCTGCTCAAATATATGCACTACATAAGAAAGGTGTATCTATTTCTGATGGAACTAATATGGAAATACAAGCTTTTATGGTATTTCAGATAGCAGTTATGTTATTTGGATTTATATCTATAACTATTAATCATATTTTTGGTTTATTTGAAAAAGTTCCTTTACTTAGAGAAATGACTATTATTGGATTTACTATTAATTTTATTTTATTAGTATTAGTATTTTTAGTTAGTTTTTCTGAGAATTTTAATAGAATTATTATTAATTTTATTATTAATATTTTACATAAGATACATATAGTTAAACATATTAATAAACAGAAAAATAAATGGAATAAGATATGTGATGAATATTATATAAATGCTAAAGAATTATTACATAATAAAAGTACTTTCTTTAGATGTGTTCTTTTTCAATTAATATCTTTATCTCTTTATTATGTATTACCATTCTTTTTAGCTAAATCATTAGGATGTGCAGATAACTTAACTATTTATTCTTCTATAGCAGCTAGTTCTTATGTGTTTATAGCTTTTTGTTTAGTACCTATGCCTGGAGCTACAGGTGGTATGGAATATGGATTTATGGGATTCTTTGGTAACTTTATAGCTGGATATCATTTGAATGCTTTATTACTTAGCTGGAGATTTTTAACTTTTTATGTTCCAACTATTATAGGAGCAATTGTATTTAATTTGAAATCTAATAAATTGTTTAAGTTTTGATTGTTTTATTGGTTAATTTATAATAAAATTATATTAGAATATAGAGGTGTGTTATGGATAATAAAGATAGTAATGATTTATTTGATATGTATGGCAGTGGTGGTACTAGAAAAGAAAATAGTGAAGTGGAGGCTACTAGTACTGATTTACCAGTACAAGAACCTTTAATTAATACTGATAATGATGAATCTGAAGAGGCAAGTATAAGTGAATCTGAAACACAAGAAATGCCATTACCAGTAGAAGAACCAGTTGTTGACAGTAAGGCTATACCTGATTCTGTTATTAAAGATGCTGATAGTGATAATGAAAAATTAAGTGAAGAAGATTTATTAAAAATATATGTTGGAAATAACTATGAAGCTATAGCTAAAGGTGGATTATCATTCTTATCATTCTTCTTAGGAGCTTGGTATTTATTTTATAGAAAACAATATAAATATGCTTTACCTTGGTTAGGATTAGTATGTATAGGTACTATTTTTAATAGTATAGTTCCAGCTATTTATTATATTTTTTTACTTATTAGTTTTGGTATAGGTATATATTTTACTATTACTTTTAAAAAGAATTATATGGATTTAGCTAAGAAAAAAACTAACGAAATATTTAATATGGATATATCTAATTCTGATAAGAAAAAGATGGCTAGAGAATTAGGTGGAGTAAATAGTAAAACAATTTTTGTTTTCTTAATTTATTTAGTATTAGTTTCTACTATTATGGCTCCATTAATTAAGAATAGAGGTGATAAGTTAGTAGTTGAAGATGATGTTGAATTCAAAATACCAAGTTGGGCAGAAGATAATATTAAGGATGAACCTACTTCTACTACTAATAGAGATGAATATCAATATTCAGATAAATTATATACATACAAAGATAGTAAAAATGAATGTATTATTAGATTATCTAGTAATAATGAATATGTTACTGTAGATGGTAATGTAAAAGCTAGAAATTATATGGAAGAAGTATTAAATAAAGAATTTGCTTTTACTGATAAAGTATATAATAAAGTTCCATTATTATACTATTATGATAATGAGAGAGATAATTATTATTATATTTATGCATCTAAGAATGTAATGCAATTACTAAAAGTAACTATTAAAAAAGATGATACTTTGAAATGTACCAAATTAATGAATGATATGGTTGAAAGCGTTAAATATTTAAAGAAAAACTAGATATCTAGTTTTTTTAATTACTAATAATATAATTCTTTGATTTCTCTTTAATTGACTAAATGCTTATTTTGTGGTATAATCTAGTGCAATTTGGGAGGATTGGCAATGAGTAAAAAATTAAGTACAATTTACGAATTACTTAGTGATTATTCAGAAGAAGAAATTAATGAAATGATTTCTAATTTAAGTGATGAAGAAAAAAATTATTTACGGAAAGATATGGTAATGATTTATATAATCCTGTCTCTTCTAGTGACTGGGATGCTAAAAAAAGAACTAAGTTTTATTCTGTTTTAGTTCCTAAGATGAAGGAAATGTTAGCTAGTAAAAGAAATGAAGCAGAAGTTATTGAAAATAATAAAGGTACTTTAGTAGACAGACTTATTAATTTAATTGATGAAAGAAAAAGTAATCAAGAAATATGTGAAGAACTTGATATTGAGTCTCAAGAGTTATATAAAATGTTGGTTGATTTGAAAGAAAATGGTAGAGAAATTGTTAAAAAGTATTATTCAGATGGTTCTATACATTATGGGTTAGTACATTCTCTTGATTTTATGGATACTTTAAAGTCTCTTGGTTCTTATCAAACTATCTTCTCTGATTCTAGAGAAAAGAATATGAAATTTTTATTAATTTCAGATTTACATTTTGGTAATAAATTAGATAGAGTAGATCTAGTTAATCGTGCCTTTGACTATTGCATAAAAAATGATATTAATGTAATTATCTGTGGGGGAGATTTAATAGATGGTTCCTTTACAAAGGGCGACCAAAGAATAAGTGATATTGAGGAACAATTACAATTCTTTTTAGAAAATTATCCACATGATGATAATATCTTAACATTTAGTGTTGCGGGTGATCATGACGCTAGTGCAATTAAGGAAGCGGGTATTAACATTTCTAGATTATGTAATACTTATAGACCAGATGTTGTTGTGGGTGGATTCGCTAATATGGGTATTAATATTAAGAATGATTTAATTATGGTACATCATAGTATTAGTGATGGAGATTTTCCTTCAACTCGTGCACCAATTATATTACATGGTCATTCCCATGCTTATAAACTTGATGACACTAGAGATAAATTGGATATTTGCCTTCCTTCATTATCTGATATACAAACAAATATTCCTTCTGCTTTGGAATTGGAAGTTGAATTTAAAAACAAATATTTTTCTACTACATCAGTAAAACAAATTTATTTTGGAGAGAAAGATATTATTTTGGGAGAAGCTATATTTGATTTATACTCTGATAAGCGTGTAATAGATA
Organism: uncultured Muribaculaceae bacterium; assembly: GCA_964486215.1. Taxonomy (GTDB): domain Bacteria; phylum Bacillota_I; class Bacilli_A; order RF39; family UBA660; genus RUG343. The sequence goes on from CAZALI010000002.1 coordinate 7,934, forward strand.
AAACTATAAACAATGAAGAATATTATAAAAAAGAACATATAAAGGCTTTACAGCCAATGTCTCAAATAGATAAATTTAATAATAGATGGAATAGAAATAAGTAAGAGTAATCTTATTTATTTTTTTATAAAAATATGATAAAGGCGTGTTTGTTCGATTGATTTTTAATGGAGATAATGCTATAGTGTCTACCTCTTTACTTATTAGGATAAAGGGGGCTTGATAAGATGAAAAAAAAGAACTTTTATGGTAAAAGACCTTAATTCCATTACTATCATTTTGTTCCTTTTAATTATTTTGATTATAGTAATAAAAAAATGACACTCATTCGCATTAGAATAGTGTCAAACTCATAATAATTGGGTAGACATTCAACAGTGTCAAACTGAATGTTCCCATTTTTATTTTATGCAAGATTTCTTGCTACATACGTAATAACACAAAAAGGACTTTTTTACAAGCCCTTTTACTTTTAAACTGGGGCGGCGTAAGAGGATCGAACTCTTGCGTACTGGTGCCACAAACCAGCGTGTTAACCACTTCACCAACGCCGCCATCTCAATTGACTTCTTTATTTTATTATATATTTTATTTTTTTGCAAGTATCTGTTATAATTTTAATGGTGATAAGATAAATGACAAAGTACAAAATAACACTTATAAATACTATTAAACACTTCCATATGATTAATAAACATCGATGGTGTGTATTTAAATTATGCGTAATAGCTGGAATACCTTGGAGAGGCTTATTGCATGATTTATCTAAATATTCACCTGTAGAGTTTTGGGAAGGAGTTAAGTATTATCAAGGTACTTATAGTCCAATTAGAAATTGTAGAAGAGAGACTGGATACAGTTTGGCTTGGTTGCATCATAAAGGAATGAATAAACATCATTATGAGTACTGGTATGATTATTATAATGAAAATAAAGCTGTTTTAATGCCTCTTAAATATACTAAAGAAATGATTTGTGATCAGTTAGCAGCCGGTATGTGTTATCATGGAAAAGAGTGGAATAATGAAACACAACTTCATTACTGGAATAGAGCTAGAGAGTATGCTAAAATTGATGATAGAATAGATAAATTATTATTAAGAGTTTATACTGATATTTCTAAATACGGAGTATATAAAGTTATTAAAAGTAATAATTTGAACAAATTATATTATGAATATGTGAAAAAAGGTGAGTAATATGGGAATAATTGAATTAAATAAAGATAATTTTAAAAAGGAAGTTTTAGAGAACAAGAAAGGAATACTAGTTGATTTCTTTGCGACTTGGTGTGGACCATGTAAGATGATGGGTCCTCTTTTAGAAGATTTAGCTAAAAAAGATAATAAATTTGATATTGGTAAACTTGATGTTGACGAGTGTGAAGATTTAGCTCGTGAATATGGTATTATGAGTATTCCATGTATTATTTATTTTAAAGATGGAAAAGAAGTAAATAGAAGTGTAGGAATGGCTAGCGAAGATGATCTTCTTAAAATGACGGAGGAATAAATGAAAAAGAATAATGATATTATAATAATTGGGGCTGGACCAGCAGGACTTACAGCGGCTATTTATGCGGCTAGAGCTGGTAAAAGTGTACTTGTATTTGAAGCAAAAACTTTTGGAGGACAAATAACTTCTGCTACTACTGTAGTAAATTATCCTGGTATTAAAGAGATAAGTGGATCTGATTATGCTTATGAACTTTATGAACAAGCTACTTCTTTTGGAGCTGAAGTTAAGTTTGAAAAAGTAATTGATGTCGATGTAGAAGGCAATATAAAGATTGTTAAAACTAAAGAGAAAAACTATAAGACTAAAGCTCTTATACTTGCAACGGGTGCTTTTTCTAGACCTCTTGGATTAGATGGAGAAGAAAAGTATATTGGAAAAGGAGTTTCTTACTGTGCTACTTGTGATGGTAATTTCTTTAAGAAACAAGATGTTGCTATTGTAGGTGGAGGAGATACAGCTTTAACTGATGCTATATACTTAGCTGGTATGTGTAAAAAAGTTTATATAGTACATAGAAGAGATACTTTTAGAGGTAGTGAGAGCTACGTTAGAAAGTTAAAGAAATTAGATAATGTCGAATTTATTCTTAACAGTCAAGTAACTAAATTAATTGGAAGAAATAAATTAGAGAAAATAGAGATTACTGATAATGATGATAATAAATATACAATTGAAGTTAATGGTTTATTTATTGCGATAGGTCAAGTACCAGAGAATGGTAATTTTAAAGAATTAATTGATGTCGATGATGCTGGATATTTTGAAGCAGATGAAGATTGTCATACTAAGATTCCTGGCATATTTGTTGCTGGCGATTCTAGAATAAAAACACTTAGACAATTAACAACGGCTGTTGGAGATGGCAGTGTAGCAGCTACTGAAGCTTGTGACTATTTAGATGCTTTAGACGAAGATTAGAAATAATCTTCTTTTTTTTAATTCATTTTAGCACTCTATATTGACAAGTGCTAAAATAATAGTATAATTAGTACTGAGGTGATAAATATGTACGGATATCAAGAAGAAAAAGAAGAAAACGTTTTAGAAAAATATGGACGTGATATTACTAAAGAAGCTAAAGATGGGCATATTGATCCAGTTATTGGTAGAGATGAAGAAATACGTGCAATTACGAGAATTTTATCTAGAAGAACTAAGAATAATCCAGTATTAATTGGTGAAGCTGGTGTTGGTAAAACAGCTATTGTTGAAGGACTTGCCAATAAAATTGTCAAAGGCGATGTACCAGCATCTCTTAAAGGAAAAACTTTATGGGAATTAGATATGGCTCAATTGGTAGCTGGTGCTAAATATCGTGGTGAATTTGAGGAAAGACTTGAAAAAGTTTTAAAAGAAATAAAAGATAGTGCTGGAAATATCATTATGTTTATTGATGAAATTCATATGATTGTTGGTACTGGTAAAACTGATGGAGCTATGGATACATCTAATATATTAAAGCCAATGTTAGCTCGTGGTGATATTCATGTAGTAGGAGCTACTACATTAAAAGAATATCGTGAATATATTGAAAAAGATGGAGCACTAGAGAGACGTTTTCAAAAAGTACTTGTAAATGAACCATCTGTTGAAGATACAATAACTATACTTAGAGGTATTAAAGATAAATATGAAATACATCATGGAGTAGAGATAAAAGATAGTGCTTTAGTTAGTGCAGCTACTTTATCTAATAGATATATTACAGATAGATATTTACCTGATAAAGCAATTGATTTAATAGATGAAGCTTGTTCTACTATTAGAGTACAGATGGATTCTGTACCATTTGAACTTGACTCACTAACTCATAAGATAATGAAGTTAGAAATAGAAAAAGAAGCTATAAGAAAAGAAAAAGATGAGTTGAGTAAAAAAAGAAAAGAAGAAATTGATGATGAGCTTTCTAAATTAAAAGAAAAAGAAAAAGAATTAAATGATGCTTGGGAAGAAGAAAAAGAGTTAAATGAAAAGATAAATTCTAAGAAGAAAGAATTAGATAAAGCTAGATTTGATTTGGAGCAAGCAGAAAATGATTATGATTTAGAGAATGCTGCTATATTAAAACATGGTACTATTCCTAAATTAGAAAAAGAATTAGAAGAGTTAAATAAATCTGATAAAGTAATTCTTAGTAATGTAGTTACTACTTCTGATATAGCTTCTGTTATATCTAAATGGACTAATATTCCAGTAGAGAAATTAAAAGAAAGTGAAAAGACTAAGTTATTAAGTTTGGAAGATAATTTAAGAAAACGTGTAATTGGACAAGATGAAGCTTTAAAATTATGTAGTGAAGCTGTTATTAAGAGTAGAAGTGGTATTAAAGATCCTAAGAGACCTATTGCTAGTTTCTTATTCTTAGGCCCAACAGGTGTTGGTAAAACAGAAGTAGCTCGTAGTTTAGCTTATGAATTATTTGATGATGAGACTCATATGATTAGAATAGATATGAGTGAATATATGGAGAAATTTAGTGTGTCTCGTTTAATTGGTTCTCCTCCAGGATATGTTGGATATGATGAAGGCGGACAACTAACTGAAGCAGTAAGAAGAAATCCATATAGTATAGTATTATTTGATGAAGTAGAAAAAGCTCATCCAGAAGTATTAAATTTATTATTACAGATATTAGATGATGGTCGTTGTACTGATTCTAATGGTCGTACAGTTGATTTTAAAAATACAATTATTATTATGACTTCTAATTTAGGAAGTAGTGAAATACTAGATGGTGATACTTCTAAAGTAATGGATGAAGTAAAAGAACACTTTAGACCAGAATTTATTAATAGATTAGATGAAATAATTATATTTAATACTTTAAGTAAAGATTCTATTTATAAGATACTCGATAAAATAATTGCTGATATAGAAAAGAGACTTGATAATATTAAATTAAAAATTGATCTTACTGATTCTGCTCGTGAAGAACTAGTAAATAGAGGATATGATGTTAATTACGGAGCTAGACCTCTTAAGAGAGTGGTTTCACGTGAGGTGGAGACACTTCTTTCTAAACATATAATTAATGGTGATATTAAATTTAGAGATGAAGTAGTAATCGATTATCGTAATAATGCATTCACAATAAACAGGAAATAATTCCTGTTTTTATTTTTATGTGGTATAATGTGTATAGAATAGGAGGGTGTTAAAATGAAAGCAGCTGCAATTAAAAAAGTTCGTAAATTAGAAATAATAGATATTGATGAACCTGTAAGTGATGGTAAAAATGTTTTGATAGATGTTTTAAAGACTGGTATATGTGGAAGTGATTTACATTACTTTGTCGCAGGAGAACCTAAAGGCTTAGTAATGGGTCATGAATTTATTGGTAAAGTAGAAGATGCAGGTGACAGAAGTGATTTAAAAGTAGGAGATCGAGTAACAGCTTTACCTATTAGTCCTTGTGGAGAATGTTCTGCTTGTGTATCAGGTAATATACAGTACTGTGAAAAGACTTGGGATGAAGCAGTTGGCTTATCTCTTAATAATCCTGGTGGATTTACTTCTAAAATAAAAGTTAGAAGTGATATGGTTATTAAAGTACCAGATGAAGTTAGTGATGAAGAAGCTGCTATGGTAGAACCTACTGCAGTTGCACTACATGCTATACATTTGGCTGATATTAAAGTAGGAGATAAAGTTTTAGTAATAGGTGCTGGTATTATTGGTATGCTTACAGCTATGTTTGCTGGTATGGAAGGTGCTAGTTACGTTGCTATGAGTGAAGCTAATATGTCTCGTGGTAGAAAAGCTGTAAGACTTGGTGTAGCTGATAGATGCTATGATGCTAAAAATACTAAAATGCTTGAACAAATGAGATATGATACAGTAGAAGGATTTGATAAAGTTATAGAATGCTGTGGTAATTCTCCTGCTGTTAGTAATTCTTTAATGGCTGTTAAACCAGGTGGAAAAATCGTTTTAGTAGGAGTTAGTTTAGGTACAGTTACAATGCCTTCTATAATTGCTGTTACTAAAGAACTTGATATTAGAGGAGCTATAGCTTATACAGCAGATGAATTTAAGACATGTATTGATTTAATGGCTACTAAGAAAATTGATGTTACGAAGTTCTTAGATGAAATAGTTCCTTTAAGTGATATACAAGAATCTTTTGAAAAGTTAACTTCTGGCAAATCAGCTACTGTAAAGATAATGATTGATCATAATAAATAGACTTTATAAGTCTATTTTTTTTTGATATAATTGTTATGATAGGAGTAGTCTATGATTCAAACTTTTACTATAAGAACAATTATTATTTTATTTATACTAGTAGTTTTAATAGTAGTAGTTGCATATTTCTTGAAAAAGAAACTATTAGAAGATGATACTATTCCTGTTTCTTCTAGAAATAATAAAACTATAGAAGATTTAAGACATCAAGATTTAAAGGATACAGTAACAAATATTAGAAATAGTACTGATTATGTTCCTGAAGATAAAGATAGTGAAAAATTAGAGGAATATAGTGCTAGAAAAAGTATAGAGGACGAAGAGATAATATAGGAGGTTTTATGTTTTCTTCTAAAAATAATAAAAATTATGTCGATGTCCTTGGAGAAGAAGGCTGGTCTAAGGAAGAGATTACTAATACTTTTGTAGATAAGAAAAAAGTTATCTTTTTTAAGACAGCTTTAGTTTTTATGTTACTTTTATTAATAATTATACCAATTAGTATACCAACTTATTCTAAGTATAGTACTGAAGCTTCTTCTAATACTAGTTTAAGGACAGCTAAGTGGGAATTTAATATTAATGGTGATCATGGAGATACGTCTATTGATTTAGAAAAAACTATTACAAATGATTATAAAAAAGTAGTTCCTGGTAGTATGGGTAAAATTGATTTAGTTATTAATTTTGGTGGTAGTGAAGTAGCATCTAAATATATAGTAACTAAAAGTGATATGTCTTTATTACCAGATAATTTAAAATTATATACTGATTCTAATTATAGTAATGAGTTTGATAAATTAACTTCTAGTGTAGGACTTAATGATATAGATGAAAATATAGTTATTTCCTTATATTGGAAATGGAATTATACTTTAGATGATGAAAGTTCTTGGATGGATAAAGAAATAAAGTTAATATTAGATGTTGATTTAAGTGAAGATATGGGTGATGTAGATGAATGATAAAAAAGTTTTATATACAATAGTAGGAGCAATCTTAGTAGGTATTGTATTACCAATTACTTTTTCTATATACAAAGCTAATGTAGAAGTAAATGTTATTACTAAAACTGGTAAAAGTGCTTGTGACTTTGAAATAGATACTAATGATAATTATGTTGATAAACAAGGAAAATACTTTTACGTTAATGTTACTAACTATGAGAAAGATAAAAATAATATATATTTAACTGATACAGATTTAGATTATAAATTAACTATTTCTAATAAAGATAAAAGTAATATGAATTATGCTTATCAAAATATAGAGAATGATAGATTAGAAATTAGAGGAGAATTCTCTAAAGAAGAAAAAGAAAATAATAAATATAAAATATATATAATTAATAATAATGTTAGTAGAACTAAAGCAAATATAAATATAAAGTTAGAAGCTAATCAAAAGTAGGTGTGTTATGAAAAAAGTATTTTTTGTATTAGTTTTATTATTGTTAATGCCTATAGTTGTTATGGCTAAAGTGGGACCTAGTGCACAAAACAATACTAAGTCTACAATTGTAGTAGATTTTGGCAAACATAGAAGTGTTTATGCAATGTCATTTGAAGAGATGGCTGCAATAAATTATCTTTTCAATAAAAGCATTATGTCTTTTAATCAAGATGGTTGTATTTATCGCGATGGTAAAAAGCTTATATGTACTGGTAGTGATCGTAATACTTTTACAATACAAGAGGGAATTGGGGCTCAAGATAATTTTACATACGATGTAAGTGATAATTTCTGTGAGCAGTCTGATGTTGATGATCTTTGTGAGGAGATACTTGGTAATGTAAGAAAAATAGAAGTAAAGTTTGATGGAGAGTCAGTTGAGCTTGATACTTTATATTTCCCAGTTTATGATAAAAGTAAATTTGTATCTGAGCCTGGAAGTTATTTTTTTGAAGATATAATGTATATTTTGATGGATGATGGTATGATTGATTTTAAAGATGCTGGTGGACATAGTTTAATTCTCAATAGTAATGGTGATGAAATAATGTCGTTTTCTTATCAAAATGATTTTGATGTCCTTCCTGAAGCAACAATTGATGATAATATGTATTTTGATGTTCCCAGTAATTGGTATGGTTCGTATGAATTTCCTAGTAATATTAAGTATATAAAGATTGACTTTGTGGAAGATACTAGTAATTTGCCTGTACATATTAAAAAAATAGAACTTGATAGTACTAATGCTAAAGTTAATAGTTATTCATCAGATTATAAATTAAATGTTTCATCAGATGTTTCTTTTAAATATACAGGCGATTATGTTAAGTATAAGATTACTCTTGAGAATAATGATGATGATGATTATAAAGTATCTCTAGGAAATGTAAGTAATGAATATATTGATTATATAGTAGATTATCCTAATGGTGATAGAGTTGTAAAAGCTAATAGTGAGACTATTGTATATTTAACAATTAAGTATACTAAGCAAGTACCTGAAGAGTTATTTAATAATGGTGAATTTAGGGAGAGTAAAGATATTGAGTTAAATCTTGTTACTGGTAATAATAACTCTATTAAAAAGACTACTAATATATTAAAAAATCCAAAGACAGCTGGAACTTTATTTATGATTATATTATTGATTGCGACAGATATATTAGTATTTAAATTAGTTGGTTTTAAAAAGACTACAGTTACAATTATTCTTTTAACTGTCATGTTAAGTTTACCTCTATCTGTGTATGCTTTAAAAACTATTACTGTTACAGTTAATTCAACAATAAATATCACTTATAGAGATTTAGGTAAGCTTTATATGAATGGTGTAGAGGTAAATCTTGCTGGTAGAGGAATTGATGTTTGTACTGATAGTAATACTGATGTAGTTAATATTGATGATAACAATGGTAATTTTACAATTCGAGTTAATCAACCTCAACCTAAAACTAAAGCTGCGTTATTTCCTAATTTAATAATTTTTGGACATAGTGATAATAATAAAGTAATTGTAGATGATGTGGACTTTAATTCTGATATAACAACAATAGAAGCTCTTAAAACAATAAATAATATTGATAAAATTAAAGAGTATTTAGGTAATTATTATACAGAACATGGTTTGCCTATTTGTAGTACTTCAACTGGTGGTGGAAATCCTTCACGATAAAAAAAGAAGAATTAGTTAGCTAATTCTTCTATTTTTTTTGTGAAATAATTTTTTGCATCATCTAGTGACATATCTAGGATGGCAGATATCTGAGTAAGTAGAGATTCTTCTGCTTCTTTTAGATAGACACTATCAACTTCAGCTTTTCTTTTGTTGTTTTCAGTACGCTTTTTATTTCTTAAGTATGTAGTTTTTATTACTTTTATTAAATCTTCTTCATCACCAGTTGCGAGTAATTTTTTATATTCTGATTCTAAGAACTTTTCTTCTACATCTACTGTTTCAATATCAGGTATTTTATTAATTAGTTTATTTAGTTCTTCTTTTTTTATTAATTTCTTTATTTTATTCTGTGGATCATCTACTGGTACTTCTAATTTTAAAGTATCATCATTCAAAGGTATTAATAAATAATAATCTTTATCATTATATTTTTTTAGTTCAATACCTTTTACTTGGCAAACATCTTTACCATACATTAAATAATCATTTACTTTATACATATAGTTCCCTCCAAGTTCTTTTATATTTTAACATAAATGAAAGTAAAAATAAACAGTAAATTTTTAGCACTCTATATTGACACCTGCTAAAAAGAGTGCTATAAATACTTTAGTGATGGAGGTAAATATGGAGAAACATAAATTTAAAAGTGAATCAAAAAAATTATTAGATTTAATGATTAATTCTATTTATACTAATAAAGATATATTCTTAAGAGAATTGATTAGTAATGCAAGTGATGCATTAGATAAACTTTATTATAGAAGTTTAACTGATAAAAAAGTTAAAGTTAAGAAAGATGATTTAGAAATATATATTTCTTTTGATAAAGATGAAAAGACTATTACTGTTAAAGATAATGGTATAGGTATGAGTAAAGAAGAACTTGCAGATAACTTAGGAGTTATTGCGAAGAGTGGAACTTTAAATTTTAAAGAGAATATGACTAATGATGAAAAATTAGATATGATTGGTCAATTTGGTGTAGGATTTTATTCTGCTTTTATGGTTAGTGATAAGATTACTGTAGATAGTAAGAGTGTTGATAGTAATGAAGCTTATATCTGGGAGTCTCATGGAGTAGAGGGATATTCAATAGATAAAAGTGATAAGAAAGATAATGGTACTGTTATTACTTTACATTTAAAAGAAAATGATTCTGACTTTGCATATGATAAATACTTAGATGAATATGCATTAAAGAATTTAATTAAGAAATATTCTGATTATGTAGCTTATCCAATTAAGATGATGGTTACTCATAGTGAGCCTAAAGACGATAAGTATGAAGAGCATAAAGAAGAAGAGATTATTAATAGTATGGTACCTATATGGAAGAGAGCAGAAAAAGATGTTACTGAAAATGACTATGATAATTTCTATATGGATAGATTTGGTGACTTTGATAAACCATTAAAGAGAATATCTTCTAGTGTAGAAGGAGTTACTTCATATAAAGCATTACTTTATATTCCTTCTCATGCACCTGCTGATTACTATCAAGAAGGATTTGAAAAAGGGCTTGCTTTGTATTCTAATGGTGTACTTATTATGGATAAGTGTGCTGATCTACTACCAGACTACTTTAGCTTTGTTAAAGGTGTAGTAGACAGTGAAGACTTACCTCTTAATATTTCTCGTGAGACACTGCAAGAATCACGTAATGTTAGTTTAATAGCTAAGAATATTGATGGTAAGATTAAACGTGAATTAGAAGATTTATTAAAGAACAATAGAGAAAAATACGAAGAATTCTTTAAGACATTTGGTGTTCAAATAAAATATGGTGTTTATAATAACTTTGGTCAAGATAAAGAAAAGTTACAAGATTTAGTTATGTTTTATTCTGCAAATGAAAAGAAATTAGTTACTTTAGATGAATATGTTAAAGCTATGAAAGAGGATCAAGATAAAATCTATTATGCATCTGGTTCTTCAATAAATAAAATTGATACTATGCCTCAAGTAGATCAAGTAAAAGAAGCTGGATATGATATTTTATACTTAACTGATTATGTTGATGAATTCTGCGTTACAGCTATTCAAAAGTATCAAGAAAAATCTTTCCAAAATGTTGCGAATGAAGATTTAGATTTAGAAAGTGAAGAAGAAAAGAAAGAAGAAGAAGAAGTCAACAAGAGTAGTGAAGATTTACTTAAAGCTATGAAAGAATTATTACCTGAAATTAAAGAAGTTAAATTTACTAATAAATTAAAGAAACACCCAGTATGTTTAACTAGTAAAGGTGATGTTAGTATAGAGATGCAAAAAGTATTTGATGCTATGCCTAATGATATGGGTATTAAAGCAGAAACAGTACTTGAGATTAATGAAAAACATCCTATAGCTGAGAAGTTAAAATCATTATATAAAGAAAAAGATAAAACAGAGTTTAATAATTATACAAAGATTTTATATAGTGAAGCTAGAATAATAGCTGGTCTTCCTATAGATAATCCAACAGAGATAAGTAATTTAATCTGTGATGTAATAAGTAAGTAGAAATACTTACTTTTTATTTACATATTTACATATTTTCTTTGTAAATTTACTTTTTATTTTACAATGTTCATTGTATATTTGTTGTAAAGATGGTGATACTATGAAGAAAATATTTTTTATATTAATTTTTACTATTATTATTTTTCCTATAATTGGAAATGCTAAGGTTATTACAAAAGCTGATTTAGAGGCAGAAGCAGAAGCTTTAAAAGAAGAAGCTAATAAAGATAATTCTATATTAGGAATTGATAATATAACAGTTGGTGATAGTACTATAGTTTTTGATTTATCAGATAATTCTCATTATTCTGTAGAATATGAAATAGGTGAAGAAAATACTACTTTTAAGACTGAAACTTATGTTAATAATGGTATGAGTAGTGAAGAATTCGATGAAGCTTCAGTAATAACAATTGGACATTTATTAGTTCATATGATGTTATGTCATTTTAATGGAGTTAGTTATGATGATGCTTTTACTTATTTTCTTTCTATGGGTAAAGATAGTATTACTTTTGATGAAAATACACGTAGTTATATGATAGTCGCTGATGATGTTGAAGCTACAGCTTCAGATAATACTATGATTATTAAAGAAAGTGAATTTGGTGATCATGTTACTGAATTAGCTGAATGGCTATATAAGAATAAAACTGATAGTGACGTTAATAATATATATAGTTGTATATATGATGTTGAAACATCAGAAGGTAGATCTACTATAACTTTGAGGTTGGTATATAAAAATGATGCTGATTTTTCTCCTATGATAGGTGAAAGCGATAGAGTTAAAGAGAGTATAGATAATGAATTTTCTGATATGTTTAATTTTGATGATGAAAAAAAGACTAATCCTAAGACTGGTACTACTGTAGATGTTCCTAATACAGCACTTAGTGTTGATAAAAAGATTTATATGGTTGGTGTAATGCTTATACTTAGTGGAATATTATTAATAGATAAAGTTATTAAAAGAAAAAGTAATTAGTTACTTTTTTTTTTATGGTATTTTTGCTATAATTATGGAGAATAGAGGTTGGTATAGTGGAATACATAACAAAAAAAGAAATACAAATATTAGATGGTTATTTTAGAGCAGCTAATTATTTATCTGTTGCTCAATTATATCTAATGGATAATCCTCTTTTAAGAACACCTTTAAAGATTACAGATGTTAAACCTAATCCAGTAGGACATTTTGGTACTGTTCCAGGACAAAATTTTATTTATGTTCATTTAAATAGAATAATTGCGAAATATAATTTAAATATGATTTATATATCTGGCCCAGGGCATGGAGCTCAAGCTATGATAGCTAATAACTATTTAGAAGGTACTTATAGTAGATATTATCCTGAGTTTAGTCAAGATATTAATGGTATGAAATTATTATTCAGAAGATTTGCGGCACCACATGGAGTATCTTCTCATGTTGAAGCAAACGTTCCGGGATCTATTCATACTGGAGGAGAACTTGGCTATAGTCTTGCACATGCAGCTGGTGCAGTACTCGATAATAGTAGTTTAATCGCAGCTTGTGTAGTAGGTGATGGTGAGGCTGAGACTGGCCCACTCGCAACTAGTTGGAATATTAATAAATTTTTAAATAAAAAAACTGATGGAGTGGTCTTACCTATACTTCATCGTAATGGATTTAAAATATCTAATCCTACAGTTTTTGGTAGAATGAGTGAGAAAGAAATAGAAAAATTCTTTACTTCTTTAGGATGGAAGCCATATTTTGTTACTGGTAAAGATGAACTTGTAATGCATGAAAAAATGGCTAGAGTAATGGATACGATTGTGAAAGAAATAGGAAAAATAAAGAAGACTGGTAATGGTAATTATCCGGTTCTTATTCTTACTACTCCTAAAGGTTGGACTTGTCCTAAGATAGTCGATAATAAAGAGATTGAGTCTTCATTTAGATCTCATCAAGTTCCTGTTAGTATTAGTAGACTTGATACTCATAATTTACCTATACTAGAGAAATGGTTAAGAAGTTATCATCCAGAAGAATTATTTGATGAGAATGGTAAATTAAAGAAAATTTATAGAGAGTATATACCTACTAGTTCTAAACGTATGGGTATGAATCCTATTGCGAATGGCGGTAATCTAAAAAATCTTATTTGTCCAATACTTAAACCATACGAAGTAGATGTTGTTAAACCTGGTAGTGTTGTTAAACAGGATATGATAGAACTTAGTGCTTATATTAGAGATTTATTTACTTTAAATAAAAATAGTAATAATTTTAGAATCTTTGGTCCAGATGAAGCTATGTCTAATAGACTTTATCATATCTTTGAGGCAGAAAAAAGAACATGGAATTTTAGAATGCTTAAGAATGATGAATTTTTAAGTAATAATGGTAGAATAATGGATTCTTACTTATCAGAACATTTATGTGAAGGTATGTTAGAAGGTTATATTTTAACTGGTAGATATGGAATTATTCATAGTTATGAAGCTTTTGCGAAAGTAATTGAATCTATGATGAGTCAACATACTAAGTGGTTAAAGATAGCTAATGAAACTCCTTGGAGAAAGAGTATACCATCTCTTAATTTCTTACTTACTAGTCATACTTTTCAACAAGATCATAATGGTTATACTCATCAAGAACCAAGTTTTGTTAATGCTCTTTTAAATAAAAAAAGTAATTTAGTTGGTGCTTATTATCCAGTAGATACTAATACTTTGTTAGTTACTTTTGACAAAGTTATTAAAACACGCGGATTAGTAAATTTAATAGTAGCTTCTAAGCATCCTAGACCACAATGGTTTAATATGACAGCTGCTCGTGAATTAGTAAATTTAGGAATAGGAGTAGTTCCGTTTGCAAGTAATGATGATGGTAACCCTGATGTAGTACTTGTAGGTATAGGAGAAACACCATTCTTAGAAGTTTTAGGAGCTGTTGATATACTTAGAAAAGGTATACCTAAATTAAAGATTAGAGTTATTGCAGTTAATGATTTATTAAAATTAAGTAGAGAATATTCTTCAGGATTAAGTGACGAAGTATATAATAATCTATTTACTAAAGATAGATTAGTAGTATTTAATTTCCATGGATATGATTCAGTAATTAAAGACTTAATATTTGAAAGATTTAATAAGAACATATCTATTCATGGTTATAAAGAAGAAGGTTGCATTACCACTCCATTTGATATGAGAGTTCAAAATGAAATAGATAGATTTCATTTAGTAAAAGATATTATTAATAGACTTCCTAATTATCAGGTTATTGCTAAACCATTAGTTGATTGGTGTGACGTTATGTTGAGAGACCATGATAAGTATATTTCTCTATACGATGACGATATGCCATATATTAAGAATTGGCAGTGGAAGTAGTCATAATATTGCTAAAATTGGCTTTTTATGTTATAATATAGTCGATTTGGGGGGGATATTATGAAACGTATAATAATTGCTAACAATAATAATCGAATTGGTGTTATGCAGTTAAATGAGAAGAATTTAAGATATTTCATATATAGAAATGTCAAATTAACTTCTAGAAAAAAGCATTATGATTATAGAGGATATTCCGCTAAGAGTTATAATGATAATGAAAAATTCCTAACTAAATCATTAAAAATGAGTAAAATTTATTAATTTTACTCTTTTATTTTGATATAATAAGTTGGAGGTGAATATTATGAAGAAAACAATGTTTACTGGTTTTATTATTACAATAATAATAATTATGATTATTTTTTATTTAATTGTTAATATAAAACAACCTTATGTTAGCTGTAATGTTAATCATGTTGATGACTTAGGTATTAGATATAATGAAACTGTTAGAAGTCAATTTTCATCTAAGAGTATTAGTAAAATAGAAATAGTAAGAATAATTACTGTACCTGATAAGTATAATAATGAAACTAATATTAATGCGATTAATTATGCTTTAAAAAGAAGTTATAAATATCTTGGTAAAGATGTAAAATTTAAGACTGTTGATAATGAAGTTATAATGAAAATTTCTACTACTAAGAATTTACCTATAATATTGAATAATATGGAGTTTTATGATCAAGATGGTTTAGGTATTAAGATTGATACTAATACTAAAAGTAGTGAAAATGCTAATTTAAGTATAGGAGATAAATATTCTGAAGGAGAATATATGGTCTTTATGAAAGGTTATGAGTATTCTTGCAAGTAACAGATGAATATATTAAAGAAGTTAGTGATAATTTAGATATTAGTAAATTTCATAATATTAATGGTTTTGATTTAAATGATTATGAAATAGAAGTATTAAATAGATATGATATTGATTATAAAAACTGTAGTAGTTTAAAAGATGTTTTATTCTTAATAGAAGAAGTATTAAATGACGGTACTAGTGATATGGATGATTTAGAAGAAGTATCTATTAGTATTGGCGATAGAGATTACTACGAGAATACTGAGAAGTAGGTGAAGTAAATGATTTATTTAGATTATAGTGCAACAACACCAGTTAATGAACAAGTTATAGAGAGTTTTGGTGAAGCTTGTAGAAAATTTGTTGGTAATCCTAATTCTTTACATAGAATAGGATTAGAGAGTAAGAAAGTAATAGATGCTGCTACTAGTCAAATTGCTGATATTTTAGGAGTTAAAACTAGTGAAATTATTTATACTAGTGGAGCTAGTGAATCAAATAATACAGTATTAAAAGGAATTTGTTCTAGATATAGTAATCGTGGTAATAAGATTATTACTACAGAGTTAGAACATTCATCTATAATTGCTCCACTTAATTATTTAAGTGAAAAAGGTTTTGATGTTAACTTTGTTAAATTAGATGATAATGGACAAGTAGATTTAGATGATTTAAAAAGATTAATAGATGATAAAACTATTTTAGTATCTATTGCTTCTGTTAGTAGTGAAGTTGGAGTTAGACAACCAATTGATAAGATAGCTAAGATAGTCAAGAAATATCCTAAGTGTTTTTTCCATGTTGATATGACACAGAGTATTGGCAAAGAAAAAGTTGATTTATCAGATATTGATTTTGCGTCTTTTTCAGCACAGAAGTTTTATGGAATTAAAGGTGTAGGTGGCCTAGTAAAAAAAGAAGGTATTATAATTGATCCTCTTATACATGGAGGTAAAAGTACAACAGCTTTTAGAAGTGGAACACCTGCTTTACCACTAATTATTTCTATGGCTAAAGCTATGCGTCTTGCCTATGAAGATTTTGATAAAAAAGATAAACATGTAAAAGAAATAAATAAATATTTAATAGATAAATTAAGCAAACTAAATGTTCATATTAATAGTAATGATAAGTGTTTACCACATATAGTTAATTTTAGTTTATATGGTATTAAGAGTGAAGTTATGCTACATGCTTTAGAAGAAGATGATATTTTTATATCAACTCAGACAGCTTGTGCTACAGCTAATTATTCTAAGGCAGTATATGCTTTGACTAAATCAAAAAAACTTTCTACTACTTCTATGAGAGTTAGTCTTTCTTATTTGACTACTAAAAAAGAAATAGATGCTTTTATTAAATCTTTATCTAAGAATATTGAAAAATTAGGAGCATTAAAATGAGAATTGTTAAAGTCAGTGCTGTATGGTGTAGTGCTTGTTTAATTATGAACAAGATTTGGAAAGAGATAGAAACAGAAGAAAAATTAGAAGTTGAATCTCTTGATTTAGATATGAATGAAGAAGAAGTCAAAAAATACAATGTTGGAGAAAAACTACCAGAAGTTATCTTCTTAAATGATGAAGATGAAGAAATAGGTAGATTAATAGGAGAACATACAAAGAAAGAAATATTAGAATATATGAGGGGATTAAACGTATGAAGAAAATATTAACTTTATGTTTATTATTATTAGTATTTTTTAGTATGGGAGTAAATGCTAAAGAAAAAGTAACTCTATATTTCTTTTATGGAGAAGGCTGCCCACACTGTGCTGAAGAAGAAAGAGAATTAATAAAAGAATTAGAAAAAGATAAAAGTATAAGAATAGTTAAATTAGAATCATGGTCTCATAAAAAGAATTATGATTTATTAACTAAAGTAGTAGAAGCATATGGCTGTAGTGAAGGAGTACCTACTAATATTATTGGAGATACAGCTATTGTTGGTTATAGTGATGCGAATAACTATAAAATCAAAAGAGCAATTAAGTATTATAAAACTCATAAATATATTGATGAAATAAAGAAGTTAAAAGCTGGAAAAAAAGTGGAAATTGATGATAAATTCTCTAGTGAAGAAGCAACTACAGATAATGAAAATATTATTAGTATGCCATTCTTTGGAAAGATTAATTTAAAAAGACTTTCTCTTTCTACGGCAGCTATTGTTGTAGGTTTAATTGATGGTTTTAATCCTTGTGCTATGTGGGTATTATTATTCTTATTAACTACTTTGATAGGTATGAAAGATAAAAAGAAAATGA
This sequence comes from uncultured Muribaculaceae bacterium, assembly GCA_964486215.1. GTDB lineage: Bacteria > Bacillota_I > Bacilli_A > RF39 > UBA660 > RUG343. The sequence goes on from CAZALI010000002.1 coordinate 25,703, forward strand.
TTATACTTGGATTTATTTTCTTATTCACAAGTGCTTTAGTCTATTTCTTAATTATGTTCTCATGGTTAAATATTGTTGTTAGTGTTAGTACTTCAATAATATTTAGGACAATAATTGCTATTGTGGCTTTATTAGCTGGTATATATAACATATATAGTTTTATTAAGGCACTTAAGAGCGATGATGGTTGTGAAGTAGTTAGTGAAGAAAAGAGAAAAACAATCTTTTCTAGAATAAAGAAAATTGTTCATGAGAAGAGCTTTTTACTTGCAATACTTGGTATTATGGCATTAGCTATTTCTGTTAATATAGTTGATTTATTATGTTCTGCTGGCCTACCAGTAATATTTAGTGAATTACTAGCTATTAATGATGTCAGTGGAACAAGAGCTATACTTTATGATTTACTATATATATTATTCTTTATGTTTGATGATATCGCAGTATTCTTAATAGCTATTAAAACTATGGATATAGTAGGTATCAGTACTAAGTATAATAAATACTCTCATTTAGTAGGTGGTTTAATCATGTTACTAATAGGTGTATTATTACTATTTAAGCCAGGATGGTTGATGTTTAATTTTAAATAATAAATAAGTATAATTTTAGGGGATAAATAAGTCAAAAATATGGACTTATTTTCTTTTTTTTTGTATAATTGTAAGTAGGATAGAGGGGATATTCATGGATAAAGAATATATGGCTATTAGATACGAAGATGGTAAGATTGAAAAAGTTCATGTAATCACTTTTTTACTTTCTGAAGATGGTATGCGTAATTACGTAGTATTTTCTAAAGATGAAGTTCAAGGTGTTGATAATGATCACATTATCTATATATCTAGAGTTATAGAAAATACTGGGTTACTTACTGTTGAAGAAATAAAAGAAGATATCGAGTGGCGTGATGTACAACAGTTATTAAAGAAAATAGCTAATGGACAGAGGTGATATGATGAATTTTGATGATGATTATAATAATAGTGAATTTGCTTCAGCAATAGAGAATATTAAATCAGCTTTATATGATATTACTTCTACTATTAATGTGAAGATATATAATCTTAATGGTGTTGATGATGAAGATGCAGTTGCTTTTAAAGAAGAGTTAAATGCTAGACTTATGAATATCATTAAGAACAGTAATGATATGTTAAATGATATATCTGCTGTGGATAAATATATTGATTATGGTGAATTAGTAGATGAAGATAATGACATTATTGAAAATGAAGAAGAAGATGAAGAAGTTAATTTAAATAATAAAGATATGGATCATATAGAAGTAGATGAATCAGAAGAAGAAGAACCTGAGGAAAATACAGAGGAAGAAAATACAGATGCTACTGATTTAGCTGATAAGTTGAATGCTATAGTTTCTTCTTCAAATGAAGAGAGTACTCCAAAAGAAGAAACTTCTGAAGAAACTACGGAAGATGAGCCTACTGAGGATGAAACTGAAGGAGTTGAAGAAACTACTGAGGAACCTGAAGAATCCCCAGTAGAAGAACCTGAGGAAGAAGATACTGATAACTCTACCGAAGATAGTGAGGAAGAAACAGATGATGAAGAAGCAACTGAAGATAATTCGGAAGAAGAAGTAGCAAATATATTTAATACTGAAACACCTGTTGAGGATAGTGATTCTGAAGTAAAAATTCCAGATATAGAAACTAACGAAGAATCTACTGAGAAATCATCTGAAGAAGAAAATGCAGATATTTCATCAGAAGAAAGTGAAAATAAAGTTACTGAAGAGTCTGAAGAATCTACAGAAGAAGAACCTGAGGAAGAGAGTACTGATAATTCAGTTGAAGAGACTAATACTGATACTAGTGAAGTTTCAGAACAGAATAATGATGAGACTCCTGAAGAAGATAATATTAAGACTAGTTTCACAGTTAATAAAGGTAATAAAGATTTGCCTAAGGCTATACTTGTTACTACTAAGCAATATAATAATTTGCTTGAAAGTTTATCTTCACAGAAAGCTTTATGTAAATTTAGAAATTTATTAACAACAACTTCTGATATATCAAATGATGTAGACTTAGAGATGTTAATGAATCAAGCTAATGATTTGTATAAGAGTGGAGATATTAAAGGAGCAGAGGAAATATATAATAAAATTAGTGAAATAAATGCTAATAAAACTGAAAATAATTAGTAGTTAGTAAAAATATTAAGGAGGAAGAGTATGAAAAGTAACAAAATGAACCAGATAGCTTATATACTTATCATATCTTCTCTTTTTATTTTTGCTTTAGCTTCGTATGTATCTCTTGATAAAGTAAATATTTATTCTAATGAAGAAAGAACATATGGTGAAATTAGTGTTACTACTAAACCTGAAGAAGAAATAGAAAAAAATGATGATACTAAAAATATTACTGCCGAGGATAATAAATCTGGATCTAAGCCTTCTAATAGTAGTAATGGTGGAAAGAGTAGTAGTTCTACAGGCAAGACTAGTACTTCTGGTACAGCAGGTAGTAAAGGAAATACTAGTAACAAGAGTATTAATAATAAACCCACACCCACTCCTAATTACGTAGATGTGAATAATGCAGCTCGTATAAGTTTGGAAAATCAATATAATATTAATATTTTATATGGAAAAGAAACAAATGGTTATGTAGTAGGTGGTATGAATACTATAGCTCTTAGTGATACTAATAGGATTGCTAGAGCTATAAACAGTTTAAGAATATGTTTATCACGTTACCCAGCTAATATATTTAGAGAAACTACTTCTGTTTATCCATTAAATATTTATTTAATTGATAAATTTTCTACTAACAATGTTACTGGTGTTACTGATTCAACTACTAGGACAGTATCTATTTCTATCGCAACAGCTTATTCATTTGATGTTAGTTTACATCATGAAATGTTTCACTATTTAGAGCATTATATATTTTATAAAGGTGGATCTTACAATACTTGGAATTCACTAAATCCTACGGGATTTACTTATGGTAATGTTAATAGTAATTGGGCATTTTCTAAGACACAAAGTCCAGATGCTTACTTTGTTAATGATTATGCTATGTATAGTGATGCTGAAGATAGAGCTTCTACTTTTGAATATATGACTGCTGGTTATAAAGCTAGTTGTTTGAATAATGGTAAGCCTGTTTATAAAAAAGCTAAATATATGGCTCAAACTATGGAATATTATTTAAATAGTGTGAGCCCAAGTGTTACGGAATATTGGGAAAGGTACTTATGAAAAAGATAATAATAAATGATAGTAATATAGATGATAAAGATATAGATTACTCTGTAGTTAGAGTTAAAGCTATAATTGTTAATAGTGAAAATAGTGTTATTATGGAACATAATAATAATACGTTTCAATTACCTGGTGGTCATGTAGAACAAGAAGATTTAAAAGAAGCTTTAAAAAGAGAAATCTTAGAAGAATGTGGAATATCTAATGTAGAAATAGGAGAACCATTTCTAAATATTGTTACTTATGATAATGATTATTTTGGAAGCTCTAAGAAAGTATTAAATAAGATATATTACTTTGATGTTTATACTGATGAGACTCCTGATTTTAAGAAGACAAGATATGATATTTTAGAATCGAAAACTCCTTTTAGATTGTTTTATGTAGATATGAATAAGGTTAAAGACTTTATAGAGGAAGAAAAGACTAAGAAAAATATAGAAGAAGCTATTGCGAGAGAATTAAATTTAGTTTTTGATGCTTATAAATATATTAAAGATGATGAGATTATATAGTTATATAATCTTTTTTTTGATATAATATATCTGGTGATTGATTATGGAATTGGTTATTAAAGACTTATATAAAAGTTATGATAAGAAAGAAGTATTAAAAAACATTGATTTTACTTTTAAAGATAATAAGATATATGGTCTTATTGGTAGAAATGGAGCAGGTAAAACTACTTTCTTTAATTCTTTAAATGAAGATATAGAAATTAATAGTGGTAGTTTTACTTTGGATGGAGAAAAACTTAATTCTAATGATATTGGTTATGTTTTATCTACACCAATAGTACCTGAATTTTTAACTGCCAGAGAGTTTTTAACTTTCTTTTTAGAAACACATAAAGATACAATAAAAGATGTTAAAGACTTAGATTATTACTTTGACTTAGTATCTCTAGATAAGAGTGATCAAGATAAGCTATTAAAAGATTATTCTCATGGTATGAAGAATAAAATACAATTACTTATAAATGTTATTAGTAATACTAAAGTAATATTATTAGATGAACCTCTTGTATCTCTTGATGTACTTGCTCAAGAAAATATTAAAAAATTATTAAAGAGTTTAAAGAAAGATCATATAATTATTTTTTCAACACATATATTAGAGATAGCTTTAGATATATGCGATGATATTATATTACTTAAAGATATGCATTTTGAAGAGATTAAGAAGTCTAATTTAGGTACTAAGAAGTATAAAGATAAAATATTAAGTGCTTTGAAGGAAGATAAAGATGCTTAGTACTTTTTTAAGAATACTAAAAATAGATTCATATTATAGTATGAATTCATATATTTATAATATGAGAAAGTTACCAGTAATGGATGATTTACTACCTGCGGATGCCTATAAATATCAAAGCATTAAAATAATGGGCTTTGTTTTTGGATTACTTAAATTTATTTTTACGGCATTAGTATTAAAGATAATTTATTTTTCAGTAATATTCTTTGTAGCAGGTATATTAGCTGGTAAAGCTAGTAATAATTTTGTATACATATTCGTTATAATTTGTTTACTTGGTATGTTTATTAATGATAATACTATTTTAGCTACTAGTACTGAGAAATACTTTTCTATTGTTTTATTTAAAATAGATGCTTTAGAGTATACAAAGATTAGTCTTATATCTACTATGATACTTTCTTTTATATTTAACTTTTTAGCTTTACTTGTATTTAATGGACAATTACATTTATCTATATCTATGATACTTACTTTAGTAATGTTTGATATTAGTTTAATTTTTATAGGCGAAGTTATAAATTTAGTTTATTATAAGAAATTTAAAGTACCTTGGTATAGTAATTTAAAATTATATTTTACAGTATTATTTTCTTTTTTAGCTATAGCTAGCCTATGTAATTTTGGAGCTTCTATTGATTTTAAAACTTTAAATATAATTACTATATTTACTAGTATACTTGCTGTAATATCATATATTTATTTAATTAATGTTAAAGATTATAAGAGAATTTATAAAGAACTTAATACGTATGAAAGAATAATGAATAAGAGTAATAATGAGAGTCAGTCAAGAGCTCGTTTAGTTGCGATTAAGAATAAAGATAGAGAAATTGAAGAAAAGAAAATTAAAAATAAGCATGGTTATGATTTGTTTAATACGATATTTTTTGAAAGACATAAGAATATTCTATATAGAAGCTTAAGAACTTATAGTATTGTTCTTTGTGTAATATTTATAGTATTAATATACTTAGTTTATAATATGGAAGGTGTTTCTGAGAAGGTAACTAATATTCTTAGTGTGAGAATGGGACTTATAGCATTTATTATGTATTTTGTGAATAGAGGGGCTATTATGACACAAGCTATGTTTTATAACTGTGATCATGCTATGCTTAAATATAATTTCTATAGAGAAAGTGAAGTAATACTAGGATTATTTAAAAGAAGGTTAATTTCTTTAACTAAAGCTAATCTTTTACCAGCTTTTATAATTAGTATAGGTGTATGTATACTTCTATATATTACTGGTACTAAGAGTATATTATTAATGACTTATTATACTATTTATATAATGGTTTCTAGTATATTCTTTTCTATTCATTACTTAGTACTTTATTATTTATTACAACCATATAATAAAGATATGAGGATAACTAATTATCATTACTCTTTGATAGTTGGATTAACTTATGTCATTATATATTTCTTATTCCAATTAGAAATTAATGGTATGTTACTTTCTGCTATTGTAATTATATTTACTATTATTTATACATTACTAAGTTTATTCTTAGTTAAAAAGTTTGCTCCTAAGACTTTTAAAATAAAATAGAACTACAAATGTAGTTCTTTTTCTATCTCTTTAAATACTTCTCCAATAGAAGTATTTATGACAATATCACATATATGATTATATGGAGTTATTTGTTTATTTATTAGCACAATATGTTTACCTCTAAAGTAATTTATTAATCCAGCAGCAGGATAGACATTTAGAGATGTTCCTCCAATTATTAGTAGATCAGCAGTACTTATTTCTTTTATAGCTCTAGTTATAGCTTCATCATTTAATGGTTCTTCATATAAGACAACATCTGGTTTAATAATAGCATTATCATCTGTACATCTAGGTATATCTTTAGAATTAAAAATATATTTTTCATCATAGAATTTATGACATTTAGTACAATAATTTCTCTTTATAGATCCATGTAGTTCAATGACTCTTTTTGAGCCAGCTTCTATGTCAAAACCATCTATGTTTTGAGTAATAATACTACTTAGAAGATTATGATCTTCTAATTTTTTTAATACTTTATGAGTAATATTAGGTTTATACTTAGTAGAATTTAATTTATCTTTATAAAATTTATAGAATTCATCTGGTTTATTCATAAAGAAAGTATGTGAAAGAATTTCTTCTGGTGGATAATCATATTTCTCATTATATAGACCATCTTTTGATCTAAAATCTTTTAGACCAGATTCTGTTGAGACGCCAGCTCCACCAAAAAAAACTGTTTTCTTTGATTCTTTTATATAACTTATTAATTTTAAAATATCATTTTTCATATTATCACAGATTCATTTTAACATATTTGATTTAGTTATGTCTATGGAGTATAATTTATGTGATTGGAGAGAAGTATGTATAGTGATTTTAATATAGATGAGAAATTAGTTAAATTAGCAAATGAGAGTGAAGAAGATTTAAAAGAAGAGTTTAAAAAAATAGATGACATATCTTTTTTATGGACTTCTAGAGTATTAAAAGCTTTTCAAGATATAGATGTGAATACCAGTGATTTTAATGAAGTAATTGGCTATGGTTATGAAGATACTGGTCGTGATAAATTAGAAGAGATATATGCCAAGATATTTGGTACTGAGGATGCTTTAGTTAGACCTCAAATTATGAGTGGTACACATGCTCTTACTTTATGTTTGAGTGGTTTATTAAAACATGGAGATACTATGATTAGTATTTCTGGAATACCATACGATACTATTAGAACTGTTATTGGTACTGAAGGAGATAGTGAGTCATCATTACTTGCAAATGGAATAAAATATGAAGAAATAGATTTAATAGATAATGATTTTGATTATGAAACTATTTCTAAAAGACTTAGTAAGAATGATGTTAAGTTAGTTGAAATACAAAGGTCTCTTGGTTATGCTCCTAGAAAGAGTTTAACTATAGCTAAAATAGAGAAAGTAATTAAAACTATTAGAGAAGTTAATAAAGATGTTATAATATTGGTAGATAATTGTTATGGAGATTTTGTAGAAGATAGAGAACCAACTCATGTAGGAGCAGATGTTATTATGAGTTCTCTAATGAAGAATCTTGGATCTGGTATAGCTACTAGTGGAGGGTATATTGTTGGTAAGAAAAAGTACATTAATCTAATAGCTGAAAGATTAACTGCTCCAGGTGTTGGAAAAGATATGGGAGCTAATTTTAATGTATTAACTACTTATTATAAAGGTTTATACTTTGCACCTAGTGTTGTAGCAGCTGCATTAAAGACAATGACTTTTGCTGCATATATGTTAGAAAAGTTAAATTATAAAGTTACTCCTAAGTATAATGAAGAGAGAACTGATATAATTCAAGTTATAGAGTTAGGTAGTGAAGAAGCTCTAAAGAAGTTTTGTGAAGGATTACAGTTAGGTGGAGCAATTGAATCAAAGTTAAAACCAATTCCTTGTGAGATGCCAGGTTATCCACATGAAGAGATGATGGCTGGTTCTACGTTTATACCTTCTGCAACAATAGAATTATCTTGTGATGGGCCAATCATACCACCTTATAGAGTTTATATGCAGGGTTCTTTAACTTATGATTATGGAAAATTAGGAATACTAATAGCTTTAAATAATATGGAGGGATAATATGAAATGTAGAGTTTGTAAAACTATTAATGATGAAGATGCTTATTATTGTAAAAATTGTGGAGCTAGCTTAATAGCTGGTTTAGATGATGAAGATGATGACGTTAGAGTAATAAAAGAAAAAGAAGTAAAAACTAAGAATAGAACAAAAGTAAAAAATAAAAAAGAAGTAAAAAATAATACTAAAGTTATTAAAGAAAAAGAACCTTCTAAAGGTAAGACTGGTATTATTGTTTTCTTAGTTATAATTATTTTATTACTCGGAGGAGTAGCTGCTTATTTTGGTTATGATTATTATCAAAAGAATTATAATATCAAAGTACCTAATCTAGTAGGTATGGACTATGAAGATGCTGAAGTAGCAGTAGCTGAAGCTGATTTAAAGATAAAGAAAGTTGAACAAGAGGATGAAGATTCTAATATAGATAAAGTAATTAAGCAGAGTAGAAGAGCTAATTCTAGAGTTAAAAAAGATACTGTTATTACAGTTACTGTAGGAATTAAAGATACTAGTTTTAAAGTTGGTAAATACATTGATATGGATATTAATGATGTTAAAGAATTACTAGATAAAGATAATATTAAATACGATATAGAATACAATGAAGATTTATGTGATGATGATAAAGTATTAAAACAAGATCCAATGCCTGGTACAAAGATTAACTCTAAATATAATACTGTTGCTTTACTTGTTTGTCGTGAAGATAAATCTGTTGTAGTAGACAAAGATAAAGACGATAATGAAGAAAAAGATAGCGAAGATGAAGAAGATGAATGAAGTTAAATTATTAGGAGCTAATACTGTTAAGATAGATAAAAATAAGAGAATTAATATACCTAAATTTTCTAATATACAAGCTGATGATAAATTAGTTTCAAGAGTAGATCCTAGTGGAAACTTTGTTATATTCTATCCAGAAGAATATTTTGAAGAAAAGTCTAAAGAAATAGAAGAAGAACTACATCAAGACGTTTTAAATGGAGAATTAACTTCAGAAGAGAAGAGAAAAATACTTAGAAGTATTGGTAGTTCATTTATTCCTCCTATTAAAGTTGATTCTCATAGAAGAATTTCTTTAGATCCAGAGATATTTGAAAAATTAAAATTAGGTAGAGATTTATATTTAATAGCTAATGATAATAATACTTTAGAATTATATAAAGACGAAGATACTTATAAGAGAATAAAGTCTTAAATTGACAAAGTTAGTTATAAAATTATATAATTATTCTGTTCTTAAGGAGTTTTTATGAGAATAAATTTTATTGGAAAAGTGCTTTGTTTGGTAAGTATTTTAATGGTAGTAACAGGTATTGTTGTATCTATCAAAGATAATGCCACTAAATTAGATACTGTACAAAGTGTTGATAAAAATTTAACTGAAGTAGCTCTTACCGATAATAAAGTTGATGGTATTCAATTAAGAGCTAGTGAAGATAGCAATTTACAATTAGATGAGATGAATATGAATGTAGCACCTGGTACTTTAATTAGAGTAGTTGTATTTGATAATTTAACTAAAGAAGAGTTAGTCGCTAAATTAAATAGAGTACTTGGTGGTGCCATGAGTGGAAAAGGGGAACTCGTCGTAACAGAATCTTTAAAGAGAAAGATAAGCCCATACGTAGCGGCAGCTATCATGATGCATGAGACTGGTAATGGAAGTAGTAGTATGTGTCATACTTGCTATAACTTTGGTGGACAAAAAGGTTCTGGTTGTGGAGCATATCAGCGTTTTGCTTCAGTAGATGATGGTATGACGAAGATGATTGATAATTTATATCGTAATTATTATGCTAAAGGTCTAACTACTATTGAAGCTATAGGTTCTAGGTATGCAGAAAGTGGTACATGGCCTGCTATGATACATAGTTATGTCAATAAGATAAGAAGTAGCTAATTTGACTTTTAGCTACTTTTATGTTATAATACTTACATACAATTTGGTTGTGGTGCATTATTCTAGTTAATTATTTTTCTAGGAAGACGAGATTAAAAAATCGTTAAAGAGCATATCTGCGAAGCCTTTGGTGTTTGCTTCTTACGCCCAGTTTGGGGTGGATGCTGAGGGAGTGAGATTTTGGGCTGGCACAATGGCATGTGATTCTGACCCAGAGTTTCTTGGAGACCTGTTCTTGTGATAAGCCTATACGTGCATTACTGATGGACTTATTACGACTCAGGAGTTAAAACCTGTATGTGGCGAAAGTTAGGTACAGAGTAGCTTGTCTTGAGTGGTAAATGGGGATTGATGATCAACTTTTAGGAGGCTCGCGACCCATAAAAGCATTGCATTATGAAACATTTACTGCAAAAAAGTACTACTAGAAAAGTTAATTAGTGGGGAAATCTTCTAGAATGTAGTTTACTATAGGATTGCGGTGAGTACTAAGTGGCAATCAAGTCATATACTAGTGATGGTATATTGATTCCTCTAAGTGGGAACAACTATTTTGGTAACGAAATAGTAGGAATCAGGGAAATCCTACTTGACCTAAGACTCAGGGTTAACTATAGTAACACCATTACCAAGTTAAATAGTATGCAAATACTATTTTTTTTTGATATAATTTTTGTAGGTGATGAATATGAAAAATATTTCAGAAATAGATAGGTTAAAGGAAAATGAAAAGGCTAGAGAGAAAGTACATAAAGAATATATAGATGTTAAATGGGTAATAATTATTTCTATACTTTCATTTATTTTATCTTTACTAATGTCTTTTTTTTCGCAAGAAGCAATACCTAATTTACCTATAATACTAGGAATACTTGTAACATTATTTATTATTTTTATAGGTATATTATTTGATATTGTAGGAGTTAGTGTTACTGCTAGTGACGAAGCTATATTTCATTCGATGAATTCACGTAAAGTACCTGGAGCAAAAGTAGCTGTTAAATTAAAGAAGAATGCTCATAAAGTATCAAGTTTCTGTTGTGATGTTATAGGTGATATTTGTGGTATTATATCTGGTGCTTGTGTAGTAGCTATATCATTACAATTAGCTGATAATTTTAACTTCAATTTATTATTAACTAATCTAATTATTGCAGCATTTGTTGCCTCTTTAACAATAGGAGGAAAAGCTATTGGTAAATGTTATGCTATAAATAAAAGTGATATTATTCTATATTATTTCTCTAGAATATTATCAGTATTTTACAAGTACTAATTAATATGTTATTATAAATTACATTCGAGGTGGTAGGCTTGATATATCGTATAGAGAAAAAGAAAATTAATTTGGATAGAATGACACCAGTAGCATCTTTTTCGAATGGTTATATTTATGGTTATGCTGGATTAACTAAGCCATCTATTTTAAAAGTATATAGTAAAAATATTAATAATCTTCCTGAAGAAGATAAAATGAGGAATTTTACTAAGATATCATCAATACATTTTTTATTGCCAACAAAGTTATTATTTGCGAATGATAAGTTTTCTGGATATACACTAAAAGCTGTGAATAAAACTGGTAAGTATAATAAGATGATTAATACTCCTATAGATGTCTTATACGATAATATATCTAGTATGGAAGAAGAGATATCTACTTTGAGTAATAAATCTGTAGTACTTAAAGGTATGAATTACTTAGATACTATTTATAATGGAGAATTATATATAACTAATCCAGATAAATATGTTAATATTGATTTAAATAGATCAGATAGTTCTTTTAAGATAGAAGATGTTAATAACTTATTATTTAATAGTTTATTACAAGAAATATTTACTCATGAATTAAAGAGTGAAAGAGTTAATAGAAGTAGTATAGTTAAATTTATAAATATGATGTCTAATAAAGATATGTATGTTAAGAGTAGTGATTTTTTAGATGATGTTGTTGATGAAGAAAATATAAAAGAATATGTTAAAAAGATATAGGAGGAAATATGAATAAGACAAGAGTATTATTTATCTCTATGTTAGTAGTTGTAGTACTAATATTTGCTATAGCTATGGGATTTATTTTAACAGAAGAGATGAGAGCTAAGAATAAAGTAATTGATTCTACTAAGAAAGCTGCTAGTAAAGTAAAGAAAAGTGATAAGAAAGAATTTAAAAATATAGATGTTGATAAGTACTTAAAGCTTTATGATGATAATAAAAAATCAGTAGTATTAATTGGTAGAAGTGACTGTGAATTTTGTAAAATTGCTGAGCCTATTTTACAGTCAATGTCTAAGAAGTATGATATAGATATTAATTATTTATCTACTGATGGATTTGATGATGAAGATAGAACTAATTTACTTAATTCTGATGAGTATTTCCAAGAGAGTGAAGGTATGCCAACACCACTATTATTAATAGTAGGAAAGTCAAAAATAATAGATAAAGTTGAAGGCTTAGTAGAAGAAGAAGAGTATAAAGATTTCTTTAATAAAAACAATATAATTTAAAAAATATGGTATAATTAATATGGTGAAATAAGATGAAGAAAGTTTTTCCTATATTAGTTATACTTTTTATTATGGCTTTATGTTTGCAGGTAGTAATAAATGTCTTCGTTAAAGAACGTGAAGTTGAATATTCAATTAAAAGTAAAAATGATAGTTTTTCAATAAAAGAAAGATTTGTTTCTAAAGATTCTAATTATGATTTTATAATTACTGATAAAGATAAAAATATGTTTAATTTCTTTTATAGAAATAATTTTAATAAGCAAGATAGAATAATTAGAGATATAAAAGTATATGAAGAATCTTCTATGAAGTGTATAGTACCTATTTATAAAAGAGATTTGTTTGATAATATTTATTGTACTGATGGTAAAGGTGTATATACTTATCATTATTTAAAACAAGTTAATTATCCTGCTTTGAATAATATTGTAGATAAGATAAAAAAAGATGGTTATTACAAAGATAGTTATAATACTAGTACTAATGTTTCTAAAGAATATAATAATAATTATTATGTAGGTAATGTTATGCCTAATTATAAAGTTCTTATGTGGAATTATACAGGATTAGATATTGTTACTAATAAGAAAGTAGAAAGAAAAGAATTACTTGAAAATGAAGACTTATATGATAATGATTATTCTACTATGGTAGGTAATTATTATGTAGTACTAGGTAAAAAGCCAGTAAATGATGTTATTTATTATAATGTAGAAAAATATGGTAAAGGTACTATTTTATCTAAAGAGACTTTAAGTGGTAATTATAATATTTTAGGTGTTTATAAGAATAAATTATATTTAGTAGACTTAGATACTTATAATGAATATTTTATTGATCCTTATGGAACTAAGGTAGAGAAAATTGGGGATAAAAAGATGGGATATGTAGGCTTTAAGGATAATAAATTAATAGACGTAGATGTTAGTGACTTTATAGCTGATATAGATAGTTATAAGTTAATTCAAGCTATAGGAACAGATAATATTAATAATAATTTTGGTAGAAGTGATACATATAAAGTAGGTAATTATTATTACTTTAAAACATCTGATCATAACTTTTATAGATCTAATATTAAATATGATGATAAACCAGTAAAATTATTTAAATTAGATTTTGTTAGTACTTGGAAAGTAGTAGATACAGATATATTAGTTATTAGTGATAATATGCTTTATGTTTATAATGATGATTATGGATTAAAGCCAATTATTTTGAATAATGAATTTAGATATCGTTTTAATAATATGGTTGATATATGGCATGAATAAAAACTAATTGTAAAGTATTACAATTAGTTTTTTTTATAAATATTATTTTATTATTGTTATGATATAATGAATATGATAGGAGATGCAGATATGAGACAACATTATAAAATTATGTTTTTTTCTTCTTTGATGCTAATGTTTATTTTCATATGTGGTATTTATTTTACAAAAAATATGGAACCTAGTTATGCTGTTGAAGAAGATTCCGAAATTCCAGAAAATACATTTACTTCAAATATTAATAATAATTCGGTTACTAATTATGTAAAAGAAGCTTTAACTTCTAGTGGGACTTCTTCTAATTTTTCTGATAGTTTTGCAGTTCCTTCTAATATGAAGATTAATAATAGTAGTACACCTCTATATAAACTTTCTAAAAATTATGATACACCTACAGTTACAGAACAATTTGAACTTATTAATGTAAATCCTACTAGTATTACTGACAAAGGTCTTGCATATATATTGTCACATGGATATGTTCCGTCTAATACTAATCATGATATTTTTTCTACTGGAACTTATGGATCTGTTAGTAATAGTAGTATAAAACAATATATTACTCAGGTAGCTCTTTGGTTATATATATATGAAAAGAAGAGTAGTTTTACTACTACTTATTGTGCTAATAATGGTTGTGATTTTTTAAATACTAGTGGAACTGCTGTTACAGCTACATCTGTAAGAGATTTAATATCTACGGCAGCTAATGCTTCTAATTTTAAATATTTAAATTATATTAATTTATTAGTTGATAAAGCTAAGAGTTATAGTGGTGATCAATCTTCTCAAATTAGTTTAAATGGAACATCTTTAGAATATCAAATTAATCCTAAATATACTTTATTAGTTACAGATACTGTTACTCCAACTATTACTTCAAATAAAGATAATTTTATGTATTATTCTGTAGAGATAGATGATCCAAATAATTATGGAGTTTATATAGTAGATAAAAATAATAAACGTATTACTAATTTAGATGATGTTAATGGTGCATTTAAGATTGCTATTCCTCTAAAAGAAGATATTACTACTATGGATTTAAGTAGTATTGAAATTCATGTATTAGGACACTTTATTCGTGATAAGGGACTTGCTTATAGAGTTACTTCTAAAACTACTGGAGAACTTACAAAACATGATATTTTCTCTGATGTATTATTAGGATATGTTCCTACAGAGGTAGTTGAAGATAGTATTACTTTATATAACTTTGTTAAGATTAGTAAAATTGATGTTACTAATTCTTCTGAACTGCCTGGAGCTACTTTAGAAATTACAAATAAGTCTGATGAATCTAAAAAATATACTTGGATTTCTTCTGCAACTCCATATTATATTTATTTAGAAGATGGAGATTATTCTTTATGTGAAACATTAGCTCCACAAGGATATTCTTTAAATAAGAATTGTATTGACTTTACTGTTGATAATACAAAGATTGTTTCTGTAACTATGGAAAATAAACCATATGTTGCTAGTGTACCAAATACTGGTTTATTTATATCTAAAATTGCCTTTTATCTTGGTATTATATCTTTATTAGTAGGTCTTATGATAGTTGGAATAATATTTGTTACAAAAGAAAAGAAATCAGTTTAAGATTTCTTTTTCTTTCACTAATAAATATGATAAAATTAGGTTATGATAGGAGGCTAAATTATGTGGGTATATATTGTACTTATAATTATTGTTTTAATTATTATTTATGTTTTTGCTTTATATAATAGCTTTATAAAATTAAATAATAAAGTTAAAGAAGCTTTTTCTACTATGGATGTTTATCTAAAGAAAAGATGGGATTTAATACCTAGTTTAGTAGAAACAGTTAGGGGATATGCTAAACATGAAAAAGATACTTTAGAAGAAGTTACAAATTTAAGAAAAAGTACTTATGACAAAATGTCTGTTGATGAAAAGATAAAAGCGAATGAACAGTTATCTAATGATATTAGTAAAATTATGCTTTTAGCAGAAGCTTATCCTGATTTAAAAGCAAGTGAAAATTTTAAGAAATTAGGAGATCAACTTACACAAGTAGAAGATGAAATAGCTAATTCTAGAAAATACTATAATGGTACTGTTAGAATCTATAATAATAAAGTTGAAATGTTTCCTAGTAATATTTTCGCAGGAATATTTGGTTATAAAACAAAGGCAATGTTTGAAGCAAATGCTGATGAGAGAGAAAATATAAAAGTTGATTTATAGGAGGCATTATGAAGAGATTATTGATAGTAATAAGTTTTTTATTTATATTAATTGCTTATCCGTTAGATGTTTTGGCATTACCTGATTATAGTAATGATAGTTTTGGAAGTCGTTATTCTGATTACGAATATATTATCAATGAATATGATATTGATATGGTTGTGAATGAGAATAATACTTTTGATATAACTGAGAAAATTAAAGTCTACTTCAATGAAGAAAAGCATGGTATATTTAGAAGTATTCCATTAAAGAATGAAATAGAAAGACTTGATGGTAGTTCTTCTACTAATCATGCTAGAGTAACAAATGTAGATGTTGATACAAGGTATAGTACTTATAAAGAAGATGGCAATTATGTAATAAAAATAGGTTCACCAAGTAAAACTTTGACTGGTAGTAAAACTTATACTATTAAATATACATATAATATAGGTAAAGATCCACTTAAGGATGCAGATGAATTATATTATAATTTAATAGGACCTGAATGGGATACAGTAATAGAAAATGTTACCTTTTCTATAAAAATGCCTAAAGAATTTGATTATACTAAATTAGGATTTTCAGTTGGAGATGTTGGTTCTTCTGACAGTAGTGGTATTGAATATAGTGTTGATGGGAATACAATTGTAGGAAGTTATGATGATGAATTAGAGGAGGGAGATGCTTTAACTGTTAGATGCGAATTACCTGATGGGTATTTTGTGGGAGCAGGTTTTCCTCTTAATTTTGTAAATTATATAGCTCTTATACTTCCGGTATTATTCTTATTAATATCTTGGTTATTGTGGAATAAATTTGGTAAAGATGATCAGATAGTTGATACTGTTGAATTTTATCCACCAAAAGATTTTAATAGTTTAGAGGTTGGTTTCTTATATAATGGAAAAGCAGATTCTACTGATGTAGTTTCTTTACTAATATATTTAGCTAATAAAGGTTATATAAAAATTTCTGAGTTTGAAGAAAAATCATTATTTTCAAAAACTAAAGGTTTTAAGATTACTAAGTTAAAAGATTATGATGGTAATAATGTCAATGAGCGTATGTTTTTAAGTGGATTATTTAAAAAAACTTCTTTAGATGAATATGGTGAAAAAATTCCAGGTAGTAAGGAGACTAATGTTAATGAAGTTACGAAAGATGACTTATATGATAGCTTTTATGTAACTATGGATAAAATATTAGAAAATATTAATGACTCTAAAAATGTAAGTAGAATTTTTGATAAGAAAGCATCAAAGATGAAAGCTCCAGTTATCTTGATGATTATTGCTACTTATTTGTTGATTACTATACCTCCTTTACTTGATGATCCATCTGCAATGGTTTTTGCAGTGCTATTTTCAGGAATTGCTCTTTTTGTGTTCTATGCTACGATTTTAGGACTTATAGAAAATAAATTAAGCGTTGGTTCTAGTATTTTCTTGATAGTAATGATATCTATATGGTGTTTAGGTTTTGGTGGAGCTCCTTTTGTTATATGGCTATTACCAGCATTAATGCAAAATACAGTATATTTAATTAGTTATATTATTGGTATGATTTGTATAGTTGGTATGACTATATGCTCTAGGTTTTTACCAAAGAGAACTCCTTATGGTAATGAAATACTAGGTAAGCTTAGAGGTTTTAAAAACTTCTTAGAAACAGCTGAAAAAGATCAATTAGAGTCATTGGTTGATAAGGATCCTGAATATTTCTATAATATTTTACCTTATACATATGTTTTAGGTGTTTCAGATAAATGGGTTAAGAACTTTGAATCTATATCTTTAAAAGCACCATCTTGGTATGATAGTTCTGATACTTTCGATGTAAATAATTTTGGAACATTTATGAATTCTACAATGTCTTCTGCAACAAGTTATATGTCATCAAGTCCATCTAGCGGTTCTGATGGTGGATCATCAGGAGGATCAGGAGGTGGATCATCAGGAGGTGGCTCCGGTGGAGGAGGCGGTGGCTCTTGGTAGTCACTTTAGAAAGTAAGAATTATGGATACTATCAAATGCAATAATTGTGGTCATGATAATAAGAGTACAAATGATAGATGCGAAGTTTGTGGTGAAGAGCTAAGACCAGTCGGTAATTTTTTGAATGTCGACTATTCTCAAGATAAAAGCAAGGAGATTAATTTGGATGGCAAGAAAACAAATTTTGGTCTTTTTATCTTTTTGTTATTTATTAATTTTCCATTTATTTTATGTGCCTTAGCTTTTATTGCTATTGCATCATATACTATCATAACTGATAATCAAAAATCAGTTAATTATCTTGAAACTGAGGCTAAACTTGTAGGTTATGATAATTGTGACGATACATGCGAAGCTATATATGAATATGAAGTTGATGGTGTTACTTACGAAGCTTCTCCTATTATGTCTGCTAATCGTGATTTTTTTAAAAAAACTACAACTGTAAAGTATGATCCAAATAAGCCTAGTGAATATGTTATGGATTATGGCGTTATTATATTTGTATTTGTTGGAATAGGAGTTTTGTTATTTGTATTTGTAGAATTCATTGCAGTTAAATTAGCTACAAAGAAATGGTCTAAATCTAATGTGGAAAATGTAAAAGTATAGTAATGTGAGGAGATTATATATGAAAGAATTTGAGACTTCTAAGAATATATCAACTGTTTGTTATATAATAGGAGTTCTTGCAGCTTTATATGGATTGATATTAGGTTTGAAGAATATTGGAGGACTAGGAATCATTTTTGTTATTCCATCAGCAGTTGCTTTAATTATTATTTCACTTGATTATGGGATAATTATAGCAACTGACAAAGTAAATGGTGCATTAGGGTATTCTATTATTAGTAGCTTAATTAAAGTAGGATGTATTATTTCGCTTATTTCGGAAGGTGATTATTTTGCTTTAATACTTATTATTTTGCTTATAGTAGTATTAATTCCTTCTTTTTTCAATACAATAAGATTACTTTATTTGCGAGGCAAAGGGACTGATAATAGTTCTGAGAATATTTTATAATTAAAAAGAGCTTAAAAAAGCTCTTTTTTTCTTTGGAGCAATAGTCGAATGTTCTTTCAACTACTGCAAGATTAGATTGATGAATCAATTTCCTAAATATATAATACTAATTTTTATATATGCATGTTAATCATTTTGCACTTGTTTCTCTAATCCATTTTTGAGGTGATATTTTAAACTTATTGCTACCAGCTTCATTTTTAAACGTGTCGAATTCGACACCTTTGAAATCTTCATTATGAATGCTTTCCCATAAACCTAGATAAGAAATAACATCTTTGTTTCTCATCCAGTTTTGAATAGGATATCTTGGATCATCTTCATCAGCATATCTTGCTAAATCCGTTAAAGAAATATAATCTTTGCCATCAACTCTTATTACATTAATAACTTTGTCTTTTACAAATATTTGTGCTTTTATTTCATCCTTACTCATTTTTTATAATCGTAGTCAATAGTATACATTATATATAAAATAAAAGTTACAATACATTGTACCGTAACCTGTTTTCAAATGGAGCAGATGAGCGGAATCGAACCGCCATCTAAGCCTTGGGAAGGCCTCGTACTAACCGGTATACTACATCTGCATATTTGTATTATAACATAAAAAAATACATCAAATGATGTATTTGATTTTTTATGGAGCAAACGAGGGGAATTGAACCCCCATCGCAGCCTTGGCAAGGCCGTATTCTAACCATTGAACCACGTTTGCGGATTACATAAATTATTATAACATGAAAAAATATAATTTCAAGGAAAATATGTTATAATTGTTTTGCCAAGGGCGATGGAGGTTATATGAATATAAGTATTAATACTCAAAGTAGTATAAAGATAGGTAATATTTATTTTGATCCATATCTAAGAAGAGAAGAAGTACATGATGCAGATATTATTTTTATAACACATTCTCATTATGATCATTTTGATATTAATAGTATCAATAATATTAAGAATGATAATACTATTATTGTTGTACCTGACGATAAAGAAATTTTAAATAATTTGAATTTTGATGAGAACAATATTCTTATAGTTAAACCTAATAATAATTATGAAGTTCATGGTATTAAGTTTAGTACTGTACCTAGTTATAATATTAATAAACCATTTCATAAATACGAATATGGATGGGTTGGATATGTTATAAATATTTCTGATACTACTTATTATGTAATGGGTGATACTGATTTAATAGATGAAGCTAAGAGTGTAATATGTGACTATCTTTTTATACCAATAGGCGGAACTTATACTATGGATTATAAAGAAGCTAGTACTTTATGTAATATTATTAAACCTAAGATTGTAACACCAATTCACTACGGAAGTATTGTTGGTAAAATAGAAGATGGTTATAGTTTTAAAGAATTAGTTAATTCAGATATAGAAGTTAATTTAATATTAAAATAAAAACAAGGCTAATAATTAGCCTTGTTTTGTTAATACAGAATTTATCTTATGATATATTCTTTCTAATTCTTCACTATATTCTTCTTGAAGATGATTATATTTTTTTATATCCATTTTTTCACTATTAATTAGAGCATATGTCTTATTAATTAATTCATTTAATCTTATGAAGTTATTTTCTCCAATAGCATATTTTATATAACTTGGATTATTCTCAATAACAGATTTTTTTAGTTCCTCTGGTATTAAGTCTACTAATGGAGTAACAATATCTTTTAACTCAGTAGGAGTATGTTTATTAGAATCTTTTCTAGTACATTTATCTTTTTCTTCACACATATAAGTATAGTTCATATGAAGATAACTTCTAGCTTCATCAGCTATAATATCAGTTAATATTTCATTGAATAATTCAAATTCTCTTTTTTCTTCATTATTCTCATCAATTACTGTAACTTTATCTGGTTCAATACCAGTTATACCATCATTAGTACTAATAACATGACATAGTATATGAAGAAAAGCTAAATCATTTTCACCATGATTTTTTAATGTATATAAAACAGTATTTTCATTAACTATAAATACTATAGAATTATTATCAGTATATTCTTTATACTTTTCTTCTTTAGTATTTACTTTTTTATTTAGAATATTTTTAATACTATCTTTATATTCTTCTAATTCATTACGTAAATCTCTATATACTGATTTATTACTATTAATTAATCTTTGGATATTCTTACGAAAATATTTTCTGATATTATCATCTGGTTTATTAGTATTCATATCTTTCTTAGGATCAAATGTTAAATCTAGAGTTCTTAAATCTAGTCTTTTATCATCAATTATACCCGAATTTTCAGTTCTATATTTATCATAAGATAAGCCCTGATAATTATAAAAAGTAATTTTTAAATCTTTAGTTTTACATTTAATTAGAAAATCATAATAGTCTTTATATGTTTTATCTTTCATATAATAAACAATATTACAATTAGTTAATCTCTTTGTAATTATATCTTTATATTCATCACCAAAAGTAGAAGTAAATGCTTCTATAATATTTGGTATATATTTATCTAAATTTAAGTTTAAATTATTATCAAACATATTTCTTATCCTCATATATATTTTAACATATTTTTGTGTATTATATACTTAAATGTGATATAATTTTAATGAGGTATTTTCAATGATAAAAAAAATAAATGACTTAAATATTAATTATATACAATATGGTAAAGGAAAAGATATAGTATTACTTCATGGATGGGGTCAGAATATAGAAATGATGCAATTCCTTGGAGATAGGCTTTGTGATAATCATCGTATTACTATTCTAGATTTACCTGGTTTTGGAAATAGTGAAGAGCCTCATAGTGATTGGTTTGTGAAAGATTATGTTAATTTAGTTCATGAACTAGTTAAAGAATTGAAAATAAAAAAGCCTATTATTATAGGACATTCTTTTGGTGGAAGAGTTGCGATTAAGTATTCTTCTTTATATGATGTTGAAAAAGTTGTATTATTTGGAGCTCCTTGTATTAGAAGAAATACAGAACTTGATTTTAAAACTAAGTTCTTAAAGAAATTAAAAACTCTACCTGGTATGGATAAAATAGGGGAATATATGAAACAATATATAGGTAGTAGAGATTATAAGGCAGCTAGTCCTGTTATGAGACAAACTTTAGTTAATACAGTTAATGAGAATTTAGAAGAAGATGCGAAAAAAATAGAAGTACCAACATTACTTATTTGGGGTACTAATGATACGGAAGCTCCTATAGAAGAAGCTCGTGAATTAGAAAAAATAATGAAAGATGCTGCATTAATAGAACTTCCTGGTACACATTATGCATATATAGAAAACTTAGATAGAGTAATAGCAATACTTAATAATTTTATTTAGGAGGTAGTTATGATTCTTGTAATATTATTTTTAATATGTTCTGTTTATTTACTATTTTATAAGAGTAAAAGACATTTACATATGTTACAACAAAATTTATATAATGAAAATAATCGTTATGGTAAATGGTTATTTAAGAATTATAAGTTATTTATAGATTTAGATATTATTGTTTTAATAGTTTTACTTATAGGTTCATTAGTAGAATTAGATTCATTAATAGCTAATATTCTGTTATTAGTAATATCTATAATAGCTTTAATAGTGGCGAATAGATGGAATATTAATATTAAGAATGATCAAAATAAAAAGCCTCTTGTTATTACACCACGTATTAAAAGATTATTAGTTACAACTACTATTATTTATTTAATACCTATAGTATTATTATGTATTAATTATAAAGATACTACTTATGTATGGTTAATGTTATTTATATTCTTTGGACTTGTATATTTGAATTCTTTAGTATTACTTTTAGCTAATTATATTAATGTACCAGTAGAAGCATTAGTTACTTATCATTTTTATCATATGGCTACTAATAAACTAAAGAGTATGCCTAATTTAAAGGTAGTAGGTATTACTGGTAGTTATGGTAAAACTAGTAGTAAAAATATTTTATCTGATATTTTAAATGTTAAATATAATGCTTTTCCTACACCTAAGAATTTAAATACACCTAAAGGTACAATGATTGCGATTAATAATCATTTAGATAAGTTTGATGAAATATTTATTTCAGAGATGGGTGCTTATAAAAGAGGAGAAATAAAAGAGTTATGTGATTTTGTACATCCTAAATATGGTATTTTAACTAGAATAGGTACTGCTCATCTAGCAACTTTTGGTTCTCAAGAGAATATTCAAAAAGGTAAATTTGAACTTATTGAATCTTTACCAGAAGATGGATTTGGAGTATTAAATGGAGATGATCCTCTACAAGTTAGTTATAAACTTAAGAATAAAGTTAAAGTTATTTGGATAGGTATTGATAATAAAGATGTAGATGTAAGAGCTACTAATATTAAATGTAATAATAGAGGTACTAACTTTGAAGTTATATTTAAGAATGATTCAAAGAAATATAAATTTGAAACTAAGTTATTGGGAAAACATAATGTCTATAATATTTTAGCTGGTATAGCTATGGGTAGAGAATTTGGTATTTCTATTGATGAACTTCAAACAGCAGTTAGAGGTGTTAGAGCAGTAGAACATAGATTAGAACTTAAGAGACTTGGTAATTTCTATCAAATAGATGATGCTTATAATTCTAATCCAGTAGGAGCTAAAAGTGCTTTAGAAGTACTTAAGATGATGCCTGGAGTTAAAGTAGTAGTTACACCTGGTATGATAGAGTTAGGTGAGGAAGAAGAAAAGTTAAATCATGAATTTGGTAAAGAAATAGCCGCGGCGAGTGACTATGTTGTACTAATTGGAGAAAAACAAACTAAACCTATTATGGAAGGCTTAAAAGAAGAAAAATTTGCCAAAGATAAAATAATAGTGTTAAATGATGTTAGGAAAGCATATGAATTTATTAATGGATTAGCTATGAGTGAAAAAAAAGAGGTATATGCTTTATTTGAGAATGATTTACCAGATACTTATAATGAATAGGAGGAATATAATATGAAAATAAAAGTAGGAGTATTATTTGGGGGAGAAAGTGTTGAGCACGAAGTTAGTATTATTTCAGCTGTAACAGCTATGAATAAAATTGATCAAGAAAAGTATGATATTATACCAATCTATATGACTAAAGACAGGGAATGGTATACAGGAGAAATGCTTAGAGATATTGAGACATATAAAGATATGGACTTAATTAAGAGATATGCTACTAACGTAGTATTATACGCATCTCATGGTAAATTTATTTTAAGAAAGAAACATAGTTTATTTAATTCTACAGTTACAGATATTGATGTAGCATTCCCAATTACACATGGTACTAATGTAGAAGATGGAGCTTTACAAGGATATCTTCAAACTATAGGTATACCTTATGTTGGACCTAATGTTTATGCAGCTGCTGTAGGACAAGATAAAGTTTATATGAAAGATATATTTGAATGTAATAAGTTACCAATTACTAAATATACATGGTTCTATGATTGTGATTATAAGAAAGATTCTGATGAAATTATTAAGAAGATAGAAGATATTAAATATCCAGTTATTGTTAAACCTGCTACTACTGGTTCATCTGTTGGTATTGGTGTAGCTTCTAATAGAGAAGAGTTAATAAGTTCTATTGATGATGCTATTCAATACGATAGTAAGATCTTAGTAGAAGATGTTGTTGAAAACTTACGTGAGGTTAATATAAGTGTTGTTGGTAATCATGAAACACAACGAGTTAGTGAAATAGAAGAAGTAACATCTAAAAATAAATTCTTATCATATAATGATAAATATATTGGTGATGGTACTATTAGTCATGGGGCTAAGAAAGGTGTTAAAGCACCAGTTAAAGGAGCTAAAGGCGTTAAAGGTGGAGGAAAAGCAGGAGCACCTGCTGCATCTAGAATTCCAGCTGATTTAAGCAAAGAAATGAGAAAAGAAATAGAAGATGTTGCTGTTAGAGCTTTCAAAGCACTAGGAAGTTCTGGAGTTGTTAGAATAGACTTCTTAATTGATTCTAAAGCCAAGAAAGTTTATGTTAATGAAATAAATTCTATTCCTGGTAACTTAGCTTTCTATCTATGGGAAGCAAAA
The DNA here is from genome assembly GCA_964486215.1 of uncultured Muribaculaceae bacterium. GTDB lineage: Bacteria > Bacillota_I > Bacilli_A > RF39 > UBA660 > RUG343. Next base: position 50,791 of record CAZALI010000002.1, read on the forward strand.
GGAGTAGACTTTACAGAATTACTTAACGATGTAATTAATATTGGAATTAAAGATTACAAAGTTAGAACATCTAAGACTCATTCATTTGAATCTAACATATTAGCAGGATATACTGGTGGTATGAAAGGAATGAAAGGTACTAAAAAATTAAGATAGTAAAAAGAAGCTTATGCTTCTTTTTTATATAAAAAAAGAACCTGAGGTTCTTAATTACTAAATGGTGTCCCCTGCATATATGGTAAGAAAAAAGAACCTTACGGTTCTTAATAATCATATGGTGTCCCCGGTATATAAGGTATAAAAAAACTATATGTAACACATATAGTTTTAATTCATATGGTGTCCCCTTGGAGGCTCGAACTCCAGACCCACTGATTAAGAGTCAGTTGCTCTACCAACTGAGCTAAGGAGACATATTTCAGTTGCTAAATAAGTATATCATAGTTCTTTCAAAAAAACAAATAGTTTTAGCTTTATTTTTATGATAAAATGTGGGTAGGTGATGTTTATGACTAGATATAATCCTGATATTAAAAAAGGACTTAGTAGTAAACAAGTTAAAGATCGTTATGATGAAGGTCTTGTTAATTACGATACTAGTGTAAAAACTAAGAGTGTAAAGACTATTATTTATACTAATGTTTTTACATTATTTAATATAGTAAATACTATTTTAGCTATAGCAGTTATTACGACTGGTAGTTTTAAGAATTTATTATTTATGGGTGGAGTTATTTGCAATACTATTATTAGTATTATACAAGAATTACGTAGTAAAAATACTCTTGATAAATTGCAAGTTATTAATGAAACAAAGATTAAAACTATTAGAGATGGAGAAGAAGAATTACTTGGAATTAATGATATTGTTTTAGATGATATTACTGAATTAGAGATGGGTAATCAAATAGTAGTTGATTCTATTATTTTAGATGGAGAAGTAGAAGTAAATGAATCTTTTATTACTGGGGAAGCTGATACTGTATTTAAGAAGAAAGGTGATATGTTATTATCTGGTTCTTTTATAGTTAGTGGTAAAGTAATAGCGAAAGTAGAACATATTGGTCTTGATAATTATACGGCTAAGATTAGTGCGAATGTTACAGCTGAAGAGAATGTTTCTAGTGAGATTATGAGAAGTTTAAATAAGATTATTATGACTGTTTCTTTTTTAATACTACCACTAGCAATTCTTCTTTATTTTAAACAGTTAAATATTAGTGGTAATACTACTAATGAAGCTATTTTAAATACAGTAGCTGCTCTTATAGGTATGATTCCTGAAGGATTAGTACTTCTTACTAGTACTGTTTTAGCAGTAGGAGTAGTTAGACTTGCGAAGAGTAAAGTTTTAGTACAAGATTTATATTGTATTGAGGCTTTAGCTAGAGTTGATACGATATGTTTAGATAAGACTGGTACTATTACTGAAGGAGTTATGGAAGTAGTTGATACAGTTAAGTTAGATAAGAAAGTTAATGTAGAAGAGATAATTGCGAATATGAATTATGCATTATGTGAAAATAATCCTACGGGTATTGCTTTGAGTAATAAATTTGGTAGTAAAGATAATTATAAATTAATTAAGAAAATACCATTTTCTAGTAGTAAAAAATATATGGGATGTGAATTTGAAGAAGGAGAGTATTTAATAGGAGCACCTGAATTTATTCTTAAAAATGATATAAAGAAATATGATAAAGAGTTATCTAAATATACAGATAAATATAGAGTAATAGCTTTATGTATTAAGAAAAAGGCTATTAAACCTATAGCTTTTATATTATTACAAGATATTGTTAGAAAAGAGGCTAAAGATACGCTTAATTTCTTTAAGAGACAAGGGGTTACAGCTAAGATTATATCTGGTGATAATCCTAATACAGTTTATAATATTGCGGTTAAAGCTGGGCTTGATCCTAAGTCTTTAAAGATAGATGCTTCTACTTTAAAAACTGATGAAGATATTTATAATGCAATAGATAAATATACTATTTTTGGAAGAGTTAGTCCTGAGCAGAAAAGAAAGTTTATTTTAGCTTTACAAAGAAGAGGACATGTAGTTGCGATGACTGGTGATGGAGTTAATGATGTACTTGCTTTAAAAGAGTCTGATTGTTCTGTAGCTATGGCTAGTGGTACTGATGCAGCTAAGAATGTTAGTCAATTGGTTTTACTTGATTCTAATTTTGCTTCTATGCCTAGTATTGTTGATGAAGGTAGGAGAAATATTAATAATATAGAAAGAAGTGCATCTTTGTTTTTAGTTAAAACTATTTATGCTACTGTACTTGCAATACTTTTCTTATTTATTAATTCTCCATATCCGTATATACCAATACAGTTAACTTTATCTAGTGTTTTGACAGTAGGTATACCTTCAGTTATATTAGCATTAGAACCTAATCATAATAGAATTAAAGGTAGGTTCTTACCTAATGTTTTAAGAAGAGCTATTCCACCAGCAGTTGTTATTATAGTGAATGTTTTAATAGTTACTATGGTAGGGGGAGTATTTAATTTCACTAGAATAGAAATATCTACTTTAACTGCTCTTGTTACGACATTTACTTGCTTTGTATTATTATTTAAAACTTGTACTCCATTTAATTTATTACATAAAGTTTTATATGTTAGTATGCTTACATTATTCTTGATTGGATTCTTTGGATTTAGAAGTGTATTTAACTTTTCTACATTGTCTTTACTTATGTTAATAGTATTTGCTGGATGTGTAGTAATTTGCTTATTCTTATATAAACTTTTAGAAAATGGTTTAACAGAAATTTATGAATATAAAAAATAGAATGTAATATTCTATTTTTTTACTTGACTAAAACTCTAAAGATAGTGTATTCTAATATTGCTCGGGTTAAAAATACTTGCTTTTATACGAATTTAGTAGTAAAATTAAGTAGTAATCGAATGGACCTGTAGCTCAGTTGGTTAGAGCACACGCTTGATAAGCGTGGGGTCACAGGTTCAAGTCCTGTCAGGTCCACCATTTATTGCCTCAATAGCTCAGTCGGTTAGAGCACTTGACTGTTAATCAAGGGGTCCTAGGTTCGAGCCCTAGTTGGGGCGCCAGTTGGCGAGTTGGTGAAGTGGCTTAACACACTGCCCTTTCACGGCAGCATTCGCGGATTCGAATTCCGCACTCGTCACCAGTAAACAATCAAGACAGTTTCTGTCTTTTTTTTAAAGTAATTGACAAAGATATTAATTTTAGTTAATATTATAAGTGTTTGGAGCAGTACTCAAGTGGTTGAAGAGGACGGTTTGCTAAACCGTTAGGTCGATGAATATTGGCGCGCGAGTTCAAAGCTCGCCTGCTCCGCCATATGAAATAAAGCTATTTTTAATAGCTTTTTTTGTTTCTTCTTATTTATTATTGCTCAAATTATGATATAATTTTAATAGGAGGAATAGAGATATGGATATTATAAAAAAGTTTATGAATGATTTTCATGAAATAGAAAAATATTATGAATTTTTAGTTCAAAAAACTAAGAGACATGAATATGTAGGCGTTACTAATGAATGGCTAATTGATAACTTTTATTTATTAGTTGAACATAAAAATTCTATTGTCGATGACAAGAAAAATATCCGTAAGAACAGAAAACTATATTTAGATCTCTATTCTAGAATTAATAATATTGTAGTTAAAAATAATTATAATATTAATTTTAAGATACTATGTCAAGAACTAAAGAAATATCAAAAAAATACTAAGAAATATTTTTCATATAAAGAATTATCTAGTATGAAAGTAATTCTATTATTTTCATATGTATCTAGATTAAGATTACTTTGTGAAGATGAGTATAGAAAACTACTTGATGAAGAAGAAATAGATAAGATTATTTCTAGTAAAGGTAGTAAAGATTTAAGTATAGATGATTTTGTTAATTTTAGTAATTATAAAGATAATTATCATTATATCTTTTCACTTAATTATAAACTTAGAGAGTTAGGATCTAATGGTGGAAGAATATTTAAAGAGTTAAATGAATTATTACAGAGTAAAAATATTAGTTTAAAAGAAATTATTAATGATGAATATCATGAAAAGATGTCTAATGATATTCTTATTTCTAATATATTTAATGATTTACGTGAATTTACGGAATTTAATAATGAAGATTTATATGAAAAAATATCTAAATCAGAGAAACTTTTCTTAACAGATTCAATATATGAACAGATGAGTGTTGAATCTAAGAAATTATATAGACAAAGACTTGTTAAATTAGCTAAGAAATATCATACGACTGAACATGAGTTTTTAAGTGAAATATTAGACAAAGAAAATGCGGATGATTATCATGTTGGGTTTAAATTATTTAAGAAACCTAAATATATGTTTAGATTTAATTTTTACTTTGCTTTTTCATTGTTCTTATCTTGTATAATTACTTTACTTATTTCTAAATATTTCTTTGTAGGTATTAAAGGACTTAGCTTTGTTCTTTTGATTATTCCAGTATTTCAATTGTTTATAAGTATAGAAAATGAAATACTAAGTAGAGTTATTAGACCAAAGATTCTTCCTAAACTTGATTTTTCTGAAGGTATACCTGATGATTATCAGACTATGGTTGTTATACCTACAATAGTATCTGATGAAGATAAGATTAAGAAGATGTTTGATATACTTGAAACTTTTTACATAATGAATAATAAGACAGATAATTTGTATTTTACTTTGTTGGGTGATGTTAAGAGTAGTTCTATGGAAGAAGAAGATTATGATAAAGATATTTCTAAATATGGAACTAAGTATGCTAAAGATTTAAATAAAAAATATGGAAAAGATTTATTCTACTTTATTTATCGTAAGAGAAAATATAATGATAAAGAGGGAGAATATCTTGGTTATGAGAGAAAAAGAGGAGCTTTACTTCAATTTAATAAGATACTTTTACATGAAGTAGATAAAGTTACTAGTAAAGAGAATTTTAATGTTAATATGTTACTTAATAATAAATTAAATATTAAGTATGTTATTACTTTAGATACTGATACTAGACTTGTTTTAAATACAGCTTTAAATTTGGTTGGAGCTATGGCTCATCCACTTAATAAGCCTATTTTAAATAAAAGTGAAGATAAAGTTATATCTGGATATGGTATTATGCAACCTAGAGTTACTATGGATATTGAAGATACTAATAAGAGTTTATATAGTCAAGTCTTTGCAGGTATAGGTGGATTTGATACTTATACTTCTGTAGTACCTAATGTTTATCAGGATTCTTTTGGAGAAGGTAGTTTTGTTGGTAAAGGTATATATGATTTAGAGTGTTTTGATAAGATACTTGATAATACTTTCCCAGATAATAAGGTACTATCTCATGATTTATTAGAGGGTAATTACTTACGCTGTGCCTATATTTCAGATATAGAACTTGTCGATGGATTTCCTTCTAAGTTCTTAACTGATGCGACTAGACATCATCGTTGGGCTAGAGGAGATGTTCAAATAATTGATTGGTTATTTCCTACAGTTAAGAATAGAAAAGGAAGAAAAGTACATAATCCGCTAAATCCACTTGAAAAGTATAAGATACTTGATAATATTCTTCGTATGTTTATGTATCCACTATTATTGTTAATTGTTATTTTAGCTAGTTTTTCTCTAATTAAATATCCTCTATGTTGGATAGGATTTGTTTTAATACAACTTGCTTTACCAATAATATTCTTCTTAAAGAGTAAGATGTATAGAGAAGATAATACTAAGAGAACTATTTATTATAAGAATTTAATATTTGGTGGTAGAAGTCTACTCTTAAGATCTTATATTATGTTTGTTAATCTTCCATATAATGCTAAATTATATTTAGATGCTTTTTGTAGAACTATGTATAGAATGCTTGTTAGTCATAAGAATTTACTTAACTGGTTAACAGCTGATGATGCTGAAAAGACTATTAAAGATAATTTAGCTAATTATAATAGAAATTATATTATTAACTTTATTACTGGTGGTTTATTAATAATTGGATTTATATTTATACATAATCCAATAGCGTTAATATGTGGAATTTTATTCTTAACAGCTCCATTTGTTTTATATAGGGTTAGTAGAAATATAGATGATAATAAAATTCAATTAAAGGAAAGGGAAAAAGAGAAAGTAGAAAATACGGCTCTTAAGACTTTTAATTATTTTAAAGATAATTTAAAAGAAGAGTATCATTATTTAATACCAGATAATTACCAAGATAATAGAGAACAGAAACTTGATCTTAGAACTAGTCCTACAGCTATAGGTTTCTCTATGATTAGTATTATTTGTGGATATGAACTTGATTTTATTAATGAAGAAGAAACTGTTAAGTATTTAGAAAATATATTAAAGAGTATTGATTCATTAAAAAAATGGCATGGTCATTTATATAACTGGTATAACATAGAGACTAGTGAAGTTATGCAACCACTTTTTGTATCTACAGTAGACTCTGGTAACTTAGTTGGTTCTTTGGTTGTAGTTAGAGAATTCTTAGATAAATATGGTTATGATTCTTTAGTAGATTTATGTGATAAGTTAATTAAAAATACTAATTTTAGAAAATTATATACTAAGAAAGATGTCTTTAGTATTGGTTATGATGAAAATGAAGGTAAGTTATCAATATACAATTATAATAAATTTGCTAGTGAATCACGTCTTACTTCATATTTAGCTATTGCTTTAGGTGATGTTTCTAGTAAACATTGGTTTTCACTAGATAAGAGTTTAACTATATACAAAGATAGGAAAGGTCTACTTTCTTGGAGTGGTACTGCTTTTGAATATTTTATGCCTTATCTATTTATGAAGAATTATCCTAATACATTATTAGATGAAACATATAGATTCGCAGTATTTTGTAATAGAGATTATATAGATAGTGTTGATAGAAGTCTTCCTTGGGGTATTAGTGAAAGCGCTTATAATGAGCTTGATAATTCTCTTAACTATAAGTATAAAGCTTTTGCTACTCCTCATTTAAAAGCTAAAGAAGATCAAGATAATAGAATAGTGCTTTCTCCATATTCATCTATTATGGCTATGGATATGTATCCTATAGAAGTATACAAAAATATGACTAAATTTAAGAGACTTGATATGTATGGTAAATATGGTTTTTATGAAGCTTATGATTATGATAATAGTGGAGTAGTTAAGAGTTATTTTGCTCACCATCAAGGTATGATTTTGATGGGACTTACTAACTACTTAAAAGAAGATGTTATTAAGAGTTATTTCCATAGAAATGTTAATATTAGGACTTATGATATTCTTCTTAAAGAGAAAGTACAAGTTAAGACTAGTATTGATATGAAGATGGCTAAGTATAAGAAATATAATTATGATAAAGAAGAAATTCAAAATGATATTAGAGCTTTCTCATATGTATCTTATATGCCAGAAGTATCAGTATTATCTAATAAGAAATATTGTTTACTTATGAATGATAGAGGAGATTCTTTCTCTAGATATAGGACTTTACAATTAAATAGATATCGTAAAGTAACTGAACAAGATTATGGTCTATTTATGTATATTAAAGATTTAGATAGTAATTTTGTTTGGAGTAATACTTTTGCTCCTATGAATAGACAACCTGATAAGTATGAGATAGTTTTTGCGAGTGATAAGATAAAGTATATTAGAAAAGATGGAGATATTACTACTAAGAGTGAGATAGTTGTTACTAATGATCATCATGCTGAAATTAGAAAGATTACTTTTAAGAATGAGAGTAGTGAAGTTAAGAAGTTAGAATTAACTACTTATACAGAAGTTATTTTATCTGAGAATATGGATGATGTTAGTCATAGAGCATTTAATAGTATGTTTATATCTACAGCATATGATGATGAAAGTCATGCTTTAATTGCGAAGAGAAAGACTAGAGGAGACGATAAAGTTAATAACTATATGTTTAATAGATTAGTTATTCCTGATGTTAATGAAGGATATAGTTATGCAACTGAAAGAATTGATTTTATAGGTAGAAATCATACTGCTAGTGATCCAGAAGCTTTAAGTCATGAGTTAAATAATTATGCTGGAGATAACTTAGATCCTATTATGAGTATTAGAAATACTATTGAGGTAGAACCATTTAGTAGTAAAGAGGTATATGTACTTTGTGGCTTTGGTAGAAGCTTGGAGCAAATACGTGAAATTATTAATGCTTATGATAATATAGATAAAGTAGATGAAGCATTTGAAGCTTGTACAGTTATGAATATTATTAAGACTAAGAATATGCAACTTACTGGTACTGATATGAGAACATTTAATGTAATGCTTAATTATTTGTATCAGACTACTAGACTTAGTGTTAATGAAGAGAGAGAAGATCTACTTCGTAAGAATGCTTTAGGTCAATCTGGATTATGGAAATTTGGTGTTTCTGGAGATAGACCAATTATCTTAGTAGAAATTAGTGATATTAATGATTTAGGATTTATTTATCAAATACTTAAATGTTTTGAATATTATAAGAATAATTCTATCTTTGTAGATGTTATTATCATTAATAATGAGAGTAATCAATTCTCTAAGATAATTAAGAGCGAAATAGAAGATGAATTATATAGAATGTATACTGTTAATAGCTTTTATCATACTCCTGGAGGAGTAACAGTTATTGATAGTAGTAATATATCTCGTGAAGAGAAATCATTATTATATATGGTACCTAGATTAAAATTTGTAATAGAAAATCATATAACTTTACAAGAAGCAGTAGATTTATTACAGAAAAATAATACTATTACTGATTATGAACAAGATATATGGGAAGATAATATAGAAAAGAAATCTAGTGAGAAGTTAACTTATGATAATGGTTATGGTGGATTTAGAAAGAATGGCAGTGAGTATGTTATATATAATAGGAATACTCCTACACCATGGTCTAATATTATAGCTAATAAGAACTTTGGTACGATAGTTACTAATAATGGTTGTGGATTTACTTATGCATATAATTCTTCAGAATTTAAACTTACTTCATGGACTAATGATATGGTATGTAATGATAAGAGTGAAGGCTTTAAGTTTAATGGGAAAGTATTTGATCCAACTTATTGTGTACATGGATTTGGTTATAGTACTTTGTCTAGTGAAACTAGTGAATTAAAACATGAGATTACAGAGTTTGTTCCAGTAGATGATCCAATTAAAGTTTACTTAATGACATTAACTAATAAAGAAAAGACTAAGAAGAATATAGAAATTGAGTATTATATAAATCCAACTTTTGGTAATTTTGAAGAAAAAACTACTCGTCATATATTAACAGAATTCTTAGGTGATGATAACTTTGTTAAGATGAGAAATGTCTATAGTATTAACTATGGTGATGTTAATGTCTTTATGTCTAGTAACTTAAAGATTAATAGTGCTAATACTAATAGAATGTTAGTAAAGAGTATTACTAGTAAAGTTAGTTTAGAGGCTGGTAAGAGTGTTGATTTAATATATGTTCTTGGTTGTGGTATGAGTGATGAAGAATGTATTAAATTAATTGATAAATATAGTGATGTTACTAGAGCTCGTAAAGCTTTGAAAGAAGTTAAAGATAACTGGGAAAAAGATTTAAGTGTTGTTACTGTTAAGAGTCAAGATAAGAGTTTTGATTATATGATGAATGGATGGTACTTATATCAAACTATTTCTAGTAGAATATTTGCGAAGAGTGGTTTCTATCAAGTAAGTGGAGCTTTTGGTTACAGAGATCAGTTACAAGATGCTATGAATATAGTTATGATTAAGCCTGATTATACAAGAAGTCAGATTCTTACAAATGCATCTCATCAATTTATGGAAGGCGATGTTCTTCACTGGTGGCATGAGAAGAATAGATTTGGACTTCGTTCTAGATTTAAAGATGATTATTTATGGCTTGTATACGCAACTATTTCTTATATCAAAGTTACAGGAGATACATCTATATTAGATGAAGAAGTTCCATATATTATAGGTGATAGTTTAAGTGAATATGAAAATGAAAAAGGTATTGTATTTAATTATTCACAAGAGAAAGCTAAATTATTTGATCATTTAGTAAAATCTATTGACTTATCTATGAATTCTTTAGGTCGTCATAAACTACCTCTTATGGGTGGTGGCGATTGGAATGATGGTATGAACAAAGTTGGCATTAAAGGAGAAGGAGAGTCTGTATGGTTAGGTTTCTTCTTATACGAGATTATTGATGACTTTGTTAAGATGTGTAAGAAGAGTAAGAATAAAATTGATACTGATAAGTATTTAGACTTTAATGATAAACTAAAAGATAGTCTAGATAAGAAAGCCTGGGATGGTAATTGGTATTTAAGAGCTTACTTTGATAATGGTGATAAGTTAGGTTCACATGAGAATAGTGAATGTAAGATAGACTTACTAAGTCAAAGCTTCTCTATACTTAGTGGTGTTGCGAATAAAGATAGAAGAGAACAAGTAATAAATTCTGTTGAAGAGAACTTGGTTGATACTAATAGTAAGATTATTAAATTACTTACTCCAGCATTTGCTAAATCACTTAATAATCCTGGTTATATTATGGATTATCCTAAAGGTATAAGAGAAAATGGTGGTCAGTATACACATAGTGTTTCATGGTACTTAAAAGCTCTTATAAAGTCTGGTTATTTTGATAAAGCTTATCGTTACTATCAAATGATTAATCCAGTAGAAAGATCTCTTGATAAGACAAGTGTTCAAAAGTACTTAGTAGAGCCATATGTAATTGCTGCAGATATTTATTCTGCTTTAGGAAGAGAAGGCAGAGGAGGATGGACATGGTATACAGGATCTGCTGGATGGTTCTATAGATTAGGTATTGTCGATATACTTGGATTACAAAAGAGTGGAGATAGTTTAAAACTAAGTCCAAATATGCCAGTTCATTGGGATAACTTTAGAGTAATCTATAGATATATGGATACTAAGTATAATATAGAAGTTATTAAGACTAATAAAGATGAATTGGTAGTAGATGGTAGAAAGCAAAATTCTAATAATATTATTCTAGTAAATGATAAGATAGATCATGAAGTAACATTATATGTTAAAAAATAGAAGTACTTAGTACTTCTTTTTTTATTAAACATGTTTTATAATTATAGTGGAGGATTTCTTATGATTAACTTTGATTTTAAGAGTACTGTGTATAATACATCTAATAATTCATTAGATAAGAGTACTGTGTATAGTAAATTTAATACTTATGATATGACTGGATGGGATAAATCTGTCGATTTTGATATATCTGAAATGAAAAGAAAAGCAGAAGAAGTAAAAGAAATATCAGATGTATTAGTAGTTATTGGAATAGGTGGATCTTATCTTGGTAGTAAAGCAATATATGATATGTTTACTTCATACTTTGATAAATCTTTTAGAGTAATATATTGTGGTAATAGTTTATCTAGTAGTTATTTTAATGACTTAAAACAAGAATTAGATAGAGTTAATTTTAGTGTGAATGTTATTAGTAAAAGTGGAAATACTATGGAGATAAAACTTGCTTATAACTTTATTAAGAAATATATGGAAGAAAGATATAGTAGTGAAGAAATAGCTAATAGAATAATTATGACTACCGGAGAGGAAGGTTATCTAAGAGAAGAAGCTCATAAGAATGGTTATTATACTATGTCTATTCCAAATGATATAGGTGGAAGATATTCTATGTTTACTCCAGCACATTTATTCCCATTAATGTTTAATATAGATATAGATAAATTTATAAATGGTTATAATGATGGAGAAAAATTAAAAGACATAGCTTATGATTATGCTTGTGTTAGAAAGAGTTTATTTGACAATAGAAAGTACGTTGAGAACTTTGTCTGTTTTGAAGAAAAGTTTAATATGTTTAATGAATGGTTAAAGCAATTATTTGGAGAGAGTGAAGGTAAAAATAACAGTGGTATTTTACCTACTTCTACAGTGTTTACTCGTGATTTGCATTCATTAGGTCAATTTATTCAAGAGGGAAATAAAATATTGTTTGAGACGTTTATTGTGGTTAGAGATAATCCTTCTTTTATGGTAGATGATAAAGATATTAATTCTATTAATAATAGTGTTATTGATGCGGTTAGAAGTGCTCATTATAATGGAGGAGTATCAGTTAATTTTATTGAGATAGATAAATTAAATGAATATAATATTGGTTCACTTGTTAGATTTTTCTTTTATGCAGCTGCTTTTTCTTCAATATTATTTGGAGTTAATCCATTTGATCAACCTGGTGTAGAAGTATATAAGAGCGAAGTTAGAAAGAGACTTGAAAATGTATAAAATATTAGTATGTGATTTTTATGATACATTAATTAATAAAGATGAAGCTATTGCGATACCTACAATGTTAGATATAGATAAGATGCGTAGTAAAGCACTATTTGTAGTAGCGACTAGTGGGCTTTTTAGAACTATAATTGATTATAATATGAGTTATATTTTTTCTGATTATATTATTAGTTATAATGGAGCTTATATTTATGATACTAATAAGGACAAAGCTATTTATAAGAAACCTATTGGTGTTACTCTTATGAGAAAATTGTCTAAGATAAAAGCATCTAATGTAGCTTTCTTAACACTAAATGATATGTATTTTATAAATAAAGTTAAAAATAAAGATTATGGTGTTAATATTAGTGATATAGATGATTTTATAGATTTTCATAAGAAAGATGTTTATGAAATTAGAGTATTTGATACTTTAGATAACTTAGAAGAAATAAAGAATAAATTATCTAAATTAAAAGTTAAGTATTATTTACGTAGTAGTGGAAAAGAATATTATTTAGAAATTACTAGTGATGTAGTTAATAAGTTTGAAGCTAGTAAGATTATTTTAGATAAAGAAAATATTAAAAATAGTGAAATGGTATCTATTGGCTGTAGTAGTAATGATTATGAACTTGTTAAGAGTGCTGGATGTGGAGTAGCAATTAAGAATGCTGATACAGAAATAAAAAAAGTAGCAATGTACACTACTAAGAAGAATAATACTAGTGGTGTTCAAGAAGTAATAGAAAAGTATTTTATTAAATAAGTGGGTGATAGTGTGGTATTACAAGAGAATAGTAATGTAGGATTATATCGTAAGAATAATGAGGATTATGTTATTACTTATACACATCCTGATAATAAGGATTTGTATTTACTTGCCGTTGCGGATGGTATGGGTGGTAAAGAAGATGGAGAGTTAGCTTCTTTTATAATGATTAATTCTATTTATAATTACTTTATATTAAATGATGCTGAGTTATTTAATGACTTTGACTTATTAAAAGAAAGACTTATTAAATTTGTTGGTTATGTAAATGAAGCTATTATCAAGCGATATGGAGAAAATAAACTAGGTACTACTTTCTGTATGGCTATTGTGAATAAAAAGAATACTTTTATTCTAAATATTGGAGATAGTAGATGTTATGTATATAGAAAGAAAGATTTAGAACAAATTACTGAAGATAATAGTCAAGTATTTAATTATTATAAATTAGGACTTGTAGAGAAAGATGATTTAAAGTTCTTAGCTACTAATAATTTAATTACTAGATGTGTTGGTTTAAATAAAGAAATGTGTATATGTACTACTAAAGTGATAAATAATGACTATAAATTATTATTACTATTAACTGATGGAGTAACTGATGTACTTAACGATACAAAGATTAAAGCTATAATAGAAAAAGAAGAAGCAGATAATATTTTGAGTACTATTATAAATGAAGCTATATATGTTGATCAGAATCTACAAGTACCAGATTATTTAAAAGAAAAGTATGCTAAATACATAATAGTACCACCTCGTGGGAAAGATAATGCGAGTGGAGCTATTTACGTAAAGTAGTTTTAATTTGTAAAATTACTTTTGAAAATATTGACAAGAACATTTTACTATGTTAAATTAAAATTGCTAATAGAGAGAGAGTTGAGAATATTTTAATAATAGTTTTCTTAACGGCTAATTATTATTTGTATATTCTTGTTTTTACTCATTTGTTCACACTATTAGTAAAATTACATTTTTATTTATTTTTAGTTAGAGAAGGAAAACTCTGAGTTACGATAACGGCTATCTTATAATGATACGGAGAATGCGAAAGCTGTGCCTTCTGTAAACCAATTATAATTTATTTGATTATCAGAGATAATAAATTATGATAAAAAATATAATATTATTAGTTTAGGGAAACTTACGCTAATAATAAAAAACGTAGTTAGTTTGTTTATATTTTTTGGAATATGACTGGTCATTGAGTCATATTTTTTTTGTAATTTAGTCTTTTAAAACCATAATATAAATGTTATAATTTTAGTAGAATAGGATATTGTAAAGGCTGGTTGGTGATAAGATGGTTGTTTATATATTGCATTATAATTCTTTAAATACTTTTCGTTTGCCAAAATTAACTTCTGGTAGTAGCTTTATTCAGGATTATGATTCAAACTATAATTTAAAAAATCTTATTACAGCTACTGCTAAAAATGGTAAATGGTATATTCAATCTGACAATTATGTTCAAATAATTATGAATAATAAACCGGTTGAGTCATGCGAACTTTCTTTATATAATTTTTATTTATTAAAGACTGTTACTAATGAGCCAATTATTTTGTATCCAACACTTTCTTATGATAATAAATATATGTTAAAAGAGGTAGTAAAAGATGATACTATTTCTTTTGGTAAAGATAATACTTGTGATGTTGTACTACTTAGATGTGCTAATCTTGCAAAAAAACAATTTGAATTGACTTATAAGAGCGGCAAATGGTTTGCTAAAAACTTGTATGATGCTATTCCTTTATATTGTAATAGTAGCAAGATATCTTCTTGTACATTAGAGAATTTTGATACATTGTTTATAATGGGATTTAAGATTATTATTTTTGGTAAGATGTTAATAATATCTAATGCTAGACAAAATGTATATACAGCATCTCCTAAATTGATGGATAAAACATCACTACAATATGCTATGTCTACTGTTGATACTACTAATCAGGTATTTAATGATTTTTATAGTCCAAATGAGTATTTTTCTAAATCTCCAGTTTTTGTTAAAAAATCTAATACTTTAAAATTAGATATAGCCAGTCCTAATCCTAAAGAAACTGGTGGTTCTCAATTTTTAATTATGAGTATGATTCCTACTGTATTAATGAGTCTTACTAGTTTACTTTCAGCTTTCTTTACAATTAAAGATTATAGAACTAATGGAGGCAATAAAGAAGGATTGATTACTAGTTTAGTAATGTGTGGAGTAATACTATTTGTGTCTATAATTTGGCCTATTTTTGAATATTTTATGGATAAAGCAGGAAGATTTATTAAAAATACTAGTAATACTGTTAGATATAGAAAATATATGAAAGAAATATCTGAAATCTTTGAGCAGGCTTCTGCAGGACAAAAGATGGATTTGATATTTAATAATTTATCTTTAAAAGAGTGCGAAGAAGCAATAAGAAAGAGAAACTCTAATTTATTTTCTATTAATAATGATCAAAAGCGTTTCTTAAATATTCGTTTAGGAACTGGTAGAGTTAAACTTGATTCTGAAATTGGTTTTGATATGACTACTGGTTATGAAACTAAAGATAAATTACAAAAACTTGCTGAAGATACTATAAAGAAATATGAGTATATAGATGAAGCTCCATATTCGTTCTCTTTTAAGAATAGTATAGCTTTTATTAATTCTAATGGTGAATTTAGTAAATACTACGAATCTATTATTTTACAATTAATAACTTTTCATGATTATTATAATTTAAAACTAGTTGTCTTTACTGATGATGATTCTAAATTAAATTTAATTCGTGATTTGAATCATTGTTGGAGTGATGATCAAAGTATTAGATATTTTGCTACTACTGTTCAGGAAGCTGAAATTATTTCTGGACAACTTATTCGTATTTTAAATAAAAGACGTAATTCAAATGCTGAATCTTCAGAGAAAAGTTCTTTGGTTCCTCATTATTTAATTATTACTGATAATATTTATAAGTATCGTAATGTAAGCATTATTAATAAAATTATTTCTAATAAAGTATATTATGGTTTTAGTGAATTAATATTTGCACATAAGTTAAGTGAAATACCAAATGGTTGTAAGTATTTCTTAGAGTATACTGATAAACAATCTACTTTATTTGAATCTGAAATGAGTGATGATACTATATCAAAGTTTGTACCAGAGTTTATTGATAGTGATGTTGATTTTGCTACAGATGTTGATTTAGTTTCTAATATTCCTGTAGTTAATAATAGTGATGTTGCTATTAATGCTACTTTACCTGATAAATATGGTTTCTTAGAAATGCTTAATGTTGGTAATGTTGAACAACTTAATTCTGTTTCTAGGTGGAAAAATTCTAATGTTACTAATAGCTTAGCAACTCCACTTGGAATTGATCCTACAGGCAGTTTATTAAATCTTGATTTACATGAAAAAGCTCACGGACCACATGGCTTGATTGCAGGTATGACTGGTTCAGGTAAATCAGAAACAATAATATCTTATATTTTGTCTTTAGCAGTTAATTATAGTCCAAATGAAGTTCAATTTGTTTTGATTGACTATAAAGGTGGAGGACTTGCTGGTGCTTTTGAAAATAGAAAAACAGGTATAAAACTGCCTCATTTAGTTGGTACTATTACTAACTTAGATAAAGCTTCTATGAATAGGACTTTAGTTTCAATTAAGAGTGAGTTACAAAGACGTCAGAGAATATTTAATACAGCTAAAGAAGAGTTAGATATTGCAACTATTGATATTTATAAATATCAAGATTTAGTAAGAAATGGTTCTATTGATGAACCAATGGCTCATTTGTTTATTATATGTGATGAGTTTGCTGAGTTAAAGGCTCAACAACCTGAATTTATGGATGAGCTTGTTAGTGCAGCTCGTATAGGACGTTCACTAGGAATCCATCTTATCTTAGCTACTCAAAAACCTAGTGGCGTTGTTGATGAACAGATTTGGTCTAACTCTAAATTTAAAATTTGTGCTAAGGTACAAACTACTGAAGATAGTCAAGAAATGATTCGTAAGCCAGATGCTGCTTATATTAAAGAAGCAGGACGTTTCTATTTACAAGTTGGTTACGATGAAATATTTGTTAAAGCACAATCAGCTTATACTGGTGTTAAATATGTACCACATACTACAACTATGATTACAAGTGGTGGTCCAAGTTCTATAGTTTTTATTGATAATTTAGGAAACATTCTTAAATCGATAAAAAAAGAAGAAAAGAAAATTAGTTCTAAGACTGATCTTGGTGATGAGCTTGGTAATGTTACTAGATATTTAATTGATTGTGCTAAAGAAATTGGTTTTACTAATAAACAATTATGGTTAGATAATGTTGAAAGTAATATATTCTTAAATCCTTTAATTAAGAAGTATCAATATAAAGAAAAGAAATGTATTATTAATCCACTTATTGGGGAATATGATGATCCTGGAAATCAAAAACAAGGTCCAGTTAGTATTAATTTGAGTGAAAAAGGTAATTTGTGGATATGCGGTATGACTGGTAGTGGTAAAACAACTTTATTATCTACTATGATATTTTCTACGGTTATTCATCATTCTACAGATGAAGTTAATATATTTGTTATTGATTTGATAACTGATTCATTGAAGAGACTTTCACAAATACCACAAGTAGCTGATGTTATTGTTTCTTCTGAACACGATAGAATAAACAAGATATTTTATTTCTTGAGAAATGAAATAGAAAGAAGAAAAAAAATTTTATCTGTTGAAGGTATAACATTTAGATCAGCAGCAGAAAAAGGCAAATTGCCTTTTCCTACATTAGTTGTTTATGTTAATGGCTATGATGTTTTGTATGATTCATATTTTGAATTAACAGATGAAATATTTACATCAATCACAAGAGATGGCCTTAGAGTTGGAATAATATTTGTACTTACTAGTACTAGAGGTATTAATGGTAAGCTTGAAGGTAGTTTTTCACAAAGACTTGCTCTTAGATTTGCTAATCAAGATGACTACTATAATGTTTTTGATAATATTAATGGAATAATTCCTCTTGATACTCCAGGAAGAGGTTTAATAGATTTAGGCGATATTTATGAATTCCAAGTTTGCCAAGTCTTTGATCCAGATAAATATGAAGATGAATTTAATGGCCTTGTTAAACAATTAAAAAATGCATTTCCTAATGCTAAAGGCATGCCTGAAATGCCTAAAGTGGTTTCATATGAAAGTGTTAAGAATGAAATAGTAACGCTTGATTCTGTACCTATTGGTTTTGAAACTATAAGTAATTGTGTTCATTATTTTGATTTTGATAATTTGATAAATCTAGTTCTTTATTCTGAAAAAATACATGCTCAAGGTTTTGAAGTTGCTTTGATAAAAGTATTGAAGAAGCTTGAAAATACAAAGATAGTTTGGTTAGATGCTTTGGAAGTTGATGAAGAAATCGATGGAGTAAAAAGATATGATAGTAGCTTTGGAAACTTGACTAAGTCTTTATATAATAGCGTTATTGAAAAGAAGTCTACGAATGTTAATGCTGAAAAAATAATTTTTATAATTAGTGGTTATAAAGCTATTGAGAGTTATTTAGAAAAAGCAAAAGCTGAAGATAAAGATGCTAAAACAATAGATGATTTGATTGTTTCATCAATTGGTGCTAAAAACTATCGATTTGTTCTATTAGAAAGTGCTGATACTAAGTCAGTTGATAGTAGACCTTGGATTGATTATTATGATTATAATCGTGGTATCTTATTATCTAGATCTCCTGATGATCAAGAAATTTTTGATTTAGATGATGCTAATTTATCTGCAGATACTAAATATACTAGAGATATTGCTTTATCTATTAATCAAGGAATTCCTACAATGATTAAATATATCAGAAAATAGGTGATTTTATGAAAAAAATATTAGTTACTGTTTTTGTATTATGTATTGGAGAAAAGTTTGATTTATTTCTTCCAATTGATATGAAAATGATTGATGCGATAGGTTTAATTCAAAAATCTGTTTATGAACTTAGTAATGAAGAATACATCATAAAACCAGACAAAAATGTTATATTATATGATTCAAACGGAAAAGTTATTAATACTAATAATATAATCAAGTTTTCTGGATTGAAAAATGGTAGTCATATATTGTTAGTTTAGTTTGTAAAGACGTGTAAAAATATTAGTAATATATGGTTAAATAGTACTAAAGATGTTATTCTAAAATAAAGGAGGATTGTGTATTAATGGAAGATGAAAATATTGATGAAGAAATAGATGAAAGTGAAGTAGTAGCCAAAGTATATCCTATAAATGAAAACTGGCCAGAGGAAGTGAAAAGGCAAGTAGAACAAATAAATAAAATGTCTACTATGCTTAATAATGCTGGAAGTGATCCTGTTGAAGGAGAAGAAATGGCCGATGAAGAAGATGAATCAGTTGAAGAAAAGCCTATAGAAGATGCACCAGAGGTGTCAGAAGATGAGAATGAAACTTTCGATAGTATTTTTTAATGTAAAGTTTGTAAAATAGGTCTATAATTAAGACTTTGATATTGACAAAATAGTTTATTATGTTTATGTTTATATTATAGTAGAGGAGGAGAGAATATGGGAAAGAAAGCTGACTGGTATGTAGCAAAAAAATTTGAAAAGGCTGATACTAATTGGGTACCTAAAGTAGAAAATGACCCAGAAAAAGAGTTGGTAACATTAGTATTTACTAATAATTTTGAACAATATGCATATAACTTAAAGGATATGTATAAGAAAGTAAAAGCTTCATTAAATAATGTTACTAAACAAATTAACAAAATTAAAAATGATGATAAAACTAGTACTATTTTAAAAGATGCACTTACTGCTCAATTAAGAAGTTATGAAACTGCTCGTAAAGATTTCTTAGCTGCTTATAAAGCATTATATAAAGGTGCTATAGCTACACGTAACAAGACCTTAGATGATTTCATGACTAAACTTAATATGTCTTCCATAACTACTCAAGGCGTAGCTGATAAAGTTCAAGAAGAAGATCTAGGTCATGATGACGACGGTATTAAATAGTAGAATGGAGGTTGTAAACTATGGGAAAATTTGCTATTAGTGTTAATGAAAAGTTATGTAAAGATTGTTTGAAGAAAGCTAATACATCTTTAGATAATTTTGTAAAATATATGGGGAAGAGTGGCAGTAAATCTGGAACTACTGTTGTTGGCGCTATTGAACAGTTAAATCAAGGATTCAGAGACACAAAGGAAGTAGCTCAATTGTATAAGAATTTTTCAAACGCAACAGTAACTTTAGCTAAAAGGTTAAAAGCTGTCGACAAAGGATTCCAAGCAATTGATAAAGCTGTTTAAAGATGACATAGTCATCTTTTTTTGTGTAAAGTATTAAAAATAATTTTTTATACATATTGACAAATAAATTTATAGTAGATATAATTTATTTATAATCTAGAGGTAAATACAATTCGTTGTGTTTATCGTACCTACAGAAAATTCTAAATATAATTAATATTTTTATTTAAGTGGTTTATCGAGGCTAGATTATAATGTAATTTTGGGAGAAAGACAACTCCTGTGAACATATGGCTTTTATTTGCTGATAACAAATATTTGCTTTAAAAAAACTCGATACGCTTATGGCGTATTTTTTTTGTGCTTTTTTTCTTTTATTTGTTATATTTTTTTGTTATAATTATTTTAGAGTAGAAGGTGTTGTATGCTAGGAAGTATATTAGAGATTAAAGATAATAGTGTTTTAGTAAAGTTAGCTATTGATATTAATAATCAACCAAACTTATTGAATTTGCATACTGTTTTTGAACATGATAATAAGAAGATTGTTGGTGAAATAGCTGGTGTTAATCAAGAAACTATGACTATTAATATCGTTGGAGAGATTGAAAACGGTAGTTTTACTCCTGGAGCAATCGCAAAGCCTTCATTTAAGTCTACTGTTAGACTTATTAAAATGGATGAATTAGAGTTACTATTAGGTAGTCAAGAGTTAAAGAGAGGCTATGCTAATTTTGGTACTAGTAATATATATACTAATTATAAGTTAAATGTTAGTATTAATGATTTCTTTAGTAATCATTTTGCTATACTTGGTAATACTGGTTCTGGTAAGAGTTGTACAGTAGCTTCTGTATTGCAAAAATTATTCACATCTAAATATGCTCCAACTAATGCCCATGTATTCTTCTTTGATGCTTATGGAGAATATACTAGTGCTTTTAGTGGACTTGTTAATACTAATCCAAATGTTAATTATTTATGTTATACAACTAATCCTGAAGAAACTGATGGTAATCTTTTAAGAATACCTATTTGGTTACTTGATGTAGATGATTTGGCATTACTTCTTGATGTTACTTCTCCTACACAGTTACCTATAATAGAGAAGACTTTAAAACTTGTACCAATACTTACAGGTACTAGTCAAAATACAATTAAACGTAAAAATGATATTATAGCTCGTGCTGTACAAGATATTATGTTATCTGGAGGAGATTCAGTTAAGATACACGATCAAGTTATAGCTGTACTTACTAAATATAATACTCCTAGTCTTAATCTAGCTACTAAGATAGTTCAACCTGGTTATACTAGAACATTAAAGCAATGCTTATTTGTTGATAAGACAGGTAAGATGCAAGAAATGGAATTAGTAGTTGAATTTATACGAGGTTATATACTTGAAGAAGAAATTGTTATACCTGAAGAAGAGTTAAATAAATTCTATTCTCTTAAAGATTTAGAGCTAGCTATGGATTTTGCTTTAATTAATGAAGGTATTTTAAATAGTGATGCTGTATTTGATTATGCAAATATAGTTAGTGTTAGATTACATGCTTTGGTAAATGGAAGTAATGCTAGATACTTTGAATATCCTAAGTATGTTAATAGAGATCAATATGTTAATAATTTAATAATAGATGAAAAGACTGGTAAGACTGCTCAGATTATTAACTTTAATATTAATTATATAGATGATAGAACGGCTAAAGTTATTACTAAAGTGCTTTCTAGAATGGTATTTATGAAAGCTGCTAAGGCTAAACCTCGTGGTAGTAGTGCTTATCATATAGTTATAGAAGAAGCACACAGATATGTTCAAAAAGATATAGATTTAGAGCTTTTAGGTTACAATATATTTGAACGTATTACTAAGGAAGGTCGTAAATATGGTGTTTTCTTAGGATTAATTACACAAAGACCTTCAGAGTTATCTGATACTTGTATATCTCAATGTAGTAATTTTATGATTCTTAGAATATTGCATCCAAAAGATTTAAATTATATTAAAGAAATGGTACCTAATATTACTAATGAAATAGTATTACAACTTAAGAATTTAAAACCTGGTAACTGTATAGCTTTTGGTTCAGCTTTTAAAGTACCAGTATCAATGCATATTGACTTACCTAATCCTAGACCACTATCTAATAATGTTAACTTGGAAGTTGTTTGGTATAACGAAAGTGCGAATGATACTAATTTAGGTGGTATACAAGATATGATAAATTCAGCTAATAAACCTACATTTACAGAACAAGATGTTAGTAAAACGTTTGTTGATATGTCAAATAATACTTTAGATAGTGTCAATAATGTGAATAATCATGTTAGTAGTTAATAAAAGTATGGTAAAATTAAAATGTTAGGATGGTGAATATAAATGGCTTTTGATAAGATAAATAAATTATTTGGAGGAGATACTTCAAATGATGTAGAAGAAAAAGGCGAAGATGAATATTATTCTATGAGTAAAGAAGAATACCAAGATCTTAATGGTGTAGGTGGTTCACGTATGATGTTACTAGAGCCACGTGCTTACAGTGAGTCTCAACAAATAGCTGATTATTTGAAAAAGCGTAGTGCTGTAGTAGTTAATTTAAAGAGAGTTACTCCTGATCAAGCAAAAAGAATAATTGACTTTTTGTCAGGAACAATTTATGCTATAAATGGAAATTTAGAGAAGTTGGGAGGAGGAATCTTCCTAGCTACACCTAATAATGTCAATATTGAGGGTAAGATGACAGATGAAAAAGGTGAGAAATCAACTCGTAAAAAGAGTAAAGATGATGATGAAGAGGATGATTTCTTCTAAGATATAATTTCCACGGGGTGGTTATATTGAGAAAATTTAATTATGAAAAGAATGGATATAATCGCCAGGAAGTAAATGAATTTATCGATGAAGTGATTTCTAATACTGAAGATATTATTAATAGCTGCAAAAGACAAAGAGAAGAAATAAATAAACTTAAAAAAGAAGTTGATTATTACCGTAAGAATGGTAATAATAACTATAATTATGATTTAGAAGCAGCTACTAGTATTAGAAATAGTGCTTTAAGAGATGCGGAAGAGATTGTTAATACTGCTAAGAATGATGCTAGTATTATTCTAAATGAAGCTCTTTTAAAAGCAGAGGAGACTGAAGTAAGAACTCATAAGATAGAAGAAAGTATAGGAGTATTTAAAAAGAAACTAGAAGTTCTATTGAAAGAGCAAGAAGCTATAGTCGATGAGATAGAAGCATTAGATATAGAGAATAATTAATTCTCTTTTTGCTTGTAAATAGAAGTGTTTTATGTTATTATTGGTTTTAAGCAATTAATGGGAGACGGAAATATTTGAAAGTATATAGAGAGTCTTAGTATGGTGAAATAAGATTATGAGTAAAATATTTTGGATCACTCTCAAGTGTTATTTATGGATAAGATAAATGCGTTTTCCGCGTTAAGGATAATAAGTATAATTAAGGTGGTACCACGATATATTCGTCCTTTGGGTAGCACTTTTTTTATTTGATAGGAGGCAGTTTATGGAATTTGCAAAATTAGATACTGGTAAGACTAGTAAAGTAGAAGAAAAATATGCTAAGTATTGGGAAGATAAAGATATATTCTTAAAGAGTATTGATAATAGAAAAGATAAAAAGAACTATGTTTTCTATGATGGACCAGCTACAGCTAATGGTATGCCTGGAATACATCATATGATGGCTAAGGTAATAAAAGATACTATTTGTAAATACAAGACTATGGATGGTTATAGAGTCCTAAGAAAAGTAGGATGGGATACTCATGGTCTACCAGTAGAAGTACAAGTTGAAAAGGAACTTGGTTTTACTGGCAAAGGTGATATAGAGAAGTATGGTATTAAAGAATTTAACCAGAAGTGTAGAGAAAGTGTTTGGAAGAATGAAGAATTCTTTACTAAGTTTACTAAACAGATGGGTCAATTTATTGACTTAGATCATCCTTATGTTACTTATGATAATAATTATATAGAGACTGAATGGTGGATATTAAAGAAAATCTTTGATGATGGATATATTTATGATGGATTAAAGATAGTTCCTTGGTGTCCTAGATGTGGTACTGGCCTTGCATCACATGAAGTAGCTCAAGGTTATAAACAAGTATCTGTTAATACTGTATATGTTCCATTTAAGGCAAAAGACGAGGAAAATACTTATTATTTAGTATGGACTACTACTCCTTGGACTTTAATGTCTAATATAGCTTTATGTGTTAATCCAGATGAGACATATGTTAAGTGTTTATCTAAAGGATATAATTTTATACTAGCTAAAGCACTTGCTGATAAGATTTTAGGAAAAGATTACAAAGTAGTTGAAGAGTATAAAGGAAAAGACTTAGAGTATCGTGAGTATGAGCAATTAATGCCATTCTTAAAAGCTCCTAAGAATAAGAAATCATTTATCGTAACTTGTGATAGTTATGTTACTATGGAAGATGGTACTGGTGTTGTACATATCGCACCTGCTTTTGGACAAGATGACTACGAAGTAGGAGTTAAGTATAACTTAGCTATGTTGAATCCAGTAGGAGAAGATGGTTGCTATACTGAAGGTCCTTGGAAGGGAAGACTTGTTGTTGATAGTGATTTAGAGTTAGAAGTTATTAAATACTTAGCTGAAAACGATAAGTTATTTAAGAAACAAAAGATGACACATGATTATCCACATTGTTGGAGATGTAATACACCACTTGTTTATTACTCAAAACCATCTTTATATATAAAGACAACGGCTAAACAAAAAGAAATAATTGAGGAAAATAAGAAAATTAATTGGGTACCAGATTATGTTGGAGAAAAGAGATTTGGTAACTGGTTAGATAATATGAATGATTGGGCTATTTCTAGAAATAGATATTGGGGTACACCAATACCTCTTTGGAAGTGTGAATGTGGAAATAGTATTATGATAGGTTCACGTAAAGAACTTGTTGAAAAAGCTATTGAAAAGATAGATGAAAATATTGAACTACATAGACCATTTGTCGATGATGTACATATCAAATGTCCTAAATGTGGTAAGACAATGACTCGTGTTAAAGACGTAATGGATTGCTGGTTTGATAGTGGTTCTATGCCTTTTGCTCAATATCATTATCCATTTGAAAATAAAGAGTTATTTAAAGAACAATTCCCAGCTGATTTTATAGCTGAAGGAATTGATCAGACTAGAGGATGGTTCTATTCATTACTTGTAGTATCAATGTTTGTTATGGGTAAATCTTCTTATAAGAATGTTCTTGTTAATGACTTATTACTTGATAAGTATGGTCAAAAGATGCATAAATCTCGTGGAAATACTGTTTCTCCATTTGAGATTATGGAAGAGTATGGTGCTGATACTGTTAGGTATTATATGTTAAATACTTCTCCTGTATGGACACCACTTAAATTTGATATAGATGGTTTAAAAGAAATTTATTCTAAATATATTTCTACTTTTAAGAATACTTATTCTTTCTTTGAGATGTATGCGAATGCTGATCATATAGATCCAAGAGAATATAAGATTCCTGTAAAAGATAGAGAGCTTATAGATAAATGGTTAATATCTAAGTTAAATAAACTTATTAAAGAAGTTAGGGAAGCATATGATGAATATGATTTAAATAAAGTATGTAGATTAATATTACCATTCTTGAATGATGATTTATCTAACTGGTATATTAGAAGCTGTAGAAGAAGATTCTGGGACTCTGAGTTAACTGATAGTAAAAAGTCCGTTTATTTAACTATGTATGAAGTACTAAGTGCTCTATGTAGACTATGTGCTCCAATTACGCCATTTTTAACAGAAGAAATATATCAAAAGTTAACGGGAGAAGAGTCTGTACATTTAGCTGATTTTCCAAAGGCAGATACTAAGTTAATTGATAGTAAAGTAGAAGAGAGAATGGACTTAGTAAGAGATGTTTGTTCTTTAGGTAGATTTGCTAGAGAAGAAGCTAATATCAAAGTACGTCAACCTATTAGTGAAATTATACTTGATAGTAAGCATAAGAAAGTAATAGGTGAATTACTTCCAGCTATTAAAGAAGAATTAAATGTTAAGGACGTAACATTTGAACCTGATATGACTAAGTATTTTGATTATAGTATTAAACCTAATTTCAAAGTAGTTGGTAAAATACTTGGACCTAGAGTTAAATTATTCCAAGAAGCTATTAAAGATTTTAATTATGATGATATTTGTAAGATAAATGGTGGTGGTTACGTAATAAATCTTGGTGGAGATGATTATACTATTACTAGTGATATGGTAATAGAGACTATTAGTCCAAAAGAAGGCTTTACTTCTAGTAGTAATGATAAAATTTCAGTAGTACTTAATACAACATTAACTGAGGATTTAATATTAGAAGGTCTTGCTCGTGAATTTGTCAGAAATGTACAAAATTTACGTAAAGAAGCTGATTTTGTTATTACAGATCATATATATGTATATTATAATGGTAATGATGATATAGAAGCTATGTTTAAGAAATATAAGAAATATATCATGGGTGAAGTATTAGGAGATAAGCTAATACGTAAAGAAAATCTTGATAAAGAATTTGAACTCAATGGAGTAAAATGCTTTATTGATGTGGAGAGGTGCAAGAAATGACAAAAATTTTGATAATTTCACCAGATAGAAAATGGTTATCTAGAGAATGTCAAGATAGTGATATGGTTAGGTTTTTACTTGACTATACTATTAATAATAATATACCTACTAATCGTAAGTATAGAGATGAACATAAATTATTATTGGATATTTCTAGATCTGGACATTTAGCTGTTGTTTCTAGAAGAGACAGTGAAGATGTTTATATCAGTGAAGTTCTTAATGAAGATCAGTATGCTGGATACTTAGGATATACTTCTGAAAATAAAGTTATTAATTGTTACGACTGGTATGATTCTAGTGATGAATATAATGGATATAGAATATTAGAATCAAATAGTAAGAGTAAAAAATCTCTTGATTTAGAAGTAAGACAAGCAATGTTATCTAAGTTGATGAAGAATAAGGCTGCCAAGCTTTCTAAGAGTAAAAAGAGTACATTTTAATGTACTTTTTACTATGAGGTGATAGTATGGATGAAGAAATAAAATTTGAAGATGATGTTAAAGAAAAGAAACCTATTAATCCTAAAATTATAATTATAGTATTAGGTATTTTAGTAGTAATATTATTTATTCTATTAATAATTAGTTATAGTAGAAATAGTACTTTATTAAAAGAAAGAAATAATTTACTCAGTAATAAAGAGTCTTCTATTGAAGTAATTGATGTTACAGATAAAGCTGTTCAAACTACTTTTAGTAAATATGTAACTACAATATCTAATTATTGTCGTAGAGAGAAAGAATATTTTACTTCTACTCAAACTACCGCAACAACACTTTCTAATGAAGTAGTTTATGGTGTAGTTATGAATAAATTAGTTAATATTGATAAAACAGGAAGTAATATTAGTAAGAGAACACTTAGAGAAGAAATACAAAAGATGTTTGGTTCTAGTTATAATTTTGAAGAAGCTAAAGTAAATACTTATCCTGCTTTTAAGTACGATGAAAATTCTGATACTTATGTTTATGATAAGAGTGGAAGTAAGTTTACTCCTAGTGTATGTGATTTATATAAAATAGTTAAAGCTTATAGGAAAGATGATGAATTATACATATATGTTAGAGTATTATTCGCAACTTCTACTAATGGCAGTGTTCATTATTATAGTGATTATGAACATAATGAAGAAATTACTAATCTAGATAGAAATAGTAGTGGACATATCTTAGGAAATGATAATAATTTCTCTAAAGGTGGATTATATGAGATGAAGTTTAGAGCTGATACAGGTAATGATTATACATTTGAATATAGTCAACCAACAAGATAGGTTATCCTATCTTTTTGTTTTATGATATAATTTCTATTATGGAGGAATTATGAAAGATCCAGAATTTATTGAACTTAAAAATAGAACTTTAATTACTGTATTAGTAGTATTAATTTTTGCATCTACATTGATTGCTTTTATGATTAGATTACTTAATAATGGTAATAATCTTTATAAAAAGATTTCTAATAAAGAAACTATGTATGTTTTATTAGTAAGTAAAGAATGTAAAAGATGTAATGCAGTAGAAGATGTTTTATTTGATAATAAAATAAAGTATTATACGTTAGATAAAAATGATGGTAATACTGAGAGAATTTATAATATGATAGAATTAGATGATGAAGTTACTGATCCATGTTTATTTTATATAAAAAAGGGTAAGTTAGATTCTTATCTTGATAATATTGATGATCAGGGTGAACTAGAAGATTTTATTGATAGATAGAAAAGAGTGATAATATGGTTGCGTTAATTACAGGTTCTAGTAGAGGTATTGGTAAGAGTATTGCGATTGAATTTGCTAAAAGAGGAATAGATGTAGTTATTAATTATTATAAGAATGAAAAAGCTGCTTTAGAGTTAGAAAAGTATATTAAGGAAACGTATAATGTTAATGTTTTAGTACTACAAGCAGATGTAAGTGTTGAAGAAGAAGTAGAAGATATGATTAATAAAGCAATAGATGAATTTGGTAAGATTGATATCTTAGTAAATAATGCTGGAGTAGAGAGAGATACTAATTTTATGGATATTCGTGTTAAGGACTTTAAGCGAATACTAGATGTTAATTTGATTGGTACATTTTTATGTAGTAAATATGCTGCTCATAATATGTTGGAGTCTAAGAGTGGTATTATAATTAATATTTCTTCTAATAATGCAATTGATGCTTATTATCCAGAATCTAGTGCTTATGATGCTAGTAAGAGTGGAGTTATTTCTTTAACTCATAATATGGCTCGTGAATTTGCTCCATTTATTAGAGTTAATGCTATATGTCCTGGATGGGTAGAAACAGATATGAATGAAGGATTAGATATGGGACAAATAGAAGATGAGAAAAGAAAGATATTACTTAATAGATTTGCTAAAGTAGAAGATATTAGTAAAGTAGTAGTCTTTTTAGCTAGTAATGATGCTAAATATATTAACGATAGTATCATAAAAGTAGATGGTGGAAGATATAACGGCTAAAAATACTTGATAAATAATACTTTTAGAGGTATAATTTATTTTGTTAGCCAGTTGTCTGCTTAGCTCAGCTGGATAGAGCAATCGCCTTCTAAGCGATCGGTCAGGCGTTCGAATCGCCTAGCAGACACCATATAATAATAAAATCGAACCAAATAGTTCGATTTTTTTATATTTATTTAATGCTTCAAACCAATATGGATAAATATATGGTTTGTTTGATAATAACTCAGCTATTTTTTCTAAGTTAGCATCTTTTCTTGCTTGTCTTACTATTATTTTGCTTATTTATTTTATCAAATAAGTATTAAAAAGTTAATAATATTATGGAGGTATTTATGGAAGTAGTATTACAAGATGGGAATAGTGATTGTGGAGTAGCTTCTCTTCTTTCAATTATTAGATATTATGGAGGAGATATATCTTTAGAAAAGCTTAGAGAAATGACTAATACTAATAAAGATGGTGTTAGTGCTTATAATTTAATTGAGTGTGCTAAAGAGTTAGGCTTTTCTTCTATGGGAGTTAATGGAACTATTGATGAGCTAGATATCTCTAAATTACCAGTCATAGCACATGTATCTTTAAGACGTGGAGTAAATCATTTTATTGTTATATATGAAATAGATCATACTAAAGATAGAATTACTATTATGGATCCTTCTTGTGGTAGAAGAGTATTATCTTTTAGTGAATTTTCTTTAATGAGTACAAATAATTATATTTATTTAATTCCTATAAAAAAGATTACTAATTATAAGTATTATAAATTTATTAAATATTCTTTATATAAATATATTATTAATAATAAATTTAAAAGTAGTTTGATACTTATATTTACTATAATTTATTTTATTATAAATATTTTATTAGCTTTTCATTTTAAATACTTAATTAAGTATTCTATTAATTATCTTGTGACTAAGAATATTATGATTATTAGTATTTTTGTATTACATCTATACTTTATTAAGACTTATAGTTCTATTATTAGAAATATATTACTTAGTAAATGGTTAAATTCTTTTGATATAGTTATTACTAGAGATGTGTTAAAACAAATAATCTTTCTACCATATAATTATTATAAGAATAGAAGTGTAGGAGAAGTAATTAATAGAATAAAAGATTTAAGTATAATTAAAGATTTTATTAGTAATTTATTATGCTTTTTTATTAGTGATTTAATAATAATAGTTATCTTCTTAGTGTTAATGTTTAATATTAGTACTATTATGTCTATATATGTACTTATATACTTTATATTACTATTAATTATATTTGTATTTAGTAGAAAGATATTTAAAGATAAAATAGATAATATTAAACGATATAGTGATTATAGTAATACTATACTTGTAGAAACTATTAGTAATATTATGACTATTAAGAATATACATGCTGAAAAGAGAATGTTTGATAATTTTATTTTAAAGTATAAGAAGTTAATTGATTATAATTATAAATTTGATTTTATTAATTATTCTTTTATTAGTATGAAAGAGATAATCAATTCTATATTAATAGTAATTATATATGGATTGGGCTCTTTATTAGTAATTAATAATAAGATTAGTATATTAGAATTATTCTTATATGAGATGTTTTTTAATTACTTTAATACTAGTACAGATAGAATTATGAGTATACTAGATTCTTATCATAATTACAGAGTATCTGTATCTAGAATAGATGATTTGTTTAATATTAGTAGAGAAAGATTTAGCGATTCTTATTACTATTTAAATTATAAATTAGATAGTGATATTAAGTTTAGTAATTTATCTTATATGATTAATAATAGATATTTGTTTAATAAAGTTAATTTAAATATTAATAGAGGAGATAAAGTATTATTATTTGGAGATAGTGGTAGTGGGAAATCTACTTTAGTTAGAATACTTATGAGATATATTGATATTCCATATAATATGGTATCTATTAATGATATAGATATTAATCATTATCACTTAGAGAGTATTAGATCTAATATTACTTATATTTCTTCTAATGAATATTTATTTAATGATACTATTTATAATAATATTTGTTTAAGTAAAGATGTTTCTAAAGATAAGTTTTATGAAGTAGTTAATTTAGTATTTTTAGATAATATATGTAATTCGGATTATGATAAATTGATTGAAGAGGGAGGAGCTAATTTTAGTAGTGGAGAAAGACAGAGAATAATATTAGCTAGAAGTTTAATTAGAAATACTAATATTTATATTTTTGATGAAGCATTTAATGCGATAGATATTTCTAAAGAAAGAAAGATACTTAATAATATTTTTAATTACTTAGAAAATAGAATAGTTATTGTGATTAGTCATAGATTTAATAATAAAGATTTATTTAATAAGACTTATCAATTAAAGGATGGGAATATTTATGAAGTATAAAGATTATTCATTAGTAAATATAAATATAATAGCATTTATAATTTGTATGTTTATAATTACTAGTTTTAGCTTATTATGTAAAATTAATATTTATAGTAATTATAAATTAATATATATTAATAATAATGTCTATGAAGTTATTGTGAATAGTAAAGAGTTAAATAATTTTTATAATAATAGTTCTTTGTATTTAAAAAATAAGAAATATAACTATAAAATAGATAGAGTAAATAAAAATATACTAGTTAAAAATAATAAAAAGTATCATGAATTATATATAAAATTTAAGTATGATAAATATAAATCTAATGATATAGTAGATATTGCTTTAATAGATAAGAGAAAAAGAGTAATTAATATATTTATTGATGTTTATAGAAATTGATTTATATATTTCTTGGTAGTATAATTTTTTCGGGGAAGAGTATGGATAGAATAGATATCATTAAGAAACAAATAGATAATTTTGATACTTCTAAATTTAAAATTTTAAGTAAGAAAGATTTACGTAAAATGAGTGAAGAAGAAGTGGATGAATATTATCGTAATTATAGAATTTATTTGTATAAAACTGATGGTTTAGTTACAGATCATGATAAACACCTTAAATTTCATAGATTAGTACAAATAGGTTTACCTATAATGAGAAAATTAGAAGGTAGAAAGTTAATTATCAATAGAGATGATAGAATATATGGAGATAAGCCTAGAATATACTGTTCTACACATGTGGGGAGACACGATGTAGAAACAGGAATAGAAGCTATTGGAGAACAAGCTTACTTAGTATATGGAGATCCTAACGAGACTTATTTTGATTTTAATGGATTCTTATTAGATCATAATGGAAGAATTAATCTAAATACTGATAGAAAATATGAAATAGATAGATATATTGCGAATGAGACTATGATTAAGCATGTAGAAGAAGGTCATAATATTTATATATATCCTGAAGGAGCAGAGAATATTTATGGAGATCATTTTAAGACAAATAACTATTATGATTATCCATATATGTATGAATTTGATATTATAGAAAGATATGGCTTTGTATTAAAAAATTATAGTGGAGCAGCTAAAACAGCTATTCTTACTGGAGCAGATATAGTACCTATGTCAATATACAGAGTAAAAAAAGATAATTACGTAGTAAGCTTTGGAAAGAATTTAAATTTCTCTGGAGAAAGAATAGAAGATGTAGAAGTACTAGCTGATGTCATTAGAACAGCAGAAATAAATTTACAGTGGGAAAATATGAAAATGTATGGAGTTGTACTTGAAAGAAGTAAAATAAATGATGTAAGAGAGGCTTCTTTAGAGTATACAAAAGATATTATGTCTAGTATGCCTCCTAGGTATACAGAATATGACATAGAAAATACTAGATTTCATGAAAAAGAGAAAACACTTGATGAATGGAGAAAATACAATAAAAGATTAGATTACTTTGAAAAAAAATATTTAAAATAGAGAGTTTTTAACTCTCTTTTTATTTTAAAAATAGATAATTTATGTTATTATGTAGTTAGAGTGGGTGACTGGGGTGATAAAATGAGTGGATTATGGTTACCTCTAGGAGCATTAATTATTAGTGTCTTTCTAGTTATTATGTTTTTTAGTAAGGAAAATACCAAGAATATTGAAACTAAAATATATTCATATATGTTGATATTAAATTTATTTTATTCAATATTAGGAGCTTTTGGATATTGGTTTTCTATGTATAGTGGTAATTTACATATAATGGTTCTTATACAGAAAATATATTTAGTTATTTTACTATTATTAGCTCATGGTATATTTTTGTATTATCTTTCTATAGCTGGATTAGGTGATAGAATATATAAAATTATCTTTAAGATATCTATAGGTTTTAGTTTAATTATGTCTATTTTAATTCTAGCTACTAAAGTAGAAACTATTATTGATGTTGCCGGTCAAAGCTTAGATGTAGCTGGGCTTTCATATTATAATGCAATGGTAGGAGTTATTGTTTATTTTATAGGTATAATTATTGCGACAATAGTTTCTTCATTGAATGGTAAAGTTGGATTACATAAAAAACTTCCATTAATAGTATTTGTTCCACTATTTGTAGGTGGATTACTATTAAGAGAGTATTATCCAGAAATAATTACTGAGACATTCTTCTTTGCTTTCTTTTATTTAGTTATGTATCATACTATAGAAAATCCAGATATGAAGATGATTAATAAATTAGAAGTAGCTCGTGATACTGCGGATAAAGCTAATAGAGCTAAGACAGAATTTTTATCTAGTATGAGTCATGAAATAAGAACACCATTAAATGCGATAGTAGGTTTATCTAATGATATAGCTTCTTGCAAAGAAGAACTTCCTACACAAGTAAAAGAAAATGCTGAAGATATAGTTGATGCTTCTAATAATTTGCTTGAAGTTGTAGGTAATATCTTAGATATTAGTAAGATTGAAAGTGATAAATTAGAAATTGCTGAAAAGCCATATGACTTTGTAGCAGAAATAGAAGAATTATGTAGAGTAGATTCTATGAGAATTGGAGATAAATCTATTGATTTTAAAGTAGATATTTCTGATGATATTCCATATCAACTTATAGGTGATAAAGTACATGTTAAAGAGATTGTGAATAATCTACTTACTAATGCGATTAAATATACTGATAGTGGTAGTATTAATGTTAAAATCACTTGTAATAATGATATAGATAAAAGTATATGTAATTTAAAGATTATGGTTGAAGATACTGGTAGAGGTATTAAGAAAGAGTATTTTGATAAGATATTTGATAGATTTGAAAGACTTGATGTCGATAGGAATTCAGCTGTTGGAGGAACAGGACTTGGACTTGCGATTGCGAAAGAACTTGTTACTATGATGAATGGTACTATTGATGTTTCATCTGAAGTAGATAAAGGTTCTATTTTTACAGTTAATATTCCTCAAAAGATAGATAGAGTAAATAGACCTATTGATGTATCTAATCCTGAAAAAGAAAAAGGAGACTTTAGTGGTAAGAAAGTACTAGTAGTAGATGATAATAGTTTGAATATCAAAGTAGCTAAAAGAGTACTTTCTAGCTTTAACTTAGATATAGATGAAGCTATTAGTGGGCAAGAATGTATTGATAAAGTTAAAAGTGGTATGAGGTATGATTTAATTCTTATGGATATAATGATGCCTAATATGAGTGGAGAAACTACATTTGAAATGTTAAAGAGAAATCCTAATTTTGAGACACCAGTAATTGCTTTAACAGCTGATGCTATGAGTGGATCTCGTGAAAAATACTTAGATAAAGGATTCTATGATTATGTAGCTAAACCATTTAATAAAGAACAGATTGAAGAAAAACTAAATAAAGTATTTGGAGCAGATATAAAAGAAGTTGTTGGTAATACACCTTTTAGTCCTTTTGATGAAAGTAGATTTAAAGGAGTAGATGGAGTCGTTGTAGGAGAAGACAAAAAGTAGAGGTGATAAGATGGATGTTAGTGAAGATATAAAAGAAATGTGTCCAGTTAGAGTTGGCGCTAATCATGGAGCTGCACCTATTCCTGAAGAAGGTAAGTGGGTACAAGCTAAGGATATTAAAGATATTTCTGGTCTTAGTCATGGTATTGGTTGGTGTGCACCACAACAAGGTGCTTGTAAGTTAACTCTTAATGTTAAAGATGGAATAATACAAGAAGCTCTTATTGAGACAATTGGTTGTTCTGGCATGACACATTCAGCTGCTATGGCAGGGGAAATATTAAATGGAAAAACTATTTTAGAAGCACTTAATACTGATTTAGTATGTGATGCTATAAATGTAGCAATGCGAGAAATCTTTTTACAAATGGTATATGGTAGAACACAATCTGCCTTTAGTGAAGGTGGTCTAAATATAGGAGCAGGACTTGATGACTTAGGAAAAGCTCATCGTAGTCAAATTGGTACAGTTTATACAACTGATCTTAAAGGACCTAGATACCTAGAAGTTACTGAAGGTTATGTTTTAGAACAAGCTTTGGATGAAAATAATGAAATTATTGGTTATAAAGCTTTGAATTTTGGTAAGATGATGAATTACATTAAAGAGGGAATGGAACCAGAAGAAGCTTTAGAAAAAGCTACAGGTAAATATGGTAGATTTGATGATGGAATCAGATTTATAGATCCGAGGTGCGAATAATGAGTGTTATGTTTGAAGGACAAGAGAGAAGAGAAGAAGGCATCAAGAAAGCTTTAGAAAAGTATGGTATTACTAATTTAGACGAAGCACGTCAGATTTGTTTAGATAAAGGTTTTGATCCCATTGAAATGGTAAGAGAAGTTCAATCAATTTGCTTTGACAATGCTTGTTGGGCTTATACTTTAGGTTGTGCTATTGCGATTAAAAAAGATCTTCATCATGCAGCTGAAGCAGCAGAAGCTATTGGAGAAGGCTTACAAGCTTTCTGTGTTCCTGGTAGTGTAGCTGACGATAGAAAAGTAGGTCTTGGACATGGATCACTAGCTGCAATGCTTTTAAATGAAGAAACTAAATGTTTTGCTTTCTTAGCAGGACATGAATCATTTGCTGCAGCTGAAGGTGCTATTGGTATCGCAACTAGTGCCAATAAAGTAAGAAAAAAACCACTTAAGGTTATCTTAAATGGTTTAGGAAAAGATGCAGCTCAGATTATTTCTAGATTTAATGGTTTTACTTATGTTAAAACTGATTTTGATTATATAACTGGTGAATTAAAAGTAGTAGAAGAAATACCTTATTCTACTGGTGAAAGATCTAAAGTTAGGTGTTATGGAGCAAACGATGTTAGAGAGGGTGTTAGTATAATGCACTTAGAAGATGTAGATGTATCTATTACAGGTAATTCTACTAATCCAACACGTTTTCAACATCCAGTAGCAGGAACATACAAAAAAGAATGCTATGAAAAAGGTAAGAAGTACTTCAGTGTAGCTAGTGGTGGAGGAACTGGTAGAACACTTCATCCAGATAATATGGGTGCTGGTCCAGCAAGTTATGGTATGACAGATACTATGGGTAGAATGCACTCAGATGCTCAATTTGCAGGATCATCTTCAGTACCCGCTCATGTTGATATGATGGGATTCATTGGTATGGGCAATAATCCTATGGTTGGAGCTACTGTACGTCTTGCTGTTGAAATAGAAGAAGCAATGAACGAAAAGTAAGCAAAAAAAATACAGAGTATTTACAATCAAATGATATCGCAATACCATTTAATTTACTCTGTACTTGGGCAAAGCCCATTACTTCTTAGCAATTAAATCTAATAGATCAATTACTAATTGCTAAGTATTATACCACAAATTTCTAATTTGTAAAGTTTAGTATGGTGATTAATATGAATAATGGTTTAAATGGTGAAGGAAAAAATGTTATCAAAGATGTTGATAACGATAGTAAATTTGCTGAAAATTTAACTAATTTTTATAATAATAAAGAATTAAATGAGAAGAACAAAAGTACTTCTGTTATGAGTGATACAGTAAAATTAGAGAAAAAAGAAGATAGTGAAGTAGCTAATAATATATATAATTTTGTAATGAAATTAAAAGATAATATTATGAAATTTATTAATCCAAAGAAAATAGCTACTGAAGAAGAATATAAAGATAGAATAAGTATTTGTAGATCATTAACTTTAGTACCAGCATTCTTTTCTCTATTTTATTTAATTGATACTCATGGAATATTTTATGTTTTTGCTTTTGTATTATTAGCAATTAGTTATTATTTACTTGGTAAAAATAATAAGACAGGTATTTTTACAGCCATAGCTGCTTCTGTCTTATTAGTAATATCGTTTAGATTTATAAATATATTAGTTGGTCTTATATATTTTTATGGAAATATATTATTACTTAGATATAAAAAAGATTCCTAATTAGGAATCTTTTTCTTCTTGATCTTCTTTTAATTCAGGAATACATCTTCTACAAGGATCAGTTAAGTTTCTTTCAAAAGCTTGTCTTACAGTACCTTCATATACTGTTTCACTTTGAGAGAAAGCAGGACAATCTTTTTTAACATGATATTTTTTACTATGAGGTGCCCAATATACTACATATTTTCCTTCACTATTTTTAGTACCAACAGCTTCAACTTCTCTTTCAGCTTTATCTAATTGTTCAGAAGAAACTGGATTGAAATCATAACTTGATACACCAGCAATTAGTAAAGCAATTACTGCGATTACAGTTGCGATAGTTTTATCTTTCTTATCTAGTTCATCATTAGTTAAGATGAAGATAATCATTGGTAAGAAAGCAAGTACTGATAGAACTGTTCCTAAATTATTATGAAGCCAGAATCTAGTTTTATCTTTCTCACTGATAGGATCAATATGATTAGCTTTTTTCCATAATAGTGATCCCGGTACAAAACAAGCTAAGTCTAGGATGATACAAATAATTAAGAATGTCATAACTTCCATATTTGGGAACCAGTTAATAACATTATTTAATCTTAGAATACCAATTACTTCAAAACATATAGCTAGAACCCAAAGTACAATAGCTCCAATTCTATATTTTTTAGCTCGTTCTTTGTAGTCTCCTTTATCTTCTAGCTTAACTATTCTGTTATTTTTATCCTTTCCATACTTTTCTTTTGTATTAGTATCTTCTTTGGTGATATTGACAATTTTCTTTTCATTCTTTTTCTTTGTCGCCATAAAATCACTCCTTTAAACCAATTATACTATAATTTATAAATATGGTATAATATTTTTAATAAATTTGAGGTGTATTATGAAAATATTATTCGTTAATCATTTCCCACTTACTGGATCAGGTAGTGGAGTATATACAGTTAATTTAGCTAAGAGTTTAAAAAAGCGTGGGAATGAATGTGCCATAGTCTTTCCTGAGAATAGAAGTAATTATGAGAAAATTGATGGTATAAAACTATATCCTGTCTTCTTTAAAGATAAAGAAAAAATAGATGGAGAGTTAAAATTTAATTTTCCTTGTTTTTCTACTCATCCTAGAAGTACTTATAATTTTAATGAAATGAAAGATAGTGAAAAGATTGAATATCAAGATGCTTTTATAAATAAGTTAAGTGAAGTATTTGAAGAATTTGAACCAGATATAGTACATGCTCAACACTTATGGACTTTATCTGGTATAAGTGCAGATTTTTGTTCTAATTATAAAATACCTCTAATAGTTACTTGCCATGGAACTGATATATTAGGTATTAGAGAAGAAGAAAAAAGCAATAATTATTGGGGAAGTGTTTTTGCGAAGAAAGCTTATGATTATGCGGATAATATAATTACTATATCTCGTGATAATAAAAAATTATTAAGTGAAATATATGGTGAAAATGATAAAGTAGAATTTATTAGGAATGGAGTAGATACTAATACTTTTTATAGAGATAAAAATATAAAGAGAGAAGAAGTACTTGAAAAATTTAATATAGAAAAAGTACCAGAGCATATAATTAGTTTTGTAGGTAAATTAACATATATAAAAGGAGTAGATACTTTACTAAAAGCTTTAGCTATTAATAATGATAAGAATACTCTTACTTTGATTGCGGGAGATGGAGAATTACGAAGAGATTTAGAAAAGTTAAGTAGAGATCTTTCTTTAGATAATGTTTATTTCTTAGGTAATTTATCTCAAGATAAGTTGAATAGAATATATAATATTTCTGATTTAGCTGTAGTTCCTTCTAGAAGTGAAGCTTTTGGATTAGTCGCAGCTGAAGCAATGACTTGTGGAACACCAGTTATTGCGACACGTGTTGGAGGACTTCCTGATTTTGTGAAAGAAGATGTAGGACTCTTAATTGATAGTGATGATTCATCTGGACTAGCTAATTCAATTAATGATATTTTAACTGGTAATAAAAAGTTTGATAGAGATTATATATCTAAGAAGATGAAAGATAATTATTCACAAGATAAAATAATAGATGAAGTATCTACTATTTATGAAGCTGCTTTAGATAGAAAAGTCTATCACAAATAGACTTTTTTAGTTATTTATGGTATAATATCACTGTTTTTGGGGGTGTAGTGGATATGGATAATGAAAAAGAATTTATGAAAGTTGCTTCTAATATGACAACTAGTGCGAAAATTAGAAGTAAAAATGCTGATGATAATTTAAATTTTAGTAAACAAACGGATGATAGTGCTGAAGCTTCTCAAGCAAGAAATTTAGCTGGAGAATATTTATGCTTTGGTGGAGAACTTTTAGAAAAAAGTAATATTGTATATGATGATTTTAGTCGTAGTCCAATATTTAATCAATCTAGTGAACAAGATGTAACTGTAGAAGGAAAAACGTTTACGGCTTATCCTGTTGGAAGTCCTGAATGGCATGGTGCTATTTCAGCTCTAGATGGAGGTAATGCATCTAAAATTATTTCAGATCCTAAGGCTATATTAAAATACATTATTCCACAATCTAGTGGTGATCCTAGAAGCACTCTTACTAATGATCCGAGATTTGCTAGTTCATTTCAAACATTAGATTTAGCTACTGAAAAACCTACTGGTCATAGTTTATATGCGTATTATCAATTATTAGGTCCTATTGCGAAGACATTAGTTAATTCTGAATACTATTCTTATACTAATGATGAAGAAAAGTATGCAATCTTTGCTTTATTAACTGACGATAGTATTTTAGGTATAAATTCTGATAATATTACTACTATGCCAAGTGAACTTATGAATTATTTGGATTCTAATAAAGATGCATCTGTAAAATTAAGATATTCTTCTACTTCAGCAAGAGATGTCGATGAGAAAGATTTAAAATTCATCATAGAATATTTTAATTCATTACTTGCTGTAGGTAATTATAGATTTCCAAATTACGAAAAATATGCGAATATTGATTTTGATAGATATAATTGTGATGATTTAAATATAGATGAATTTAGTAAATTAGATAGAATGCAACAATATTATTTAAAAAACAATTTCTCAAATGATGAGTTAAATGAATTATATAAAAGTATGAGTGATAGTAAGGATGCTGATATATTCTTAAATATGAGTATTTATTTAAAGAACTATGTTAATGAAAAATTAAAAATAGATTTAAATTTTGATGAAAAAGTATTTGATAGAGTAAAAGCTTATTGTAGTATAGTAAAAGCATTTAGACCATTTAATAATGATACAAAAAGATTATGTGATAATGAACAATTTAGTACAAATGATAAGAAACAGTACTATATTGTACAATTAAATAAGTTACAAGAAGAAAAAAGAAAAAAAGAAATAAGAAAAATTAAATTATTAACTAAATTACAACAAGCTGGTATTTCTGATATTAGGATTACAGAAAGTAGCTTAGATAGTTTTAAGCAAAGTATAGCTGAAAGTGATTCAAAGGAAGAAATTGTTGATAATATTATAAATAAACATAAACTTGTTGGTTTTGATGATGTATATAGTTATAAGATGGGTGAAGATAGAGTTATCGTTAAAGAAAAGGCTGGAAAGAAATATGTACTTAGTTATCCACACCATCATGATCTTTTTAGCGATGAAGAAAGTTAATTATTGACTTTCTTTTTTTTAGTAAAAAAATTAATTGCTTTAGAGAAAAATATTTTTTTAATATACATACATATTACTTTTAATAAATTGCTTGTTTGCACTATATTTTTACTTTGTATATAGTGTTGATGAAAGGAGGTAATATGAGAGAATTAAATAATAGTGAAACTCTTACTGTAACTGGTGGTAGTACTGTGACAACGATTGGTATTGGACTTATTGTTTCATCTATAATGGTATTTTTATCTGGTATAGCTAATGGGTTTACTAATCCTGGGAGGTGTAATATTGAGGGAAGTTAGTAGTCATGAATTAGTTACTATTACAGGTGGTACTAATAGTATTAGTGCACCAATTATTAATGCCCTTACTAATATCATTAAAGTTTTATATGATGCTGGTAGTGGACTAGGATCTGCTATTAGAAGAATGAGTGCTAATAGTATGTGTCCAACTAAATAGGAAGTTATTACTTCCTTTTATTTATAATAAAATGTTGAAATTTAAAATAATATTTGTTATAATCATTTTTAGTAAAAAACGAAGGGAGGGATAAGAATGGCCACAAAAGTTGTAGTTAGAGGTAATCTTGATCAAGCATTAAGAAAGTTCAAGGCTAAGGTTAATAAAGATGGAATCCCTCAAGAGTCTAAAAAACGTGAAGGTTACGATAAGCCAGGTGTTAAGAGAAGAGCTGCTGAAAAAGAAGGCAAGAAGAACACTATGAAGAGAAATCGTGCCAATAATAGAGATAGAGATTATTAAAATAATATCGTTTGATATTATTTTTTTTTGTAAATTTGACATTTTTCTTTTTGATTAAGTAGAAATTATTTACTATTAAGGTATAATTATAATAGAGGATAATAATATGAAGAAGTTTATTTTTATATTTATAAGTTTATTATTTTTAATACCTATTTCAACTAAAGCTGTGACTACTTATAGTGTATGTGATACTGGTTGTGATTATAACATGACATCTTTTGGAGTAGTATTGGAAGAATATAATGCGCCAAGTCTTCGACCACAAGATAAGGTTATATTTAATATAGCTGATGGTAACTATACTATTAATACTGGCCAATCTGGTTATGTAACACTATACAATGTTGAATTAAATTTTGGTAATGGTACTTATACATTTCCAAATGCTGAATTTGTAGCTGGTGCTGATAATATTAAAACAGTAATAAATGGTAGAAGCAGTTCTACTACATTTGTAAATATACGTCGTTTACAAGCTGGTATGTCTGATTATAGTCATTTAACTATTACTGCTGATCAAGATATGAGTTTTGATCCAAATCCAGTTGATGCTGATGCAACTGTTAATATGGATGATGTTATATTAAAAACAAAGTCTGAATCTCTTGAGGATTCTGCTTCTGTGATATTTGGTGTTAATAAATTAGTAGCTAATGGTTTAAAAGTAATTGTTCCTGGTAAAAGATATT
Source organism: uncultured Muribaculaceae bacterium (assembly GCA_964486215.1). GTDB lineage: Bacteria > Bacillota_I > Bacilli_A > RF39 > UBA660 > RUG343. The sequence goes on from CAZALI010000002.1 coordinate 93,666, forward strand.
ATGGATTGGTATTAGCTAATCCTCATAGTGATGGTGCTTATGACGATAGTGATATTAGTATTACAAATAGTGATTTTACTGATGCAAATGTTTATATTGGCGCATCTGCTGGTAACAGAGAAGTAGTTAATATAGAAAATACAAAATTAAATAAAATATATGTAACTAATTCTCAAACTAATATTGATTGTGATTCTACTTTTATAGGTACTATGAAGTATGAAAAAGGAACTGAGTCAAGAAACCATTCTGACTTTTCGAACTTTCTTGATGGAGGATCATATAGTATATATGAATACAGGCCACTAGATAATATTGGAAGTGGTGTAGTTCAGTTAGAGGCTTGTAAAGATAAACGAATTATAATGGATGAACCTGTATCTTTAAATGATATTAGAGAAGAGTCTGGTTATAGTATAGATAATACTTGGACAATTTTCCCAACAGGAGTTGTGGAGATAAGAGATAATTCACTAGTACCACTACAACTAGGTAAGACTAAGATATATAAATTAATAGATGGTGAGTTAAAATCACTTAGAGTAGAAGTAGTAGAAGATGATGAAGAACCTTACAATCCAGATGATTCTGAAGAATATAATGATGATTCTTCATATGATAATAAACCTATTGATAAGAGTACTAATAATATAGTTAATCCGAAGACGCTTAATGCGATAGTGATTATTATAGCGTTTACTGTTTCGGTTCTAGGAAGCACAATATACTTGATGCAAAGAAAATCTATGAATTAATCATAGATTTTTTTTATGAAATTGTGTATAATTTACGTGGGAGTGATAATATGGTAGATAAATTAATGAGCGATATGGTAGAAGCTATGAAAGAAAAAGATAAAGATAGATTAGCTGTTATTAGAGCTGTTAAAGCTGGTATGGATAAAGAGAGAATTGATAATAAGCGTGAAGTAAATGATGATTTATTAATTGATGTCGTTAATCGTGAGATTAAGATGAGAAAAGAATCTATTGTTGAATTTGAAAAAGGTAATAGAGAAGATTTAGTTAATAAATACCAAAGTGAAATAGATATTCTTTCTAAGTATTTACCAGAACAGATGAGTGAAGAAGAAGTTATGTCTGAAATAGATAAAATATTTGATAAAGTTAAGCCTACTTCTCAAAAAGATATGGGGCTTATTATGAAAGAAGCTTCTGCTATATTTAAAGGTAAAGCTGATATGAAAGAAGTAAGCTCTATTATTAGAGAAAAACTACAAAATTTATAATTGAAAGTACTTTTATAGTACTTTTTTTATTTTTGCTTATTAATTGAAAAAAGACTCTATTTGCGATAAAATATTCTTGATGGGAGAAATTATGGATAAGTATTTAACAGATACAATTTTAGGTGTTATAGATGTTACATTTCCAATGGTTATTATTTCTGTAGTAGTAGCTATTTTACTTAGAATTTCTTATTTAATTAAAAATAAAATACATTTTACTTTGCATAAAGAATTATTTATGTTAGCTTTTATTATTTATATATTGTGCTTATTCCAAGTAGTAACTTTACAAGATACTGTTTCGTGGTCTACTAATAATTTTATTCCATTTAAAGAAATACTTAGATATGATATTGGATCTAATTTGTTTTTAAAGAATGTTATTGGTAATGTATTACTCTTTATACCATTTGGTTATTTTATATCATATATTTTAAAAGTAGAAAAAGTATATTTACCAATATTAATAATATTTATTACTAGTATAGCTATTGAATTAGTACAATTATATATAGGTAGAGTATTTGATGTTGACGATGTAATACTTAATTTAATTGGTGGCATAATTGGCTATATTTTATATAAGATTGTGACTGGTATAGGTAAGAAGTTTAAGATATTTGATAATGAGATTGTACTTGATATTTTGTCATTGCTATTATTGGGTATTGTTATATATATATTTATAATTATGTTATAGGAGTTATTATGAGAGAAGTTAATGTTTTTAAAGAAGTAGACTATGATGTAGATAATTTAGATGTAATGAAAGATATATTAGAGTTTGCTTTAAAAAAAGAGAATTTAGATAATATTACTTTTAATGTCATTATAGTAGATAATGATTATATACATAAGATAAATAAAGAGTATAGAAAAATAGATAGAGAAACAGATGTCATTACATTTGCTTTAGAAGATGAAGATAGTGTTAAAGTACCTGGCGATGTTAGAGTACTTGGAGATATTTATATATCTTATGATAGAGTTAAATCACAGGCTTTAGAGTATGGTCATAGTGAAAAGCGTGAATTATGTTTCTTAGCTGTACATGGCTTTTATCATTTACTTGGTTATGATCATATGACAAAAGAAGAAGAAAAAGTTATGTTTGGTAAACAAGAGGAGGTGCTATCTAGTTATGGGATTGTTAGGTAGGAAAAGTCCAAAGAGGAATAAAGATACAGGTAATATTTTAGAAAAATATGTAAAAAGTTTTGGTCATGCTGTAGATGGTTTTATGTATGGACTTAAGTATGAACAAAATATGATTATTATTTTGATAGCAACTGTTTTAGTTACTATAGCTGGTTTTTACTTTGAAATTAGTAATAGTGAATGGTTGTTTATTGTTTTTATATGTGGTGCTATTGCAGCATGTGAGATGATTAATTCTAGTATTGAAGCTACAATTGATTTAATTACTACTAAGTATCAACCTCTTGCGAAGATAGCTAAAGATACTGCTAGTGCAGCAAGTCTTATTTTATGTATTACAGCTTTAGTAGGTGGTTTAATAATATTTATACCTAAGATTTTATAGGAGGTTTATATGATAGATAAATTAATAGAATTACAAAAGAATAGTTATAGTCCTTATTCTAAATATCCCGTTAGTGCTATTGTAGTTAGTAGTGACGGAAGAGAATTCGCAGGAGTTAATGTAGAAGACGCTTCAACTAGAGCAGGCGCTTGTGCTGAGCGAGTAGCTATCTTTAATGCAATTACTGCTGGCGTAAAAAAAGGTGAGTTTAGAGAACTACATGTCATGGTATCTAGTGGTAGAATTGGTACTCCTTGTTTTGTATGTAGACAAATGATAGTAGAATTATTTAATCCTGATAGTAAGGTTTATTGTTATTCAACAAATGGAGAAATAAAAGAATTCACTGTTAGTGAATTATGTCCATATCCATTTTCTGGTGATGATTTAAAATGAAATGTGGTTTTGTAAGTATAGTTGGTAGACCTAATGTTGGTAAAAGTACTTTACTTAATACTTTAGTGGGAGAAAAAGTCGCAATTACTAGTGATGTTAGTGGTACTACGAGAAATATAATTAATGGTATATATAATGATGAAGAAGCTCAAATTATATTTATAGATACTCCTGGCGTACATAAAGCTCATAATGAACTTGAAAGAGTTATGAATAAGAAAAGTTATAATAACTTTGAAGTAGCTAATGTTATTTTATTTATGATAGATGCTTCTACTGGATATGGTGGAGGAGATGAATTTATCTTAGATAAAATTAAAGATAGTGGAATACCTATATTTTTAATTTTAAATAAAGTAGATAAGATAAAAGATAAAGAAAAAATATTAAAACAAATAGACTTAGTAAAAGATAAATATAATTTTAGTGAAATAATTCCTATAAGTGCTAAAGATGATAATAGAGAGTTAATTTCAATAATTAAGAAATATTTACCTATTGGAAATAGAATGTATGAAGAAGATGACTTTACTTCTGTTTCTACTAAGTTTATGGTAGCTGAGTACGTTAGAGAAAAATTACTTATGTTAACACATGATGAGATTCCTCATACTATTAGTTGTTATACAGAAGAATTTAATGATAATGGAAAAAGTGTTGATATTAAAGTTTTAATTGTAGTAGATAGAGATAATATTAAAAAGATTGTTATTGGTAAAGGGGGATCTTTACTTAAAGAAGTTGGAATACTTGCTCGTAAAGATATAGAAAAGCTTTTAGGTAAAAAAGTGTTTTTGGAAACATATGTTAAAACACTTAAGAATTGGAGAGATGAGGCTAAGTATTTAACTGAACTTGGTTTAGATGATGAGACATGAAAATAGTAGATATTGATGGCATAGTTTTACAAGATACTAATTATGGAGAATCTAGTAAGATATTAAATGTTTTAACTAAAGAGTATGGACTTATTGGAGTAATGTCCAAGTCTTGTCGTGGAGTAAAAAGTAAATTACGTGGAGTTAGTAGAAATTTAGTATATGGAACTTTTCATATTTACTATAAAGAGAATGGATTATCTACTTTAATAGGTGTTGATGTCAAGAATGGATTTTTAAATATACTTCAAGATTTATCTACTATTAGTTATGCTTCATATATATTAGATTTAGTTAGACAAGTAATTAAAGAGAATGATAGTACTGATATTTATGATTTTACTATTAGTACTTTAACTAAGATTAATGAAGGATTAGATCCAATGGTTTTAACTAATATTTTAGAATTAAAACTACTTGATTATTTAGGAGTTAGACCAAGTATAGATAGTTGTAGTTTATGTGGAAATACTGATAATATAGTTACTTTATCTAGTAGTAGTGGAGGATTTGTTTGTAAGAACTGTTATAGTGATGAAATACTAGTTAATGAAAAGACTATTAAGATGATTAGAATGTATTACTATGTAGATATAGATAAAATTACTAAGTTAGATGTTAGTAATGAAGTAAAGAAAGAAATAAATGATTTTCTCGATGATTATTATGATAGATATACGGGAATATATTTAAAGAGTAGAAAGTTTATGAAAGATATAGAGAGGATTAGTGTCGAATAATGAATTATGAAAAAATACTGGAAGATTTTATAGACGAAGTTAGAACTGATTCTTCCTATAAAGATGTTTCTGAATTAAGAAATATTTGTGTAGAAGCAATTAATATTATTAATAGTAATCATGATAGCTCTTTTGAAGAAATGATTGAAAAGTTAATTGAAAATGATATAGAAAGAATGGAAGAAGTTAGGTATACAAGTGCTTTTCCTGGATATACAATTGGATTTAATGTAGGAAATATTAATGTTAAATACTTTGGTGGAGATTTAGATTCTTTTGGTAATAGTATGAGAGAAGATGCTTTATTTGATATTGCTTCTATGTCTAAGATGTATACACAAGTTATTTTATATAATTTAATAAAAGAAGGTTATTTGAATAGAGATTCTGTTATTAGTAAAATTGATCCTAGATTTATAAATTTAGGTGATGTCACGATAGGAGAATTAATGGAATTTTCTATAGACTTTCGTACTGATGGTAATATTACTTTGATGAAAGACTTAAATGAAGCAAAAGATAAATTATATGAAATTAGAGTTAGAGAAGATGAGAATGGACAAGTACGTAATAGATATACTTATACTGACTTTGGTATGATGATAGCTAAAGAAGTAATGGAAAATGTTACTGGTAAAAGCTATGATAAATTATTTAAAGAATATATTACTGATAAACTTGGTTTAAAAGATACTATGTTGATTGTTCCAGTAAAAGATAGATGTAGATTTACTGGTAGTCCTAATACTCGTATTGGACATATTAATGATCCTAAGGCAAATGCTATGGGAGGATACAGTGGTCATGCTGGAGTAGTTGCTAGTAGTGATGATTTAATAAAATTTGGTAGAGGTATGGAAGATGGTATTTTACTAGACTCAGTTGGATTAAATATGGCTAATAGTAGAAGTAAATTTAAGTTTAATAGAGGAAGATTTGGTAATACTTATATTAAAACTTCTGATGGACTTAAATCATCATATATAGAGAAGTTTTCTCCTAATAGTGAATTTGTTATTGAAGGTAGTACTAGAGTTCAAATGAATGTTAGTAGTAAAGCTATTAATACTACACTTCTTAATCCCGGTTCTATGTCTTTAGATGAAGCTTTAGAATTAGAAAGAAAATATAACGAAAAAAGAATATCTTTAGTTAGACATTTTGAATATAATGAAAATGGGGTACTTGTACCATATCATTTAATAGATTCTACTAAGTTTATAGGAACTGATATTACTAATCCTATTGAAACAATGAATTCTAAAACTAGTTTAAGACTTAGATTACTTAATAAATTTATTTTGGAGTATGCTAATTACGATAAAGAAATAAAAGTTATTAAAAAAGTTCGTAAATAGTTGAAATTTTAAAAATTTGTATTATAATTAAACGTATCAATGTGATGACTGAGGTGGAATCTCACGAGCAATATAAGAAGAGCAGATTCTTTTAGAATAAGTAAGGTGGAACCGCGGAAATAATTTTCGTCCTTATGTCTAAAGAATCTTTTTTTTGGAAAGAAGGAGAAGATATGGAAAAATTAAAGATGGATGACTTGGTTAAGTACTGTAAACAATATGGTTACATATTCCAAGGAAGTGAAATTTATGGAGGACTTGCTAATACATGGGATTATGGACCTCTTGGTAAAGAGTTAAAAGAAAACGTTAAACAAGCATGGTTTATTAAGTTTATTAGAGAACATAAAAATATCTATGGACTAGATGCTGCTATATTAATGAATCCTAATGTATGGGTAGCTTCGGGACATGTTACTAGTTTTACTGATCCACTTATAGACTGTAAGCACTGTAAGACAAGACACAGAGCTGATAAGTTAATTGAAGAGTTTACTGAAGGAAAAGAAACTGGTGATGGATGGAGTAATGAAAAACTAGAAAAGTTTATTAAAGATAATGGTATTAAATGTCCTGACTGTGGTAGTACTGATTTTACTCCTATTCGTCAATTTAATTTATTATTTGAAACTCATATGGGAGTTACTGAAGATAATGCTAGTAAAGTATATCTAAGAGGAGAAACTGCTCAAGGTATATTTGTTAACTTTAATAATGTTCAAAGAGCTATGAGAGCTAAGATACCATTTGGTATTGCTCAAGCTGGTAAAGCTTTTAGAAATGAAATTACTCCAGGTAACTTTACATTTAGAACTCGTGAGTTTGAACAAATGGAATTAGAGTTCTTCTGTAAGCCAGGTACTGACTTAGAGTGGCATAAGTACTTTAAAGAATTCTGTATGAATTTCTTAGTTACTTTAGGAATTGATAGAGAACATTTAAGATTTAGAGATCATACTAAAGAAGAGTTAGCTTTCTATAGTGTTGCTACTACTGATATTGAATATCTTTATCCATTAGGATGGGGAGAACTTTGGGGTATAGCTGATAGAACTGATTATGATTTAGGTGTACATATGAAACATTCTAAGAAAGATTTAAGATACTTAGATCCTGAAACTAATGAGAAATATATTCCATATGTAGTAGAGCCAAGTGTTGGTCTTGATAGAATAGTTTTATCTGTTTTAAGTGATGCTTATAGTAAAGAAGAAGTTAATGGAGAGGAAAGAGAAGTTATGAAACTTGTTCCATTCCTTGCTCCATATAAAGTAGCAATTCTACCACTTAGAAAGAAGAATCATAGTGAGAAAGCTGATGAGATATTAAATAGTATTTGTGATGACTTTATGTGTACTTATGATGATTCTGGATCTATTGGTAAGAGATATAGAAGACAAGATGCTATTGGTACTCCATTCTGTGTTACTGTAGATGATGATACACTAGAGAAAGGTACAGTAACTGTTAGAGACAGAGACAGTATGAAACAAGACGTTGTAAAGATAGAAGACTTAAAGAATTACGTAGCAGAAAGAATACGTTTATAAGCATATTGTTAAAGCAATATGCTTTTTTTATGTTATAATTTTTACAGGTGATGATATGGTAAGAATAGGTGTACCTCTAAGATATAATCATTTAAATGATGGAAGACTTGTTTTATACTTAGGAGAAATAGTTAGAAGAACTTTTCAAAAAGCAGGAGCTTTTTTAATACCAATTGTTCAAGTACAAGATTTTGATTTTAGGGAAGAACATAAAGAAGATTGTAAGCCTCTTAATGATAAAGAGAAAGAATTAGTAGATAAATACTTAGATACAGTAGATGGTGTTTTACTACCTGGAGGAATTGAGGTTACTTCTTTTGATAGATATCTAGTAGAAAGATGTATAGATAGAGATATTCCAGTACTAGGAATATGTTTAGGTATGCAAGCTATGAGTGGTTATGCTGGTGAATACAAGTTAGAAAAATACGAAGATAATAATAGTATTAAACATTGTCAAGATGATGATAATGTATTAACTCATAAAGTTAAGATAGATAAATCTTCTTTACTATATAAAATAATTGGTAAAGAAGAGATAATGGTTAATAGTTTCCATAACTATCATATTGTTGATAAAGGCAAGTTTGATGTATCAGCTCTAGCAAAAGATGGTACTATTGAAGGTATAGAAATGAAAGATAAAAAATTTGTCTTAGGAGTACAATGGCATCCAGAAGTAAGTTATGAGTTTGATGAAAACTCTAAATTAATAATAGATGCTTTTATAAATACTTGTAAAAAGTGTTGACAAATCATAGATTTTTGATAAAATATTGATTGTTAGAAATGGAAAGAGATTTATATCCACCTGATCAGCGAATAGCGATAGGTCAAAAGCCAAGAGAAAAATATATATTTTTTGATTGTGTTTTTAAAGTGGATATAGATTATATCTGCTTTTTCTATTTTTGGAGGTGTTAGATATCACGAAAAATAATAATAGCATGTTAATTAATGATCAAATTAAAGCTACAGAAGTTCTTGTTATAGGACCTAATGGTGAACAAGCTGGAATTAAACCACTTGAAGATGCACTTACTTTAGCTAAGTATGCATCACTTGATTTGGTACTTATTAGTCCTAATGCTAATCCACCTGTTGTTAAAGTAATGGATTATAATAAATTCCGTTATGAAAAACAAAAGAAAGATAAGGAAAATGTCAAAAGACAAAAGGCTAATAGATCAGAAATAAAAGAATTCCGTTTATCACCAGTTATAGATGTAGGAGATTTTGAAACTAAGTTAAAGAATGCTACGAAGTATTTAGAGAAAGGTGATAGGATCAAATTAACTATCCGTTTTAAAGGACGTCAAATGGCTCATACAGAGTTAGGTAATGAAGTTCTAGAGAGATTCGCATCTCGTGTTAGTGATTTAGCAGATATCGAACAAAAGCCAAAGTTAGATGGTCGGGTAATGACAATGATGTTAGTACCTACTAAAGATAAATAAGGAGGAAGAGTATGGCAAAGTATAAGTTAAAAACTAAGAAATCTTTGATGAAAGTATTAAAGAAACGTAAGAATGACTATAAAATTGGAAGTCATGGTATGCGTCATAATACTGGTTCTAAGAATGCAAAGTATAATAGAAAGGGTAGACATGGATCTACTTTATCAAGAGCTGATAAGAGAAGATTCAAGAATGCTCTATAGTTAGGAGGATGTATCATGGCAAGAGTAAAGAATGGAGCTGTTACTAAGGCTCGTCATAAGAAAGTTTTAAAAGCTGCTAAAGGTTATTTTGGTAGTAAGCATAGATTATATAAGAGAGCTAAAGAACAATTAATGACAGCTAAGAAATATGCTTATAGAGATAGAAAACAAAAGAAGAGAGATTTCAGAAAGTTATGGATTACAAGAATCAATGCTGCTTGTAGAATGAATGAAATCAGTTACTCTAGATTTATCAGTGGATTAAGTAAAGCTGGAGTAGAAGTTAACCGTAAGATGTTAAGTGAAATTGCTATTAATGAACCTGATAATTTCAAAGCACTAGTTGAAGTTGCTAAGAAAGGATTAGATGGAAAAGTTAAAGCAGATGAAAAGAAAATAGATAAAGAAGTAACTATTAATGGTTCTTCTAAGAAAGAAGAAGTAAAGAAGAAAGTTGCTGCTAAAAAAGCTGAAGTTAAAGAAAAAGTAGAAGAAAAGAAAGCAGACGTTAAGAAGAAAGTTGCTACTAAGAAGGCTGAAGTTAAAGCTAAAGTAAAAGAAAGTATTGATTATACA
>CAZALI010000003.1:0-102233 GCA_964486215.1 uncultured Muribaculaceae bacterium
TATGTGTTCCTTTATAACTCATTTTAATTGTATAAGCAACACCATATAATAAACCTATTGTATTTTGATAATCTCCATTTTCTTCATTAGGATTTCCTGTTCCTCTTACTGCTATATAATTCATTTTAGGAATTTCAATTATACTTGGTTTATTTTTAGGCATATAAAATTCTTTATATTCTTTCTTATAATCAAAAGCCATACTTTCAACTCCAATCTTTCAATAAATATTATATCATACATTTTAATATTTAATTACATCGGAAGATTACTATATTCCGAGTAATATTAACTTTTTATATTATCTAATTTAAAATGAAGCTTCCATTCTAAATACTCATAATCTAATATTTCACGGTTTTCTCTTTTCTTTCTCATTTTTTCCCATTCATTAAGAGCTTGTACTACTTCCATATTATACGCAGACTTTTTTAATGCATCAAAGTCAATTTTAAATTCACTATAAGGCATTTGTTCTTCCTCCCACATATGATAATAAACTTGATCTATTGGTTCATTAAAATCATATAGTTTAATTGCTTCATAACTTACTTTAAAATAATCTGCCATTTCTTTAACTCTAGGTATTTCTGGTTTCCTTTTATTAGATTCATATTTCGTTATAGTTTCATATGGCTTTTTACCTCCTAATTTAAAAAACTTAGCAACCTTTTTTTATCTTTATATCTAAGCTCCCTTACAAATTTTAATCTTGCTCCCTGACTCATATTATCAAGACTTGGTTTAAAAAAATAATCAAACATATACAAAACCTCCAATCTTATTTTTTTACTCCATAAAAAACTAGTATTTTATACTAGCTGATACCCTTTTAATCTTTTAAATTATTTGTTCTCCATATTTGGTCTTCATGAAACGCCTCCCTCGTTTTATTGTAACTATACTATACTATTCATAAACATCACTCCTTCTAATTTGATGGATCACTTTCATTTTTCTTGGAATTCTCGCAAACCCTTGTAATTGCAACAAAAAAAGAGTCTTTCGACTCTTTATATTTTTTTGTTTTGGTACGTTTAAACGTCCTATTTTTGATGCGCTTTTATGGCAGCTTGTGCAGCAGCTAGTCTAGCACCTGGTACTCTAAATGGAGAACATGATACATAGTTTAAGCCTAAGTTATTACAAAATTCTATGGATTTAGGATCTCCTCCATGTTCGCCACAGATACCTAGTTGTAAGTTTTCTTTTACTTTTCTACCTAGAGTTTTAGCTATTTCAATTAATACTCCTACTCCTTCAGTATCAATACTAGCAAATGGATCACTAGTTAATACTTTTTTATTGTAATAGTCATTTAAGAATTTAGAAGCGTCATCTCTAGAGAAGCCATAAGTCATTTGAGTTAAGTCATTTGTTCCAAATGAGAAGAAGTCAGCATATGCAGCAATTTTATCTGCTGTAACACAAGCTCTTGGTATTTCTATCATTGTACCTACTTGGTAATGTAGATCTACTTTTTCTCTTTCAATTATCTCTTTAGCTACTCTATCTACAATACTTTTTACGTAAGCTAGTTCTCTATCTGTTCCTATTAATGGAATCATTATTTCTGGTTCTACTTTGATTCCTTTCTTTTGAACATTGATTGCTGCTTTTATAACGGCAGTTGTCTGCATCTCAGCTATTTCTGGATATGTGATAGATAATCTACATCCTCTATGTCCCATCATTGGATTGAATTCTTTTAGTGAATTAATCTTATCTTTTAATTCTTCAAAACTAATGTTTAGTGATGAAGCTAATTTCTTTATTTCACGATCTTCGTGAGGTAAGAATTCATGTAGTGGTGGATCTAAATATCTTATTATTACTGGGTAACCATTCATAGCTTCAAATAAACCTTCAAAGTCTGCTTGTTGATATGGCAATATCTTAGCTAAGGCTTCTTTTCTTGTTTTCTCATCAGGAGATGCTATCATTCTTCTGAAGTTAAATATTCTATCTTCTTCAAAGAACATGTGCTCAGTTCTACATAAGCCAATACCTTCTGCACCAAATTCACGAGCTTTTTTAGCATCTCTTGGGTTATCAGCATTTGTTCTAACACCTAATTTTCTTCTAGAGTCAGCCCAATCCATTAGAGTTTTAAAATCACCTGAGATAGTAGCTTCTTCTGTTTCTATTCTTTCACCATATACTCTACCGGTTGATCCATCTAGAGAGATATAGTCTTCAGTTGTATATACTTTACCATCTTTAGTAGTTAGTGTCTTTCCTTTTTCATCTACTACTATTTCACCACAACCTGATACACAGCAAGTACCCATACCACGAGCAACAACAGCAGCATGAGATGTCATTCCTCCACGTACTGTTAGAATACCTTCTGCTAAGTTCATTCCTTCAATATCTTCTGGAGAAGTTTCTTCTCTTACTAGGATTAATTCTTTTTCTCCAGCTTCATATCTTTCTTGTACTTCTTCAGCTGTGAAACATAGTTTTCCAGTAGCAGCTCCTGGTGATGCAGCAAGTCCTTCAGCTATATCTTTAGCTACTTTTAAGCTTTCTTCTTTAAACTTAGGATGTAATAATTGATCTAATTGTTTTGGATCGATTCTTAAAACTGCTTCATCTTCAGTAATTTTACCTTCACTTACTAGATCTACTGCTACTTTTAAAGCAGCTTTAGCAGTTCTCTTACCATTTCTTGTTTGTAGCATGAATAGTTTACCATCTTCTATAGTAAACTCCATATCTTGCATATCTTTATAGTGATCTTCTAAGATATCACAAATCTTTTTAAATTCATCATAACACTCTGGTAATACTTCGTGCAATGTTTCAATAGATTGAGGAGTTCTTATACCAGCAACTACATCTTCTCCTTGAGCATTCATTAAATACTCACCATATAATTTCTTTTCTCCTGTAGCAGGGTTTCTAGTAAAGGCAACTCCTGTACCAGATGTTTCTCCTTTATTTCCATATACCATTTCTTGAACATTAACAGCTGTTCCCCATTCATTTGGAATACTGTTAAGTCTTCTATAAGTCTTAGCTCTATCATTATTCCAAGATCTAAATACAGCTTTTATAGCTTCTACTAATTGTACTTTAGGATCTTGTGGGAATTCATTACCAGCTAATTTTTGATATTCACTCTTATATATGTCAATTACTTCTTGTAGTTCATTGGCATTTAATTCAGTATCATACTTTTTACCTTTTTCCTTTTTAATCTCATCAAATTTTAATTCAAATGATTCTTTTGGAAAGCCCATTACAACATCGGCAAACATTTGAATAAATCTTCTGTATGAATCATGTACAAAACGTGGATTTTTAGTAATCTCAGAAAAGTTTTTGCATACTTCATCATTCATACCTAAATTTAGAATAGTATCCATCATACCTGGCATTGATTCTCTAGCACCACTTCTTACTGATACTAGTAATGGATTGGTAGTAGATCCAAATTCTTTACCAGTGATACTTTCTAGTTCTTTGATATGCTCTGCTACTTCTTGTTCAATTTCATCTCCTAGGGAGGATCCATTATCATAGTATTTTAAGCAAGCTTCAGTTGTTACTGTAAAACCTCTTGGTACTGGTAATCCTATACTAGTCATTTCAGCTAGATTAGCACCTTTACCACCAAGTAAGTTTCGCATGTCTTTATTTCCTTCATTAAATGAATAGACATATTTCATTTTCATCTCTCCTCTCTTATTTTAGTAACGTGTTTATTGTATCATAAACATATGTATTTTTGAAGAGAATTTTACTATTAAATTCAATATTTTTGTAAAGAAAAAGAATAGATTTTTATCTATTCTAATTATCTAATTTATATATTATATTTTTATCTTCTTTTTTTCTATTAATTCTTGTACTAAGCTTTTAGATACTACTTTATGTTCTAACATAGTGTCTAGTATCTTTTTATTAGCTTCATTTTTACTAATCTTTTTATTTATTATTTTATTTCCTAATATATATGTTTCTTTAATTGTACTTGTGATTGGATAAGTTAATTTAGTTATTATTGGAGAATGATATATAATGTGATTTACTACTTTACTATTAGTAAAACTATCTACATTATGTAGAGGTATTATTAATACTATTAAACATATAAATACTATGATATAGCCTTTTATAAAACCAAAGATAAGTCCTAATATTCTTGATGGGATTATTAATACTAATGTTAGATCTATGGCTTCATTTAATAAATTAGCTAATTTCATAATAATAGCATGTACAGATAAAAGAAGGGCAAGTATTATGACAAAGCCTATTAATTGATAAACTAATATGTTTATTGTGCTTAATCCTTCATAATTACCTTCTAATTTAAAGAATGGTAAGTATTTACATAATAGATTACCTATTATTCCTTTTAATAGGAAAGATATTATAAATACTAGTATTATGCTTATTAAAGATATTCCTTCTTTTATAATACCTCGTTTCATTCCTACTACTGCGAACATTAATAATATTAAAATTATTCCTATATTAAATATCATATTATCACCACTATTATTATATTACTAAAATTAATTATGTGCTATAATATATGTGAATATTGAGGTGGATTTATGAATGTAGTTATTAGAGTTAATGAAGATACTAAGAAACAAATGCTTGAATATTATAAAGATAAAATGAGAGATAAGAAAATTCCTTATGTAGTCTTTCAAGCAGAAGATGAAGATACAGTTATTACGATGTATGAGTCTGGTAAAGTTATGTTTCAAGGTAAGAGTGCTGATGTAGATGCTGCTCATTGGGGTATAGAAATAGAAGAAGCTAAAAAAGATAAAGACAAGGAAAAAGATAAGAAAAAGTATGAAAAGTACTATTACTCTAATTCTATAGGTAGTGATGAAGTTGGTACTGGTGATTACTTTGGACCTATAGTTGTAACGGCTACATATGTTACTAAAGAAGATATTCCATACTTAGAGTCTCTTGGAGTAATGGATTCTAAAAAGATTACTGATGAGAAGATAAAAGATATTGCTCCTAAGATAGCTAATAAAGTTAAATATAAAAGTATTATTTTAAGAAATGTTGAATATAATGAAAAGTATGATAGAAATACTAATTTAAATAAAATTAAATCTATTATGCATAATAAAGTGTTATATGACTTAGTTAAAGAAATTAAAAAGTATGATTATATTATTGTTGATCAATTTGCTTATGAAGAATCTTATTATAATTATTTAAAAGATGTTGATAAAGTACAAAGAGATATTACTTTTATTACTAAAGCTGAAGATAAGAATTTAGCAGTAGCTTGTGGCTCTATTATTTCTAGATATTTATTCTTAAGAGAGTTTGATAAGTTAAGTGATTCTATTCATATTCCTCTACCTAAAGGAGCTGGAGCTGACGTTGATAAAGTTGGTGAAGAAATAGTAGATAAGTTTGGAGAAGAAAAGTTAAAAGAGATAGCTAAAGTTAATTTTAAAAATACTGATAGAATACTTCATACAATGATATATTAAAAAATAGAAGATTGACTCTTCTATTTTTTTATTATTACTATTGTTTGTTTAGTTAGATTTTCATACATCTTTTTAGCTTCTGGTCTCTTCATATTGACACAGCCATGTGAACCATTATATCTATATGTACTTTGTGTATATTCAGAATAACTTCTCCAACCATCAGCATCATGAAAACCATAACCTCCATAGAATGGCATCCAGTATTCAACGTATGAAGCATATTTAGAACCATCATCATTTCTACCTCTTAGAGTTACTTTTCGAGCTCTATTATATGGTCCAATAATAAATGTTCCTCTTGGAGTATCATGTCTACCTTTCATACCTGTAACAACACTAGAATTTAGTATTTGTTTATTACCTTTAAAGTAATATAGTTTTTGATCAGATATATCAGTTATGATTACGTTATTAGTAATTGAATTATTATTTAGATAACCTGTTACTGAACCATGTTGTACTCTAGATGAAGACTTACCACTAGCTAGTACTTTAACTTTGTTTCCTAATGATAAACTCTTTAAATAAGTGCCATTTCTGTCTACTATACTAGTACTTTTTATTACATAAGCTCTATTATTAGATACTGGAGATGATATATTCTTAGTAGATGTAGTTACTACTTTAATACCTTTTAATTTACTACAAGTATTTATTCCAACAATACCATCGACAGCTAGATTGTTTTTTGATTGATATTTCTTAACACAAGCAGCTGTTTGGTTACCAAATATTCCATCTACTGTTAAGTTACAATTCATTTTATTATTTAACATTTTCTGTAATACTTTTACATTTTCTCCAGTAGATCCATATGTAATAGTATAATTACAGTTTAAACTCTTTGCTTCAACGTTAATTACTGATATTAGTAATAGTATTATTAATAATTTTAATATTTTATGCATAATTACACCTCGAAGTAATATTTTAATGTTTGTTTTCAGTTTGTCAATACTATTCTGTTCTTAGTGCTACTACAGGATCTTTACGAGAAGCTATACGTGCTGGGATAAGACCAGCTATTACTGTTAGTACAGCACTGATAATTATTAAAGCAATAGCTCCATCTACTGGTAATACTGAAATATTAGATATATCTACAGCATTCTTTATAATTATATTTATTGGTATATTTAAAAGTATTGTGACGATTATTCCTAGTATTCCAGCAGCTAATCCTTCTACTAGAGTTTCGGCATTAAATACACGAGATATATCCTTTTTAGATGCACCTAATGCTCTTAAAATACCTATTTCTTTTGTTCTTTCTAATACAGAGATATAAGTTATTATAGAAATCATTATAGAAGATACTACTAGACTTATCGCAACGAAGGCTATTAAGACACTACTTATAACATTAATAATAGTTGTAATAGATGACATCATTACTCCTACTAAATCAGTATATTCTATACGATCTTTTTCTTTTTTACCTTTATTGTATTTCTTTATAATATTAATTATTTCTTCTTTAGAATCAAAATCTTTTGGATATATAGATATCTTATCTGGATTATTTATATCAGCTATACCTAGTTTTATTAAGTTTTCTTCATATGTTGTATTCATGTTTTCTGAATAATCTTTCATATAATTAGCTAATTCTTCTTCTGACATACTTTGTAGAGCCATTAATTGTTCTGGAGAAAGATTAGACATATCAAAGTCTGTAGAGGTAGTAAACTTAGTACCAGTAAAGACATTTATATCTTGATTAGCTTTTTGTTCTTTTACAATATCTTTTGTATTTATTTCATCTATTAAGTGAGTCATTAATTCATGAGTATAACCTACTAAACCATAGTCTCTATCATCAGCTACTTTTTCAGTACTAGGTTTTACTATACCTACTATTTTTATTTCTTCTGCATCACTTAATATATGTTTCATATATTCTTTATTATCAGATTGATTAATCCAAATACCATTTTTCTTCTCATATAAAGAAGTTGGTAATACTAATTTAAATGTTAAATTTACTAATTCATCTGTATTATATGAATGATTTTTGAAAGATACTTTTTCTCCTTTTGCCATCTTATTGAACTTATCTTTTAATTCTGCTTGATCAAGTATACCTAAACTATATAGAGTATAGTCTGATATTTCATTATTTTCTCCAACAAATAAGATTACTTCATTATACTTAGTTGGCCATTTACCATCTACTAATTTATATTGTTTCTTTAATAATTCTTTATTATCTAACATTTCAAAGAAAACATCGTAGTTAGTTAAATAATTATTATATAGACTAGATATACCATTAGTATTCATACCTATCGTATCTAGAACTGTAGTTGGGTTTACTCTTTCTACTTTATCTGGATTATTTTTATATAAATTTAGAGGTACGTTATATGAGTATTTTATATCTGAAGTATATTTCTTTAAGTCTTTAGTTTTTTCTATATACTTTTTAAAGTCTTCCATATTGTTATGTTTTACTTTAGAAGACATTGATTCAAACATATCTCCCATTATATTTATAGAGTGTATTTTTTTATCTTTATAATTTTTAGCTTTCTTGGAACCAGCCATAGCTTGAATCATACTAGACATATCAACAGACTCTTTTTCTATATTTAGTGGGTATTGACTTAGAGTATCTTCTTCTGTTTTAGCTATAAAACTATTTATACCATTAGCTAGAGATAATATTAAAGCTATACCTATTATTCCAATAGATCCAGCAAAGGCTGTTAGTACTGTTCGACCTTTCTTAGTCATTAAATTCTTAAATGATAAAGAAATAGCTGTGAAGAAACTCATTGATGTCTTAGTAGTTTTTGTTTTCTTTAAAGTTTCTTTTTCTTTGGTATTTACTTTACCATCGTATGGATTAGAGTCTCCTGTTATCTTTCCATCTTGTAAATTTATTATTCTAGTAGAATATTTATTCGCAATATCTGAGTTATGAGTAACCATAATTACTAATTTATCTTTAGCTATTTCTTGAAGTAATTCCATTATTTGTTTTGATGTTTTTGTATCAAGAGCTCCAGTAGGCTCATCAGCAAGTAAGATATCTGGATCATTGATTAAAGCTCTAGCAATAGCTACTCTTTGCATCTGACCACCACTTATTTGATTTGGTAGTTTATGAATGTGTTCTTTTAAACCTACTTTTTCTAACATTTCTATAGCTTTTTTACGACGAGTTTTCTTTGATACTCCTGATAGTGTTAGAGCAAGTTCAACGTTAGCTAAAATACTTTGATGACTAATTAGATTATAACTTTGAAATACAAAACCAATACGATGATTACGGTAAGAATCCCAATCTCTATCAGTATATTTTTTAGTACTAATTTCATTTATTTTTAAGTCGCCACTATCATATTTATCTAAACCACCTATAATATTTAAAAGAGTAGTTTTACCACTACCAGATGGACCTAAGATTGAGGCAAATTCATTCTTTCTAAAATTAATACTTACATCATCTAAGGCTTGTTGTTTATACTCTCCTACTTTGTATGATTTACTTATATTTTTTAACTCTAACATTCTATCACCTTCTTATATATTATACTCTATTAGATATCTTTATAAAAGAAAAAAAGAAGTAAATTAATTCTTTTTACTTCTACTTGTATGCGTTTCAGCAAGTCTTTTATTTTCTTCTTTTTTATCTTCTATTTTTATTATTTCATCAGGAGTTAAATTAGGAGATACTTCTTCCCAAAACTCTGGTCCTTTACTTGAAAAATTAAATACCATATCTCTAACTATATTAGAAGCTTTTTCAGTAAGTGGCCTATTTTTAAATATTGTTTTGGCTTTTTCCATATTATTATCTCTATCTAGTGCTCTCATTATACTTAAAGCTGCCTCTAAATCTTCACCTACATATACATCTTTGGCACGTTCATTTACAGTTTCTTCCCATTTATTGTATTTTTCAGGATAAATTAAATCTTCTCCCATTTCAATCCAAAGTGGTATTTTTTCCTCAGCTTCATGTTTTTTTTCAGCATACTCATCGACTAGTTCTTCTCTTTCCATATTTCCTCCAATTATTTTATGTTTTTTAATAGAGTATTGTATTTATTTAATAAATTCTCATCAGTAAAAGCTACTTTATTATTATCTATCTCCCAATGATCTTTATTTTCTTTTAAGAAATTTATTACTTTTTCTTCTTTTTCAATAGTATTTTGTACATCATCTAATGATTTTAATAATGCTTTATCATCTACTTTAGTATAACTAATTAATTCTTTATATAATTCTTTTTCTGATGAAGTTGCCTCTACTGGTAGATATGACATTATTGTTTTATTAGAAGTTAATTTCTTTAAGTCTTTTTTATAACTTTTTAATCTATTTTTAGTATCACTTATATATTTACTAGTATCTTTAAATTCTTGTCCATCATCTCTTATATTTTTAATATCTAGAAGATTATATATCTTATCAGTATCAATGTTTCTTTTTATTTCTTCTATTTTATATGTAACGTTCAACATATAATTATTATATGCTGTCTCAACAAGCTTATATTTCTTGTCAGCTACATTGTTATCTAAATCTTTTATTATACTTTTATAATTTGGATTTTTCTTTGATAAATTAGAACTTATATCTACAGCTTTGTCTACTAGTTTTTCTTTCTTGTTTTTATTATTTACTATATAGATTGTTATAGATAATGATACTATTATAAATATACTTAATATAAGTAAAACTCTTTTATTCATAAATACCTCTATTTTCTTTTATATAAAACATGCCTGTATTTAATGTTATTTTCTTCTTTTTCATCAAGTACAGTTCTCGTGAAATCATCTTTATTAAATTCTGGAAAATAGGCATCTGCTTCGTGTTCAGCATCTATTTCAGTAAGTAATAGTTTGTCTGAATAATCTAGAAGTGATTTGTATAATGATTCTCCTCCTATAACCATAATTTCTTCATCCTCATTTTTAGCATAATCTAGAAAATCTTCTATTGAAGGAAAACTTTCAATTAAACCATTTTCAAATTTTTGTCTAGTAAGAACAAAATGACGTCTTCCCTCTAGTAAATGTGGTAGAGAATCTAGTGTTTTTCTTCCCATTATTAATTGTTTATACATAGTTTGTTTTCTAAAAAACATCATATCATCATGAAATTTCCATATTAAATCATTATTTAAACCCAACTCATTATTCTTTCCTATTGCTGCTATCATTGTTAAATTCTTCATATTATATTTCCTCTCTTATAATGTCAACTATATACCCCTTTTCAACTATATACCCCTTTTCAACTATATACACTTTTCAACTATATACCCTTTTCAAACTTTTGTCCTGGGTTCTTTTCTTTTATTAAAACTCTCGGATAATTTTTTACTTTAACATCTTCTGGTGTGAAGTCATAAAAATCATGTATATCTTTGTTTACTTCTATATATGGAGAACAGTTTACAGGTTCTCTGCGTAATTGTTCTACAGCTTGTTTTATATGTCTATCATATATTTGTACATTTTCTACTTCCCAAGTAAAAGTACCAGGAGTATATCCTGTTGCTTGAGCAACCATATACATTAGTGATAGATATTGCATCTGATTTATACAACCAGCTACTAAGAAATCACTTGATCTTTGAATTAATTTCATATCTAAATAATCTTTGCCATCTCTACCATGTCGTACATTCCAGACATTAGAGTATGCACATGGTTTTAGTCCGTGTGGTTTTTTAAAGTTTTCTAGTTGCCACATATCAATGATATGACGTCTACCATCAGGATTTTCTTTTAATTCAGTTAATAAATTTTTCATCTGATCATAATCATTTATTATAGTACCATAAGTACTACCAATATTTCTCTTAGGATTGCCATTCTCATCTCTAAGATCCCATTCATCCCACCAAGTTACGCCATACTTATCTTTTAAAACATCTAAGTCTGTTGTGGCATCTTGATATATCCAAAGTATTTCACCAATACTTTTACCTATAGCAATAGGTCTTAATGTGATTAGTGGTGATTCTCCTTTAGTTAAATCATATGTCCAATGAACAACATTATTTAAACTCAGTGTATGAGCTTTAGTACCATCTTCATAGTGAGGACGAGGATTTTCATCCCAACATCCTTCTTTTAAAAGTCTATCCATTAATAATTTAGTATTAAAGTCTCCTTTAGTACCTATTCTATTACCATTATTATCTATCAGATATTCTCCATCGTGTTTTATCTTATCATAATATAAATCTTTTATATCATATGGTTTTTCATTCTTAGAAAAAGCCACTTTATTAATATAATTAATATCTATCATACCTTACCTCCATTTTCATCATACCATAAATAGTTTAAAATAAAAAGAAGATAATTACTTATTATCTTCTACAAAGTCATTAAAGTCTTCTATTTCTCTGGTATCCATATCTGTTTCTTCTAACATTGATATTAATTTTTTTTGTTCTCTAGTTAATTTTTTAGGAGTATATACTTTATATACGACATACATATCACCTTTAGAATGTCTATTCTTGTTATCTACTCCTTTACCTTTTATACGTTGTTTATCACCACTATTAGTACCAGCAGATACCGTTAATTTAACATTGCCATATAGTGTAGGTATTTCCTTTTTAGTACCTAGAATAGCTTCTGTTAGAGTTAGAGGTACTTCTAGATAGATATCGTCATCTTCTCTTTCAAAGTATTTATGTCCTCCAACAACGAATTCTAAGTATAAATCACCATTTTCACCACCATTACTACCTGGATTACCTTTACCTGATAGTCTTAATCTATCTCCAGTATTTATACCAGCAGGAATATTTATAGTAATATTTTTATTCTTTGTTATTTTACCTGTTCCATGACAAGCATCACATTTTTCTTTAAATGTTACTCCTTTACCATGACATTCTGGACAAGTAGTATTAGTAATGATGGGACCTAGAATAGAATTAGTTTGTGATTGAACTGTTCCTTTACCACCACAGGTAGGACATGTCTTTTCATGAAAACCACCTTTACCATCACACTCATCACAGTCTTCAACAACATCTAGATTTATCTTCTTCTCACATCCATAAATAGCTTCATCAAATTTAAGCTTCATTTGCATTAGAACGTCTCCACCACGACGAGATCTATTACGAGAGGAACCACCAAATCCTCCAAAGCCACTATTTCCACCAAAGAAGGAATCAAAGATATCATCGAATCCAAAGTTACTAGCATCAAATCCAGAAAAGCCACCAAATCCTTCTACTCCTGGGTTTGGAGCAGATCCATCTACGGCAGCTGAACCATACTGATCATATATTCTTCTTTTATTTTCATCTGAAAGAACAGAGTATGCTTCTCCTACTTCTTTAAATTTATTTGCGGCATCTGGATTATCTTTATTTAAATCTGGATGATATTTCTTAGCAAGTTTTCTAAAGGCAGACTTTATTTCATCTTGAGAGGCATTTTTATCTACGCCTAATACTTTGTAGTAATCTTTACTCTCCATTTTATTCCTCCTTAGTTAGTTCTTCAAAGGTATTTAAATCTTTTTTGAATGTATTTAGTGCATTTTCAAATACTGTAGTATCGCTTAAATCAATATCAATTATCTTTAATATATCTAGTGGATAATCTCTGCCACCTGACTTTAAAAATTCTATATATTTGTCTTTAAAGTTTGGTGTATTATTAATAATATTATCAGCTATATAGGAAGCAATAGATAAACTTGTAGCATATTTATAGACGTAGAATGGTGAATAAAAGTGTGGTATTCTAGACCATTCATATTTACTACATTCATCTACTACTACTTTATCTCCATAATATAATTTATTTAAATCATAATATGTTTTATTTAATAAATCAGCTGTTAAAACATTGCCTTTTTCTACTTCTTTATGAGCAATTAACTCAAATTCAGCAAACATAGTTTGTCTATATATAGTTGATTTATATAAATTTAATCTTTCATTTAAAATAGATATTTTTTCTTCTTTAGTTTTAGCTTTATTATACATATAATGTGATAGTAATAATTCGTTAGTAGTAGAAGCTATTTCAGCTAAGAAGATTGGGTAATGTGAATTTACTTCTTTATTATATTTATTAGAAAAATAAGTATGCATAGAGTGACCTAATTCATGAGCTATGGTACTAACATCTTCATATGTACCAGTAAAGTTCATTAAAACGAATGGATATGATTCATAATTACCTGTAGAGTATGCTCCACTTCTTTTACCAACATTTGGATACTTATCTATCCATCTTTCATTAAAAGCTCTATTAAGTACTTTTATATATTCATTTCCATAGACACTTAATGCATCTAGGACAATATCTTTTGCTTCATCAAAAGTATATTTTTTGCTTACTTTTTTTACTACTTTAGCAAAATTATCATAAATATGAAAATCTTTTAAACCTAATAATTTTCTTTTAACTTCAAAATACTTGTAGCAAGTATCTAAGTTTTTATGAACTGTATCAATTAAGTTAGTATAAACTTCTTCAGGTATTTTAGATCCTTCCATAAAGCTATTAAGAGTATTCTTATACTTTCTTAGTTTAGCAGTAATATCATCTGCTTTTACTGTTTCATAGTAAGTAGATGCGAGTGTATTATTTACTCTACCATATACTTTATGATACTTCTCAAAAGCATTTTTTCTCTCTTCTCTAGAATCTGACTCTAATAATTCTAAATAGTTAGAATCATTTAATTCTATATCTTTGCCATTTCTATCTTTTATCTTACCAAATTTCATATCGGCATTCATTAAATAGTAAGCTACTTCTCCACCATTATTTATTATTGGAGATAAAGTAGAGATTAACTTTTCTTGTTCCTCAGTTAATGAATGCTTTTTGTACTCTAATATTCTTTCAAAGAAGAATTTATAATCTTTTAATTCTTCTTGATTAATATAATCTTTTAGCTTCTTTTCATCAAACTTTAACATTCTAGGTACTATTTCAGAATCTATTTCACTATATTTAGTAAAGAATAATTCTAATTTACCACCCATTTCTTGGTACTTAGATACACGAGTATCCTCATCTTGTTTCATAGAAGCATATAAACTTAGTTTTTCTGTTAATCTTTCATACTTTTCTGAATATAAGAATAAATCTTTAAAGTCTTCTTTAGAATCTAAGAATTTCTTTACATACTTTTTATATTTTTCTAATTCTTTTTGAGCTTTAAGAAAATCTTTTTCAAACTCATCATCACTTTTGTAGATAGTTTCTATTGCCCATTTATCATTATTATTTATATCTTTTCTTTCTAATAGTTTATTCATATTACTCCTTATAAGAAGAAAGTTCTAGTTTTCTAGAACTTTATTTATTAATCTTCTTCAATATCTGCTTCTTCTACATCGTCTTTTTTCTTTTTATCTTTTTTGTCGTCTGCTTCTTCTTTATCTTCAGTAGGAGCTTCAGCATTCTTACCTACGTTTTCATATAATTTAGTAGCCATCTTCATAGCTTTATCTTGTAGTTTTTCTTTCTTTTCATTGATGTCATCTAAATCATCTTTTTCTAGAGCTTTCTCTAGATCTTTTATTAAGTCTTCTACTTCTTCTTTGTCTTTATCGTCTACTTTGTCACCTAAATCTTTCATAGTTTTCTTAGTTTGGAAGATTAAGCTTTCAGCATCGTTCTTAGTTTCAACTTCTTTCTTCTTCTTTTCATCGTCTTCTTTATTAGCTTCTGCTTCTTTTCTCATCTTTTCTACTTCTTCATCTGTTAGGTTAGTAGAAGCAGTAATTGTGATTGATTGTTCTTTATTAGTACCTAAGTCTTTAGCTTTAACATTTACGATACCGTTAGCATCTATATCAAAGCTTACTTCTATTTGTGGTACTCCACGTGGTGCAGGTGGAATATTAGTTAATTGGAATCTACCTAATGTCTTATTGTCAGCAGCCATAGATCTTTCACCTTGTAGTACGTGAACATCAACAGCAGGTTGATTATCGGCAGCAGTTGAGAATACTTCTTTCTTAGATACTGGGATAGTTGTATTTCTTGGAATTAGAGTAGTCATTACTCCACCTAATGTTTCAACTCCTAGTGATAGAGGTGTTACATCTAGTAAGACAATATCATTTACGTCTCCTGAAATAACTCCACCTTGAATAGCAGCTCCACAAGCAACTACTTCATCTGGGTTAACTTCACGAGATGGTTCTTTATCTAATTCATCTTTAACTAAATCATATACCATAGGTACACGAGTAGATCCACCTACTAATATTACTTTATCAATATCTTTTTTAGTCATTTTAGCGTCTTTTAAAGCCTTTTTTATTGGTTCCTTAGTTGATTCTACTAAGTCACTTATTAAGTCTTCAAATTTAGCTCTTGTAAGTGTCATATCTAGGTGTACTGGTTCACCATCGTCATTCTTAGCAATAAATGGTGCAGAGATTTGAGTCTCTTTCATACCAGATAAATCTTTCTTAGCTTTTTCAGCTACTTCTTTTAGTCTTTGCATAGCCATCTTGTCATCAGTTAAGTCTATATCATTTTCTTTCTTAAATTCTTTAACAATATAGTCAATTATTCTCTTATCAAAGTCATCTCCACCTAATTTATTATTACCATTAGTAGATTTAACTTCAAATACACCATCACCTAATTCTAGAATAGATACATCGAATGTACCTCCACCTAAGTCATATACTAAGATAGTTTGTCCTTCATCTTTTTCTAGTCCATAAGCTAGAGCTGCAGCTGTTGGTTCATTGATTATTCTTTGAACATTTAAACCCGCTATTTTACCAGCATTCTTAGTAGCTTGTCTTTGAGCATCATTGAAGTAAGCTGGTACTGTGATAACAGCATCTGTTACTTTTTCTCCAAGATAGTCTTCAGCATAATCTTTCATATAACTTAAAATCATAGCTGAAATTTCTTCTGGAGTATATTCTTTTCCATCTAATTTAGTCTTTTTATCAGTACCCATTAAACGTTTAATTGAAGATACTGTATCAGGATTAGTAATAGCTTGTCTCTTAGCAGAGTCTCCTACTATCTTTTCTCCTTTTTTAAAACTTACAACAGATGGAGTTGTTCTTCCTCCTTCTGGATTTGGTATTACCTTTGGTGCACCTGCCTCTAATACAGCTACACAACTATTTGTTGTTCCTAAGTCAATTCCTATTATTTTTCCCATATTTCATCTCTCCTTTTTAATTTATATTTACTTTTACACTTGCAGGACGAATTACTTTGTCATGCAATTTATATCCTTTTAATAATACTTCTAGTACTTCTTCATTCTTATGCCCTTCTACTTTATCAGTAATTAATGCTTCTTCTTGTTTAGGATCAAATATCTCACCAACTCTATTTATTTCTTCAATACCATATTTATTTAGTATTCCAACTAGAGTTGCATACATCAATTTAAATCCCTCTAAGAACTTAGATAACTCATCATTTAAATTATTATCATCTAACTTAATAGCTCTTTCAAAGTTATCTGTAACACCTATTAATTCTCTTAAGATATCTTCATTGGCATACTTTAACATTCCAGATACTTCTTCATCTTTTCTCTTACGATAGTTAATTAATTCCGCTTGCGCAAGTTTTACTTTATTTACTAATTCATTATTATTTTTATTAGCTGTTTCTAAATCATTAGTTAATTTAGTTACTTGAGCTTTTAGTTCATTTAATTCTTTAACTAATTTCTTGTTCTCTTCTACTAAATTTTTGCCTTTATTTTTAGGTTGTATTTTTTGTTTAATATTCTTATTTTCTTCTTTCATATATACCTCTTAGTCATTCTCTATATTTTCTTTCATATACTCTAACATACTTAATACACGGTCGTAGTCCATTCTCTTAGGACCAATTATAGCAATAGTACCTTCTTCGTTACCTTTTTTGAATGTAGACTTGATAACAGTAACATCATCTTCTATACCAGTTTCATCTCCGATATAGACTTTAATATTATTATCTTCATCTTCTTCGATTTTTTGTAAGAAGTCTGGACTATCTAGACGATTATATACTTCCTTAATTCTTTTAACATTAGTAGTAAACTCTGGTTGCTCTAGAATCTTTTCTCTACCAACAATATTTACTTCTTCTTTATTAAAGTCATTAAATACTGAATAGAAAGCATTATATAGTTTTTCATGTTGTACTACGTACTTGGCTATAATAGGCTTTATTTCAAACTCTAACTTTTTATTTACTTCATCTATTGGTGTACCTACTATTAAGGTATTTATCAAGTTAACAGTTTTCTTAATATCACTAGTATCAACATTTTCTAGTTTGATATTTTTGTGTTCAACGTAGCCTCTATCAGTTACTATTAGTACTATTAGTGAACTATTATCTATTGGAACTACTTCTATTTGTTTTAATAAGTTATCATGTGATTTAGCTCCTAAAGCAATAGTTGTATAGTTAGTCATATCTGATATTACTTGAAGAGATTTAGATATTACATCTGATAAAGCTAATTGCTTATTTTGAAGAACAATTTGTAATTTCATCATGTCTTCAGAATCCATCTTTTTCTCTTCCATTAAATTATCTACGTAATAACGATAACCTGCTTCACTAGGTACTCTTCCACTAGATGTATGAGTTTTTTCAATTAGTTTTTTATTTTCTAATTCTACCATGTCATTTCTAATAGTAGCACTTGAACAATTTAACATTTTAGATAACATCTTAGATCCTACTGGTACAGGATTCTTAATATACTTATCTACTATTATTTTTAGTATTTGTTCTTGTCTATTAGTTAGCATAAGATCACCTATTCTAGCACTAGTATTTTTGAAGTGCTAATTGTATTGTAGAGTATATTTTAGCACTTGTCAATACTTTGTGCTAACTTTTTCAAAATAAAAAATAGTAACCGTAAAGTTACTATTTATTTATTATCTACAATCACTGGCTCCATGACAATCACGATCGTTAGAGTATTCTCTTTCACCAGATGAAGAACTACTTGATGAACTACTTGATGATGATGAAGAACTACTTGATGATGACCAATAAGATGCTCCATGATCTGATAGAACTCTATGACTCCAAGCATTTGTCCAAGCATTATAGTAAGCATTACTTGATGGTGGAGTTACTCCATTACTACCATCGCAACTTGATCCAGTATCACTATATACGCTTGTCCAACCACTTCCATTCCATTCATACAATCTGTAGCCACTATGATCTTCATCACATACTCTATCACCTTCTGGGTGTAGACTATAATCAATACTATCAGCATAATAATACTTACCATTATATTTTCCTAATCCATAAGCTGTAGTCTTTGTGTCTGCAGCTGCGGCTTCCCTATTTACATATGGTAATGAACTAATAGCGGCACTAGGTACTGTAGATGATGTTGAACCACTTGATGAACCGCTAGATCCTGATGAAGTAGTTGATCCTGAAATTGCTGGCCAGTAAGATGCACCTTTATCTGGTAGTGTTCTATGAGACCAGGCATCAGCAAATGCTGAACTCATTTGATTTATAACTTCTTTTTCTTCTTTTAGAATCCAAGCACTTCCATTCCAGATATATCTTCTATAATATGTAGTATCTACTTGTGTTGTTGCCCACTCATATTTTTCAGCATAATTGTATGTTCCATCATAGTATCCTAATCCATAGTCAGCTGTATAACTTAGGTTACCATCTTTATATGGTAGAGAATCTTTACTAGTTGATGGTTTAGTTACTTGTCCTGTTGGATTTGTCGATGGAGTTGTTCCTGTTATAGTTGATGCACCATGATCTTCTTTAGTTGAATTTTTCCATACTGTTGTCCAAGCATCATAGTATGGACTATAGGAAATATTCCCTTGAGTATTACTTGGTGGATATCCATCTCCTCCACCAGCACTACCACTACTGTAGATTTGAACCCATTCACTTCCATTATATTTGAATAGTCTATATCCTACCCAATCATCATGATCTAAATTTCCAGTATATTCACGATAGATTCTATCGGCATAATAATATTCAGAATTATATACTCCTAAGGCATATTCTTGTGTTCCATACTTTCCTGTTTTTTCAATATAAGGTAATTGACGCAAACTTACATCAGGCTTATTACTTGGTGTACTTGATGTTACCTTTGCAAATGTATGCTTGCTATCTGCATCTGAAACCAATTTTATTGAAGCACGTGCTGTTGATGGGCCTTTTGCACATTCAAACCTTTGAAGATCATTAGTCATAATATTACTTACTCCAGAATCAGTTAAACTAGTGCCCTCTACTTTTCCTGATTCTGAACTAAATTTATCACATGCAAGAGCAGAATCTACAATTACAGTATTTCTATCTTGAGTACTTTCACAACTAACATCTGTACACACTTTAAAATTACCACTGGTTGGAGTGCTTTCTGTTAATTTAAAATATAATTGAACTGTTGCGTCTAAGTAAACCAAGAAGGATTTATTATAACTTCCATTTACTTCGATTCTATACCACCCATTTTGTTTTGTTTCAAATGATCCAGAATTTGTAAATATAGCAGAATTACTTGAATGCCTATTTAAATTATCTTCTATTTCTTTTATTAATCCTTTTGTATTTACCCTAGTATTTGCCATAATACCCATCAATACAGCTACTGTTAATATTCCCATTATTGATAAGCCATATAACATAGTTGTTATAGCAAAACCTTTATTATTTCTCATATACATCTCTCCTCTAGTATAATTTTATCATAATACCTTTAGAATTTGTATATGCTTGTCACTATATTTCTTGTCTACTTTACAAGTATATACATCTGGGTAGATAATCTTATCTAAATCATTACTTTCACATATAATTAGTCCATCTTTGCTTAATAGATTATATTCATCAATTAACTTTATACTTTCTTCTATATAATTTGTTTTATACGGAGGATCTAAGAAGATTATATCTAGCTTTATATCATTATCTTTTAGATATTTTAAAGCTTGTTTATAATCTTTTTTTATTACTTGAGCATTACTAATATCTAAATTATTAATATTTTTCTTTATAATATCTATGGCTTTAGGATTATTATCTACTAAGTATGAGTATTTAGCTCCTCTACTTAATGCTTCTATTCCTAGATTACCTGATCCTGAGAATAAATCTAATACTACTTTATCTGGTAAATCAAAATTAATTATATTAAATAGATTTTCTTTTACTCTATCTTGAGTAGGTCTAGTACCAGATATATCATAGCCTAAAATATTTCTTCCTTTATATATACCGCTAATTATTTTCATAAGTTACAACTCTTATCTCCTTTTATTTTTTTTAATTCTTTATTTATGGACATAATTAAAATATTAAGATTAATTTCTTTATCTTTATATTTGTTAAATAATTCATTAGATAATATTTCTTCTTTTATTTTTTCATCTTTAGTTAGATTATACTTTTCTATTAAAGATAATAAATGATCATCTCTTTCTACTTCTTTTTGTATTTCTTTAATTTCTTTTACTTCTTTAGTATTATCTAATTCTTTTTTTAAGTCATCTACTAAATCCATTAATTCATTCATATGACACCTCATAATTATTTTAACATAAAAAAGATGACTTATTTTAGAAAGTCATCTATTGTCATTAGTCTATCATCTATTTCTTCTAGATTTACTTGTTCTTTCATAGGTGTCTTTTCTTCTTCTACTTCTTCTTTTTTATCTTTACCTTTCTTTTCTAAATCTTTTACGATGAAGGCTGATATTATTTTATGTTTACTTATGTTTGTTCCAGTAGAATATCTATCAGAAATAGGAAGCTCTGTTACTTTTATTTCATTAATATCATTATTCTTTAAACCGATAGTTACTTTATTATCTGTTGTGAAAGAATTTATTACTTTATATGGAGATGCTTTTACTTCTCTTATTATTTGTAATCCTCTACGTGCTCTAGACATCTCACTAAATTCAGTTAGTCTTACTCTTTTACCTGTTCCTCTATCAGTTATAACACTTAAGAATTCTTCTTCTGTATATGAGAAGTTGTTTATAGATACAACATTATCATCTTTTAGTTTAATAGCTTTAACGCCACTAGTCTTTGGACCTACTAGAGGTATTTCTTCAGATTTAAATGTTAGACCATAACCAGAATCTGTAGAGATAAAGATATGAGACTTTTCTTCTTTTATGGCAGCTATTACTTCATCATTATCTTTTAGTTTCATACATAGAGCTGGTTTATTATATCTAGTTAATTTTAGACTATTTAATTCAGTCTTTTTAATCATACCATCTTTAGTACCAATAATTATATTGAAGTTATCTTTAAAGTCATAAGCAGGAATTGATGAGATTACTTCTTCTCCTGGAGCTAGTGGAATAACATTACTTACATGTTTTGGCATATCTTTCCATTTTAAATCAGGTATTAAATGTACTGGCAAGTATAAGTAATTACCTTGATTTGTGAATATAAGAAGTGTATCTGTTGTGTTCATCTCATACATACCTATGATATAGTCGTTATCTTTTAGAGTTAGATCATCACTATTTGATGAAGAATAACTTCTAGTAGATGTACGTTTAATATAACCATCTTTAGTTACTAGTACAATGACATCTTCTTTATTAATCATTTCTTTTTCATCTATTTTTATTTCTGTTATTTCATCTACAATATTAGTTAAACGTGGAGTAACATACTCTTTATTTATTTCTTTTAAGTCACGCTTCATTACAGACTTTAATACTTTTTCATTACCTAGAATTTCTTTTAGTTTTTCAATAATAGTCTTCAGTCTTTCCATTTCTTCTTCTAATTCAGTTACATCTGTATTAGATAGACGATATAATTGCAATGTTATAATAGCTTCTGCTTGTTTATCAGAAAAGCCAAATTTAATTATTAAGTTTTCTTTAGCATCAGCTCTATTTTTAGATGATCTAATTACTTTTATTACTTCATCTAGAATAGATATACATTTAATTAGACCTTCTACGATATGGAATCTTTCTTCAGCATGAGCTAAGTCAAATTCTGTTCTACGACGTACTACTTCCCTTTGATGAGCTATAAAAGCATCTAATGCTTCTCGTAAGCCCAAATACTTTGGTCTTCTATTTACAATAGCTACAGTATTAAAACTATAACTTATCTGCATATCAGTATTCTTTAGTAAGTAATTTACTATTAAATCAGTATTAGCTGTTTTCTTTAATTCAATTACGATTCTTACGTCTGTTGTGGACTCATCTCTTACTTCTGTTATACCATCTAGTTTTTTATCTAGACGAATATCATCTATCTTTTTAACTAGTAACGATTTATTTACTTCAAATGGTATTTCGGTAATAATTATTTGCTTGTTAGGTTTATCATTTATTTCATACTTAGACTTTAAGATGATTCTGCCTTTTCCAGTAGTATAAGCATCTTTCAAGCCAGCTTTTCCTTCGATAGTTCCACCTGTTGGGAAGTCTGGTCCTTTTACTATTTCCATTAATTCTTCTAAAGTAGAGTTTGGATGATCTATTCTATAAATTGTTGCGTCTACTACTTCATTTAAGTTATGAGGTGGAATATTAGTAGCATATCCAGCAGATATTCCTTGAGCTCCATATACTAGAAGTGCTGGGAAACGAGCTGGTAAGACAGTTGGTTCCATTACAGTGTCATCAAAGTTAGGAGCAAATTCAACTGTATCTTTACCAATATCTCGTAACATTTCATTGGCTATCTTAGATAGACGAGCTTCAGTATAACGATAAGCTGCAGGAGAGTCACCATCAATTGATCCATTATTACCATGCATATCGATATATGGAAGTCTTGTCTTCCAAGGTTGACTCATTCTGACCATAGCATCATAGATGGATGTATCTCCATGTGGATGGTAATTACCTATAACATCTCCGACTGTTTTAGCAGATTTTCTATAGCCGTGATCATAAGTATTCTTTTCTTTATGCATAGAATAAAGTATTCTTCTTTGAACTGGCTTTAGTCCATCTCTGGCATCAGGAATAGCACGATCTTGGATAATATACTTAGAGTATGATCCAAAACGCTCTCCCATAATGTCTTCTAGAGTATAGTCAAATATTTTTTCTATTACTTCTTGTACTGTTTTCTTTTTTGGCATTTTATCACTGCTTTCTATCTTCTATATATTTCATATTTAAATTGTTACTTTCATTAACAATATTCTTTCCTAATTTTCTTTCTAAATCTTTTTTTGTATTATTAGCTATATTTCCACCAACCTCTGATATTAATTTATTCTGTTCTAAACCAATCGGATTATGGACTTTAGTTAATTCCCTCGTAGCAGTCTCACCTATACTAGTTAATAATACTTCTAGGTCTGACATATTATCTCGTAATGATTCTTTGCGTATTCCTTTATACTTTTTGTATTCTATGGCTGTCATACCAGACCAACTTTTATATATTTCATTAGTTAATATGGCATATTCATTAGAATCACTTATACCATGATTTTCCCAGGTCTTTGTCAACTTTTTTCTTTCAATAATAGATATTGTTCTTTTTAATACCCATTCTAATGTATAACCACGTGCTTGATAGTAATCTATCATTTTATCTATACCAATTGATGGATCAAATATTGAATCAATTTCTCTTTTTCCTAGGGAAGCTAACCATAGTTTGAATGGTTCTGCTTTTGGAGATGGAATTGATTCAATTAATCTTAATATACCTTCTGTATTTAAAGTATCTGTTTTATAGTATTTTCCATCTTTTGATGATTTAATTTTTAGTTGTACGATATTTTCGTACAACTGGCTTCCTTCTAATTCTAGCTTTTTCTTTAGATCTGACCAATATCTTCTGGGAATTTTACTTTCTGTTAGTGCACTCACTACATCTATGATACTAAAATAGTAGTCACTTTTTTCACTATTCCAAACACTTCTTATTTCTTTTTCTTCGAATAAATTTGAAATTACTTGTAACTTGTTATTCATCTGTCCTCCTATGTATGACTCTTTTTAATTTACTCTATCACACATAGTTTCGATAAACAATCGAACAGACTGATTATTTTAAGAAATTTTATAATTGTCTTCTAATGAGAATTCTACATTCTCTTCAATCCATTCTTTACGAGGTGGAACATCATCACCCATTAGAATAGATACACGTTTTTCAGCAAGTTGAGCATCTTCTATATTTACTCTTATTAGAGTTCTAGTACCTGGTTGCATTGTTGTTTCACATAACTGATCAGCATTCATTTCACCAAGACCTTTATATCTTTGAATATCACATTTCTTACCAGCTGACTTTTCTTTCATTTCTTCTACTGTATAAGCATACTGTATATCTTTACCACTTTGTATTTTAAATAATGGTGGTAAAGCTACAAATAATCTTCCATCTTCTATTAATGGTTTCATATAACGGTAGAAGAATGTTAGTAATAAGCACTGAATATGGCCACCATCTTCATCAGCATCAGACATGATAATTACTTTGGCATATTCACAATCTTTTATATCGAAGTTTGATCCATATCCAGCACCTATTGTATAGATAATTGTATTAATTTCTTCATTCTTTAGAATATCTTCTTCTTTTGTCTTTTCGGTATTTAGAACTTTACCTCTTAGAGGAAGAATAGCTTGTGTCATTCTATCTCTTCCTTGTTTAGCTGAACCTCCGGCAGAATCACCCTCTACTAAGAATAACTCTTTTACAGTTTTATCTTTTGATCCAGCAGGAGCAAGTTTACCAGATAAGTTTCTCTCTTTAGCTTTTCCTTTAGTTCCTTGACGAGCTGCCTCTCTAGCTTTCTTGGCGGCTTCTCTTGCATCTTTACTCTTAAGAGACTTCTCTATTATTTCTGTAGCGATAAGTTTGTTTTCTTCTAAATATATTTTTAAATTATCACTAGTTAGAGTATCTACTATTACTCTAGCACTTGGTGTACCTAATTTACCTTTTGTCTGTCCTTCAAATTGTAGTAAGTCTTCTGGAATCTTTAGACTAATAACAGCTGTTAGGCCTTCTCTTACGTCACTACCTTCAAAAGTATTAGATCCTTTAAATAGGCCATTAGACTTAGCATAGTCATTAAATACTCTAGTTAAGGCTGTTTTAAAACCTACTTCATGAGTACCACCATCTATTGTCTTAACGTTATTTACGAAGCTTACAATATTTTCATTATAAGAGTCAGTATACTGCATAGCTATATCTACTTCTATTTTGTCTTTTTCTCCTGTGAATGAGAACACTTGATTTATTGGAGTCTTACCTTTATCTAACTCTTCTACAAATTCTTCTATACCTCTTTCATAATGGAATATTTGATGTCTATCATCTTCTTCATCTATTACTTCAATAGTTATTCCTTTTATTAGAAAAGCAGATTCTTGCATTCTTTCACATATTGTCGTATATGAGAAGTTTGTTGTGGAGAAGATTTCATCATCAGGCATAAATCTAATAGTAGTACCTGTTCTATTAGTAGTAGATATCTTTTTTAGTGGGATATCTACTTTTCCTCCATCTTTAAACTTTATATAGTATTCTTCTTTATCTCTTTTAATAGTTACTTCCATCCATTTAGATAAAGCATTAACGACACTAGCTCCGACACCATGTAAGCCACCTGATACTTTATAACCATCAGTTTCAAATTTACCACCAGCATGAAGCACGGTAAAAATAACTTCAGGAGTAGTCTTACCAGATGGATGCATACCTGTTGGTATACCTCTACCATGATCTTCTACTGAAAGTGATTTATCTTTATGAATTGTAATAGTTATTTTATCTCCATAACCATTAATAGCTTCATCTATAGAGTTATCCACTATCTCCCATACTAGGTGATGGAGACCTCTTTTATCCGTTGAACCAATATACATGCCAGGACGTTTTCTAACTGCTTCTAAGCCCTCTAATATCTTAATTGTTGATTCATCATACTTTGGCATATAATTCACCTCATCTTAACATTTATCATTATAAGTAAAATTTCTTTATATTTCAACAATTTTTACTTTTTTTGACAATGAAAAAGTACTATTCTTCATTAAAAAACTCAATAGTACTTGTTCTTCTTTCAGCTTCATTATTGTTTTTTATAGCAAATTCTAAAGACTTATCATTTCCTATTATATAGAGAGCTTTCTTACATCTAGTAACAGCTGTATAGATAAGCTTTTTATACAACATTTTATTATATGATGGAATAATAGGTATTACGACATAATCAAATTCTGATCCTTGAGATTTATGAATACTTATAGAATAAGCTAATCTAAAGTTATTAAAGTTACTTGGAGTATATTTAACTATATTATCATCATAGTTAATATATATTTCTTTCTTTGGAGAAGTTACTATTCTATCAATTATTCCAATATCTCCATTATAGACATTATCATCTGGTTGATTAATTAATTGTATTACTTTATCTTGTTCAGTAAAAGTAATATCTCCTACTACTAAACTCTTTTTATCTTTAGTTTTAGGATTAAAGATAGAAGCTATTTCTTTATTAATATTATCTATTCCATTAACACCTTTATACATAGGTACTAGTATTTGAAATTCTTTATATGAAACATCTTTATAAGTATTAGATAATTCTTTTATATTTTTAATAATATCTTTTTCTTCTGATTTTATAAAAGTTAAATCACTTTCTTTATTAAAGATACTCATATCTAGGTAATTATCTCTTATGTTATAAGCTAGAGATAAAATATTAGAGTCAGTTGCTTGTCTATATAATTCATTTAAGTAACATACTTTTATCTTTTTAGAATTAATTAAATCATATAAGACATTTCCTGATCCTACTGAAGGTAATTGATGATCATCTCCTATTACTATTATTTTAGTATGTACGGATATCCCTTTTAATAGAGAAGACATTAAAAGAGTATCTATCATACTAGCTTCATCAATAATCACAAATTCTGTTTTACTTTTATTATATTCATTTACTTGGAAAGTATTAGTCTCTTTTTGCCATTTTAAGAATCTATGAATAGTATAAGCTGGAAAGTTAGTCTTTTCACTCATACGTTTAGCAGCTCTACCTGTTGGAGCGAGTAATGTTACTCTAGTTAGAAGATCAGAATAAGATAATTTATTAAGTGATTTATATAACTCTATTATTCCTTTTAGAATAGTAGTTTTACCTGTACCTGGACCTCCTGTTATAACTAGAGTAGATTCTTCCATACATTTTTTTATAGCTTCTTCTTGATCAGAATTATAGTCTATCTCTAGAGTCTCTTCTACTTCTTTTAATCTATCATTAATATTTTTAATCTTATCTTTCTTATGAGATAGTAATTTAAATCTATTAGCTATTAGTCTTTCTCCTTCATAGATGTCTTTTAGATAGTATTTATCGTCTTTCTTAATAATTAATAAATCTTTAGATAGAGAACTAAGAGCTTTATTATACTTTTCTTCTGATATAGGTACTTTTAAGACTCTAGTTAGATAGTTTACTAATTCTTCAGAGAAGTAATATTCATGACCAAAAGTATTACTTATTTCTCTCATTATATAAAGAATAGCTCCACGTATACGAATAATACTATCTTTTTCTATGCCACTTTCTAAAGCTATATAATCTATCTTTTTAAAAGTTAAATTATTTATATCTAGAAGTAATTCATAGATATCTTCTTCTACTTGTTTTTTAGTTCTTTCTTTATAAAAATTATATATTTCTATAGAGTCTTTAGTACTAAAACCTAAATTAGTTAAATAGATAACTGTTTCATATGATGCTGAATACTCTTCTAATTTATTATGAAGAGTTGTGATATTTTTTTCTGTTATACCTGGAACTAGTATAAGATTAGAGGGATTATTTAGAATAACATCTAGTGTATCGTCTCCTAAAGTATCTACTAAAGTACGAGCTTTCTTTTCTCCTATACCTTTAAATAGTCCACTAGTTAAGAATTCATATATAGCATTCTTACCAGTAGGTTTTACTCTTTCAAATGAGGTAGCATTAAATTGTTCTCCATACTTTTCATGATGTTTCATACTACCATATAGTTTATATGTATCTATTTCATTTAATTCAGTAAAATAACCAGTAAAAGTAATAGTTTTATTAAGATAGTTAGCTAACTCTTCAGAATCAGTATCTTCTACTCTAAATAAACCTACTAAATAACCAGTATTAGATGAAAAGATTTCTCTTTTAAATTTACCAGTAATATACATTATATTTCTCCTATAACGTATGGATAAGATACTTCTACTAGTTTTACTTTTACTAGAGTATTATGTTCTAACTTCTTATTTATTTTTACATATAAGTAATTACCAGTATGTCCATATGAAATATTATCTTCTACTGTTTCAATTAATACTTCTACTTCTTTACCAATAAATTTATTAAAGTAATTTACTTCTAATTCTTTTGATACTTCTATTAATCTTCTAGCTCTATCTTTTGATATATTTCCTGGTACTTTATCTTTCATACGAGAAGAAGCTGTTCCTTTTCTTTCACTATATGGAAAGACATGTATCTTAGAAAAAGCAATTCTTTTTACTGTTTCAATTGTATCTTTAAAGTCTTCCTCTGTTTCTCCTGGGAAACCTACTATTAAGTCTGTAGTAATAGAAATATCTTTTCTAATAGAACGTATTTCAGCTATTTTATTTTCAAAATAGTCTAAATCATATTTTCTATTCATTAATTTTAAGATCTTATTAGAACCAGATTGTATTGGAATATGTAAGTGATCTACTATTACTCTACTCTCTCTTAGTACGTCTAAAACATCTTCCGTTAACTCTGTTGCCTCTATTGAAGATATCCTTAATCTCTCTAGTCCTTTTATCTCTACTATTCTTTTTAATAATTCAGAAAATTTATAATCTAGATCAGATCCATAATTACCAGTATGAATACCGGTTAATACTACTTCTTTATAACCATTTTTTACTAATGTTTTTATTTCTTCTATTACTTTATCTGGATCTTTAGAACGACATTTCCCTCTTACGAATGGAATAATACAATAAGAACAGAAGTTATCACAACCATCTTGTATTTTAACAAAAGCTCTTGTTCTACCTGGAAAAGACTCAATAAACATATCATCAAATAATTTATCTCTAGTATTATATAGTCTTACAATTTGTTTTTTATTTTTAAAATATTCATCTAAGAGTTCTAATATTTTATTCTTATCTTTATTACCTATTACTATGTCTACTCCATCTATTAAATTATTAGAATTAGCCTCAATAAAACAACCCATAGCAACTATACAAGCTTGTGGATTTTCTCTAATAGCTTTTCTTATCATCTTACGACTTTTAGCATCTGAATTATTAGTAACTGTACATGTATTTATAATATAAATATCGCATTTATCATCGAAATCTTTAATCTCATAATTATTCTTTTTTAAGAGAGTTCTAATATATTCAGTTTCATATGTATTAACTTTACAACCTAATGATAATAAACCTACTGTATGCATATTAGTCACCTCTTTTGAATTCTTCATACCAACTTGATACTTTGTCTTTAGCACTACTAGCTTTTTCTTTTACAGCTTCTTTAGTACTTTCTACTGTATCAACTTGTTTATTATATCTTTCTTCTCCTACTTTTTCTTTATATGTTTCAACTATTTTATCTTTTAGACTCTTAGCTTTTTCTTTAATAGTATTATAGCTACGAGTAGTATCACTTTTTACTTCTTCATAAGTAGTTGGATACTTAGTTTTAATTTTATTATCAAGTTTATACCATAAATCTAATAATTTTTCTTTAGTAGAGTCTCTTAAGTCTTTAAAAGTTATACCATTTATTGAACCACCATAAAAGATAAAATCAGTTAGATCAATAAATGATTTCTTTATTTTTGATTCACTTTTCTCATTCTCTACTACCTTTTCAGTTTCAGTAATATAGTTATTAATAGTATTAGATTCTCTTTCTTTATTAATTACTTCTTTATTGCTTTCTACTTCATTATTATCTATTTCTTCTATATCATTTACTTTGTCTTCTTCTACTGTTTTAGCTTTTTCTATTTCTTTTTCATTATTATAAGTCTCAGTTAAAGCTATTATTCCAAAGCAAATTAATACAGCTGTGAAGATAGCTAATGGGATAAATTTTTTCATAGTATCACCTACTCGCGTATATTATAACATAAATTCCTACAAATAAAAAAACTCAAAGTAAACTTTGAGTTATTCTCCTAATTTTTTCTGCAATTCTTTGAGAGTAGATAAGAATTCATTTGTTTTCTTAATTTCAGCATCTAACTTCTCGTAGTTAGCAGTATTTTCTAGAGCTATACTTTCATTAGTTACCTCTTTAGCTTCTATACCAAATATTGGTGAGATAACTGGAGTAGATTGAAATCTAATAGCTGCATCTCTCTTATATACTTCAGAAAGTGGTTTACTTGTTTCATAATCGCTAATTTCTTTATTATCTAATTCTTCTACTATTACTGGATCACTAGCTTTTTCTATTGTCTCAGTAAGCTCAGAAGATTCAGGTTCTACTGAATTCATACTCATAGTCTTTTCTATTTCTTCTATAGATATTGGAGCTGTTTCCTCGTTATATTCTTCTTCTTTAATAGCCGACATTTGTTTAGTTCTTTCATATAACTCATCCATAGATATAATAGCATCTTTTTCTTGAGCATCTTCGTAATCTCTGATTCTTTCTTCTAATAATTCTTCTTCATCAGCTGAAGCTTTTTCTAATTCTTCAGTAATTTCAGCTAATTCATTTAGAGCTTCTTCTTTAGTTGGTTCTATACTAGTATATTTTAATTCTTCTACAGCTGGTTCTAATACCTCTGGTTCGTCTTCTTTTAACTCTTCTAAAGACATAGTTACTTGTTCTGGAATTTCTAATACTTCTGGTTCTTCTTTTACTTCTTCTGTTGGCACTACTTCAACAGCAGGTTCAACCATAACTGGCTCATTAGAAGGAGTAATTACTTCCACTGGTTTAGGAGCTTCTACTATAGGTGTAGTCTCTACTACTTCTTCTTTCTCTTCTTCTAAACGTTCTTGTACTTCTTCTACTAACTTATTTAATTCCTTAGTATTATGTCTTTGCTTTCTCTTATCATAATTCTTATCTACTAAATAAATAATAAAACATAGTAGTATAGCTATTAAAGCTACTACATATACTACTATTATTTCTGTTGATGTTAAAAAACTTACTATATTATTCATAATACACCTCATTTTTAGATTATCATAAGAATTAATTTAATTAAATAAGTTAGAAGTCAAAAATTTCTTTTGACATAATTTTTGACACTAAACTATCATCTTATAAGTCAAGTTTATCATACTATTATTTCTTTGTGTAGAATTTTTATATAAATTTTAAAAAAAACTATTAAGTTTTCTTAATAGTTTTTATTTTATTAATATAGCTATTAAACAGATAATAATACCAAATATAGTAAGTATTAATCCTAGAGATATAGTTTTAGTATAACCTAACTGTTTTGTATTAACTTTCTTTTTATAAAGTGATTTACTTAATAACTCATTTACTTCATAACTAGATTTGTCTTTTAGACGAGTTAGAGCTTCTCCTAGTTTATAATCATTTATCTTTTTACCTCTACTACTATTTATATAAGAATATCTAATTAGAGAATTCTTTAACATTTCACTCTTAGAAATATTATTCATATCAGTAATATGTCTTTCATTAATAGTTATAAAATTAGTATTTTCATCTACTAAATTATTCTCTGTACTTTTAATAGTAAAAGTATTAGTATTTTTATTCCATTCATATAAATATATTTTATCTTTAGACTTTAAGATTGGAGTAAAATTAATATTTGTTTTATAATCAGTAGTTATTTGTAGACCATAATCATTACCATCTTTAGAGAAGGTCATACTATCAGTATTAGAATCATAATACTTAGTACTTTTTAGATTAGTTCTTAAATCATCCATATCTTTTAGATCTATAGCTGCTTCTACTTCATTATCTTTTTGATTAATAATCTTTGTATTAAGGCCTATATTAGTTAGAATATCAGTATTACTAGATAAGTTATTAGAATTAGTTAATTCATTGTATTTAGCATCTATACTATTCTTTATCTCTTGAGGAGATTTAGGAGAATTTAAATATTCTTCTAGAATAGCAGCTTTTTCATTTACATCTATATCAGTATCAGAAAACTTTTCTTCAATATACTTTATTATTTCTGTATTATTCATTTAAAATACCAAGTAAGCTATATAACTTAGAATAAAACCAAGCATTGTCAAGACTGAAATAGTTAATCCTAAAAATAATGGTGATATAAAACCACTAGTATCTTTAGTTTTAACTAGTTGTTTAGCTTGCTTCCTTTCTTCTGCTTTACGAATAATCTTTTCTTCTTCTATTGCTTCATATGTTGGATTTTCAAATAAATTAGCATATTTTCTGTTACTAGTATTTTCAATACTATCTAGATTAAACTTATTCATAACTATACCTACCTTATATTTACATTATAACATATTTTTAATTGTATATATATAAAATATGTTGAGCTCTGGTACAAGCTACATATAATAGATTTTTTTCATTCTTACGATATGAATTATCTCTATTATTATAGACAATTACTGCATCAAACTCTAATCCTTTAGCTAAGTATGCTGGGATTATTATTAACTTTTTATTATAATTTTTAGTATTTAATTCTACTAATGAAATATCTATATCTTTTTCTAAAAGACTATGTAATTTACTAGCTTCTTTATCATCTTTAGTAATTATCGCAATAGATGAGTAATCTTTCTTTAAATTATTTATATCATTAATAAGAGCTTTTTTTAATTCAACATTATGTCTTACTACTACTGGTTTATTATTAGTACGTCTAATAGCTGAAACATGATTTAAATTTAATATTTTATTCGTATAATCTATTATTTCTGGTGAAGAACGATATGTCTTTAATAATTCTATATACTTAGTACTTCCAGAGAATAGTTTTTCTAAAATACTTAAATTCTTATAATGATAATATGGATTAATATTTTGATTAATATCTCCTAGAATAGTAAAATTAGCCTTTCTAAAGATTCTAGATATTATTAAATATTGAAGTAAATTATAATCTTGAGCTTCATCTATTACTACTTCTTTAATATTACCTTCGTATGGGAATCCTTCTAAACAACCTTTTACATAAGTATAAATTAAAGCATCTTCATACTTTATAATACCTTCTTTCTTATCTAGTACTTTTTCTTTCTTTATTTTGGAATATTTACTAGTAAAGAAATCATTAATAATATCAGATATTGGTTGGTAGAAATTACTTGATTTCTTTAATAACTTTTTAAAAGTATTTTCATGTTTAGAAGAACCTTTATAGAAATTAGAAGATAACTTTTCAGCTATTAAATTTATTCTTTCGAATAGAGGCGCTTTATTATATCTCTTTTGAAGATAATTATTTAATTCATATACTTCTACTCT
This sequence comes from uncultured Muribaculaceae bacterium, assembly GCA_964486215.1. Lineage (GTDB taxonomy): Bacteria > Bacillota_I > Bacilli_A > RF39 > UBA660 > RUG343. Next base: position 33,962 of record CAZALI010000003.1, read on the forward strand.
ATTATTCTTACCTTCAACTATATGCTCTGTAAAAGATGCTTTAGATATATAATCTGTTAAGTAATTATTAATATCTTTTATAATGTCATTACTCTGTTTATAAGTAACTAATTCTGGATTTAATTCTTTATATGAATAATATCTAGCTACAAAGTCAGTATACGGTTCTATTTCTTTAAATTCATCTATATTATAAGATAGGTAATCATCAAAAGTAGTTTCTAGAGTATTAGCTTCTCCTAAAGATGGTAAAACTTCTGATATATAGTCTGTAAAAATATTATTAGGTGAAAATATCAAAATGTTTTGAGAAGTTAGTTTAGGTATACGATATAGTAAGAAAGCTATTCTATGAAGAGCTACTGTTGTCTTACCAGATCCAGCTATACCATTTACTATTAAGTGATTATCTTCAGTATTTCTAATTACTTGGTTTTGTTCTTTTTGAATAGTATTAACGACATTTTTCATATGATCAGTTGATTCTTCAGCTAAGACATCTTGAAGAAATTCATCATCTATATTTAGAGAGTTATCAAATACTCCTAGTAATTTATCTCTTTCTATTTTATATTGTCTTTTTCTTTTTAATGTACCAGTAAATGTTCCACCTGGAGCTTCGTAAGAAGCTGGTCCTGTTTCATAGTCATAGAAAAGAGAACAGATAGGACTTCTCCAATCATATAAAATATTATTACCATGTTTATCTTTTAAGTATGTTAAAGACAAATAGATATTATCTATCTCACCATCATCTGCTTTAAAGACAATAGATGCAAAATAAGGCTTCTTTTCTATTTGATTTAGCTTTTTTAAATACTCTATCTTGGAATTAGTCTCTGATACTTGTCTAGTACTTTCTTCACGTAACTGAGCTATATCTCCAGCATCATATGAAGATATTTCTTGCCAAGATAAGCGTTTAAATTCTTTTAAATCTTCTACTTTAACATTAATCTTATTAGATAATTCATCAATATTCTTTTTAATAAGATTATGAGATTTCTTTAATATTTTCTTTTCTTTTAATATTTCTTCTTCACTAATAGCCATATATCCTCCAGATTACACTATAGTTTTATAATACCATATACTAATAAATTATTCTCTTTATTACTAAAACTTTACAGTAAAGAAAAAAGAAGCTAAGCTTCTATATTATTGTACTTATTAATGTGAATACTATAAGTATAATTATTATATATATAGATATTCTAGATATAGTAAATTTAGGTACTTTGTTTTTAAAGATAAAATCTTTTTTATTATATTCTTTTTTATTTACTATTTTAAAGAATATATTTTTTCTTTTACTTAAATCTTTATCTGTGATTAAGACAAATTCATCACAGGCATCTGTTTCAGAATAATGAACTTTATTTATACTAGCTATATAGATAAACATAACTAAATCCATAGTAGCTCCAGCTAGATTACAAATTGATAATAAAACTAAGAATTTTAATTCTAAAATAGCTCCAATAATATAAGTTATTACTCCTATTACTAAGAAAGGCATACATAGTGATATAAGTATGTTCTTCTTAGTTATCTCTTCTCTACATAGCGTATATAGTATTCCTCGTTCTAGCGCTACTCCATATTTTATATTTTTACTTTTAGCTCCTCCTAGGACATATCCTAGTCCATGAAGAAGTTCATGGATACTAAAATATATAATAATACCAGTAATTACTAATACAGGTGACCAATTATTATCATAAAATTCTACATCTAATAAAACACTAATAATAAATAAAGAGATATAGATAAAGAGACACAGAATATTAGCTGGAAGCATTTTCATTTTGAAAGTGTATGATTTCATTTATTGTATTCCTCAATTAACTTAGTATATTCTTCTTGAAGTTCAGCTAATCTTTCTTTACTACTAGCTTCAAAACGAGCAGTAATGTTAGGTCCAGTATTACTAGCTCTAACTAAAGCCCATCCATCGTCAAATAAAACTTTAACTCCATCAATATCTAGGTAGTTATAACCTTTTTCTTTAGCATATTCTTTTATTTTATCTACGACATTAAATTTAATGGTATCAGGAGAAGCAAATTTAATTTCTTCGGTAGCATAATACTTATTTATACCATCAAGTAATTCATCGACAGTTTTATCAGTGTTAGATAAAATTTCTAAAATACGAAGTCCAGCATAAAGTCCTGAATCAAATCCTGGCCAACGATCTCTATAGTATACATGACCAGATAATTCTCCACCGAATGGCAAGTCTTGCTGTCTAATAGCTGCTTTAGTATAGGAGTTACCTGTACGATAACAGATACCTTTAGCTCCTAATTTTTCTATTTCATCACTTAGCGATTTAGAACATTTAACATCGTATAAGAATTCTTTCTTTTCTACTTTGTTTATAATATCTCTAATAATTATAATCATATAATAATCAGTTGGAAGAAAAGTACTAGTATTTGTTACTATACCGAGTCTATCTCCATCACCATCAAATGAAATACCAATATCAGCATTCAATTCTTGTACTTTTTCTTTTAACTGCTCTAGATTTGACTCAATGCAAGGATCAGGATGATGATTTGGAAAATGGCCATCTGATTCTTCATTAATAATAGTTAAATCCATAGGAAACATCTCATATATCTTTCTGGCTATAATTGATGTTGTTCCATTCGCAGGATCTAAGACTACTTTTAGTTTTCTATTTCCAAAATGAAGATTATTTCTATATAATTCAATATAGTCATTAGTAATATCATAAGTCTTGACTTTACCATTACCACTAGCAAATTTGCCAGCTAAAATATAATCTAAGAAGTCTTGTATCTCTTGACCTTTACAATTTCCATTCTCATCAAAAGCAAACTTAAAACCATTATCATCTTTTGGATTATGAGAAGCAGTAACCATTACTCCACTATATACTTCTAGTTTTATACAAGCATAATAATACATTGGTGTTGTGCATAAACCTAGATAAATAATATCTATTCCTGTTTCTTTTATACCTGTGATCAAAGCATTAGTTAAATCTGGAGAAGATAGTCTATTATCGTGTCCAATTACACATGTTGTCTTGCCCATCTCTTTAATTTTACTACCAAATCCTAGACCAAAAGTATAAGCAGTATCTTCATCTAATTCAGTTGGATATATACCCCTAACATCATAACCACGAAATATATTTTTATTAATATTTTCTTTTATTTGATACATATTCCCTCCTATTTCTTTTTCCAAAAAGGAAATCTTTTACGTCCAAATATTAAATCTTCGACAGCTTCTAAATTTAAATTTTTATTTAACTTAGGCATATCTGGGAAAGCATTCATTAGACGTTTAGTAAGAATTGAAGCACTTGATAAACGACGGCGCACTTCTTTTTTTATTTTGTGTGTTACATCTTTATTAGTTAAACGATGAATATTGATACGTAAACTCATTACTATGTTTGTTGAAACAATGAAGTCTATTAAGAATAATACAAATAAAATAGCAGCTATAATATAGATAGTTTTTGAATCAAACGAATATAGAAAATTACTTATAAGTGGTTGGACATACTTTATAATTATGACCCCACCTAGTCCAAAACATAAAGCAAATTTCAAACATACACGTCCGTCTAAATTTAGTTTTTCATCTGAATAATCCCACCAACGCATTCTAAATATTTTTTCCATTAAAAGAGAAGTGAAATATTCTAAACCAGTACATATAGCGGTTGATAAAACATATAAAGCGATAATATCATTCTCATATTTTTGTAGTAATAGGCACATCAAAACTGCTCCCAAACCAAAGACGGGTATCACTGGTCCAATTAAATAGCCACGTGAAAGATTTAGTTTCTTTTCATTTATAGATACGAAACTAACTTCGACTATATAGCCTATAACTGAATAAATTATGAACATTATAAATAAAGTTGATAAATAATACATAAAGCTCCTAAAATAGCATTGATATACTAAGTAAAACAATACCTAGTATTATGCCAGTTATCATATATTTGTTTTTAATATTTTTAATGACACGAGGAAATAATTCATCTATCAAGATAAACATAAGCATACCTAATGTGCATGATAATAAGATTCCATCAACTAAGCTATTTAATTCGCTTGTGTTAGCAAAATACATAACTAAGCCACCTGCAAAGGTTGAAAGTGTTACTAAGAGGATATAGATTATTGTTTTATACTTATCTTCTTTAGCTTGATGTAGTGTTCCTCCTATTACCATACCTAATGGTATATTATGAAAACCTACTCCTATAGTTAAAGCTAAGCCTAGTTTAGCATCACTTATAACACTACTATAGATAGCCATTCCTTCTATAACATTATGAATACCTAAAGCAAGAGATGTCATTACACCTATATGAATTAAATTATCTTCATTATCACTATCATTATGATCAGGAATAAAATGATCTAATACTCTTAAAATATAAAAACCTAAAGCAGTACATATAATAAATATATATATTTTAGATAATTCTATTTCTTCCATAATTTCTGGTAAAAGATCTGTTACTATTAACATTATTATTACTGAGAAAGCTAAACCTATAGAGAAATTAACTATATTATTTTTCTTATTAAAAATATATGTTATTAATATACCTATAAGTATAAATATTCCTAGTAATAATGTCGTTAATAGAGCTATTTGATTCTTGTCCATACTATTTACCTCCTAATAAGATAATAATAACGATAATAGCTAATATTATACGATATATCATAAATATCTTAAAGTTATGATTATCAAGATATTTTAGTAAGAATTTAATACATAATAAACCTATTATAAATGATGTTAATATACCTACTGCAAAGTAAGATAAATTAGCTCCTATCATTGTCCATGTAGATTTATGTAATAATTCTAAAACAACAGCTCCAGCTACTATTGGAGCACTTAAATAGAATGAAAATTTAGCAGATGATGTTCTATCTACTCCTAGAGTTCTTGCAGCTGCTATAGTTGTTCCAGAACGAGAAAAGCCAGGTATTAGTGCTAGTATTTGACTAGTACCAATAATTAGAGAATCTTTTAAGGTTAGTTTATGAATATCTTTTTTCTCTTCACTTTTAATATCGCATAGATAGATAACTATTCCCATAAAAGCTAAGGCTATAGCTATTAAATAATAACTATTTCTAAAGAAGTCTTCTACTACATCTTCAAATAATACTCCGGCTAAGGCTGCTGGTATAGTAGCGGCAATTAAGTACCAAAGAAGTTTTCCATCTTTATCTTTTACTCCTTTTGTTAAGCCGTTTGTTATTATCTTTATAAAGTCTTTATAGAAGAATACTAATATAGCTAGTAATGTACCTAAATGTAAGGCTATATCAAATGACATAGCAATATTATCACTAATATTACTTCCTATACCAAAGATATCTCTAAAGATGATTAAATGGGCTGATGAAGATATTGGTAAAAACTCAGCTATTCCTTGTACTATTCCTAATATTATTACTGATAAGATATCCATCTAATCATCTCCTAATTTATATCCTATTACAAGGCCTATTACTAATAGTATAATACCTACTAATAATTCAGGTATACTATGAGTAAAATCTACTTTCATTAATAAAGTAACAACACTAGCTATTAAGAATCCAAATATAGCATAATACGTAAGTGTTTTATATTTACTAAATAAGTATTCTAATAATTTAGCTATGAAGATAATACCAAATACTACTCCTAAACCAAATGGTATTAATACTAATAAATTATGTGCTAAATTATCAAAATTAGTTAAGTCTGCTACTACTTTTATTATTGGTTTATAAAAACCTAATAACATTAACATAAATGATCCTGATATACCAGGAATAACCATAGATGCAGCAGCAACTACTCCTACTAAGAATAATAGTATATAACTAAGTATATTTAAATTACTTAGATTAACACTACTAGTATTACTACCTATAATAGCAAGTATTATTACGATAGAAAATGTTATTATACTTAGAATTATATTAATAGACTTTTGTCTCTTTACTTTTAATTTCTTAAATATTAATGGTATTCCTCCTAGTATTAATCCTACAAAGAATAATATAGTAGCTGTAGGATATTTATCTAGAGTAAAATTAATTACTTTACTCATAGATAAAATAGCTAGAGCTGCTCCTAGACCAAATGGTATTAAGATAGACATAGAATTTTTAAATTCTTTTAAGATATTGGATATTGCTTTTATTAAGTATTCATATATACCCATAGTAAGAGCAATAGTACCTCCACTTACTCCAGGTATTATATTAGCTAATCCAAATATAAAGCCTTTTAAAGTTAAAAATAATTTATCTTTCATATTAATCATTATCTATAGCATCTATAATAAGTGGAACAATATCTTGTTTACGAGATAAGCATTTATCTATAAATGTTCCTTCTTCTATTTCTTTATTATATATAGATGACATTAGATTTTTTCCTTTCTCATTAAATATAACATAAGAACCATTCTTTATTATATCAGTAATATATAGACAAGCTAGTATATAATTATTAGCTTCAGCTAATTTATTTAGAGCTTCTATATATGAAGTGATATCTTTTCTTATATCTTCAAAGTTCATAGTAAAGAACTGTCCTATAGCAAATGTCTTATTTGATACAGTAAATAATTTATAGTCATTGAAGATTACATCTTCTACTTTCATACCTTTTAGAGAAGTACCTGCTTTTAATAATTCTAGTCCATATTCTTCATAGTTTACTTTAGCTAATTTAGATAGACTAGTTACTGCTTCTCGATCTTTATCTGTTGTAGTTGGACTTTTCAATATCAAAGTATCAGATAAAATACCTGATAATAACATACCAGCTATATTTTCAGGAATAGCTAATTTTTTTTCAATAAACAAAGTATAAATAATAGTAGAAGTAGATCCAACTGCCATACCTCTAAAATTAATTGGTTTAGCTGTAGTTAAAGTACTTAAATTATGATGATCTATTACTTCTTCTACAATAGCTTCATCTAGACCATCAGCACTTTGCATAGGTTCATTATGATCTACTAAGACTACCCTCTTAGGATTAATATCATTTAAATCAGTAATTCTAAGAAGTCCTGTACATTTACCAGCTTTATTAATAACAGGATAATTAGTATGTCTTAGTTTAGAATTTATCTCTTTAACATTAGATATATAGTCTGTTGTATAAAACTTAATTGGATTACTATTAGATATTAAAGTTCTTATGTAGTTAGTAAGTGGTACAATACGAGATAAATGATAAGTATCATATGGACTTCTAATTATATTTACTTTATTCTTTTTAGCTAACTTAATGTGTTTATTATGTATTTCACTACCACCAGTTAAAATAATTAATTTTACTTTACTTTTAATAGCATAATCTATAATAGAATGTCTATCTCCTAATATTAGAATATTAGTATTATCTAGATTAACGTTTCCTAATATTCTACTTGATTTATAAGAAGCTATTAGTATTTTACCTCTTATTTCATCATCAAAGTGTAATAATTCTTCTCCTCCTAAATCTTTTAATAAATTATCATAAGAAGTATCTAGTTTATCATAATTATTACTTACAATATTCATAGCTAGATCTTTAATAGTAATTAGAGATAAGAAATCGTTATCTCCTTTTACAATAGGAATACCAGTAATATTATGATTAATCATATATTTATAAGCAGAATAAATAGACTCTGTTTCCTTCATAAATAGATTTTTACTATAGTTAACATCTCTTACTTGAAGTTTAACATCATTTAAATACTCAGGCTTTTTTACTTTAAAATATTTGAGAGCAAATTCTGTTTCTCTATTTAAATTTCCTAGTACTCTTGGCTCTGTTTCTTCCCCCAAAGTATTCTTTAAATACGAAAGAGCTATTGCGGAAACAACAGAATCAGTATCAGGATTTTTATGTCCAAAGATTAGTTTCTTCATATACACTCTCCTACTATGGAAATTATAACAAAAATAAGAGAATAAGTAAATATTCTCTTAAACTAATTCATTTAATATTTCATCCATCTCTTGTTCATTTTCTTTAGAGACAGTTGTTTCTTTAACTTCATTATTAAACCATACTGGTAGAGATTCTTTAGAATCTTTTTTCTCTTTACTTGGAGTTTTCTTTACTAAGTTCTTTAATTTCTTATGTTCTTTTTCTGTTATCTTCATAGCTTCTTCTACAGTTTCAATATTTAGTCTTTTCCATTGACCTGCTATGGTTTCAATATAAGATTTCTTTAACTTTTCATTATTTAATTTTAATGTATAAGCTATAAGTACATTGACTACTCCTGGATTTAGATTCTGATCTATTAGAAGAGATTCTACTAGTCTTTTATCATGATCAGTTGGTTCTGCTCCTTTATATTTTGCTTTTAGAAATTCATATGGAGTTAAAGTTTCAAAAGTATAAACCATTTTAGCCCACTTTGAATTATCTCCACTAGGTTTCTTTAAATAATCTGGTTGATGTTTATATATAAATGTAGGAAGTGATCCATTATTTTCAAACTGATAATAATTACGAGTAGCTTTTCTTAACTTTTCTTTATCTATTAAACCTTTTTCATTAATAGAGTCTCTAATTAAACCACTCATTTCATAAGTCTTAATATTATAAGTAAAAGATAGTGAATTAATTAACTTCTTAGTATCATTTGTGAAAGCTTTTTCGTTTAACTCATCTTTTGGAATTGATGAAATTACTTCATCAAAATCTATTCCTTTAGATATTTCAATATTATTAGATTCTTTTTTACTTATATCAGGAATACTATCAATAGAAGTTTTTTCCACTGATGAGAATACATTATCAAAAGACTTAGTTATATCTGTATAATTCTTTAAATCTATCTTTGGTATTTTAAAATAATTTAGTAGTTTATTATACTCAGTCTTTCCTAAATTATTATATAAAACAATATTTAATACTGGATGTGAAAAAACATCACTAGCACTTAGTGGTGAATATAATAGATAAACATAATTATTAGTAGTTTCTTCTTTAACATAAGTCTTTAATAGACCTATGGCTTCTAACTTTTCTCTAGCTATTACAATGTCATTTAAATTTAATTGCATAGTAGACATTAAATGATGATGAGTTAATTCATCACTCATTACTTGAAGTTTATCTAAATCATCTTTTAATGTTTCATATAAAGATACTGCTGTATGACCTATAATTGGTTGATACAACATAGTTATTATCTTATAATCTTCTTCATTAAGAATAGTTTTATTAATAACTGTATAAGTATCTGCTGGTAAAATAGTAATATTTCTCATGATTATCACCACAAATATATATTAACATAAATAATACTTTTTTTAAGTATTTTTTACCATCTTAAGAAATTTAATATTGTTTCACTATTAATACCAGTAAAATACATTAAAGTTAAAGCTATAAGTAAGAATGGGCCAAATGGAATTACGTGTTCTTTTTCTTTTACTAAGAACATAATAGATATTGGTAAAGCTATAATACTACCTAAAAAGATAGAGAATATTCCGGCTAATATACCTAGAATATGTCCAAAGATAAACATCATCTTTATATCTCCTCCACCTAGAGATTCTTTCTTAAAGATAAAGTTACCTATTAACATAATAAAGTACATTATTAAGAAAAGAATAATTCCATCACCTATAGCTTTTAAAGTACCAAAAATACCTATATTTAATAAATCAAATATAGTGAAGTACAAAGACATAAATATTAGTAATTCATCTGGTATGATGAGACTAGATACATCTGTGATTATTACTATTAATAATAGAGATATAATACCTAAAGCCATAAATAATTCATAAGTTGGTCCAAAGACATAGTATGCTGTAGTGAATAATATACCAGAGAATATTTCCATATAAGTAGACAATGGATCTATTTTAGTATGACAATAACGGCATTTTCCACGTAAAAAGATATATGATAGTATTGGTATCATATCTAGTAGTGATAATGGATGTGAGCAGTTATCACACTTTGATCTAGTAGTTAAAAATGGTTCATCTTTTACTAAGTGTGTAGCAACTACTGTATAAAAAGAACCAAAGCATGTACCTAAAATAAAGAAGATACATAGCATTGTTATACTCATAATTTCCTCCTTATTTTACGGTATCATATATAGCAAACATTGGTTGAATTATAGATAGTAAGATTATACCAACAATAACAGCTAAGACTACTATTAACATTGGTTCTACCATACTCTTCATTTGATCAATAATGTTTTTATGCAACATTTGGAAGTGATCAGCGACTTTTTCCATCATAGGACCTAATTGACCAGTTCTTTCACCTGTTACTATCATTTCATAGGCTACTACTGGGAAAGCCCATTGACCTTTAAAGGCTGTTGATACTGATTCACCTTTTGCTAAGTTAGTTAAACAATTATTAATAATACCTTTATATATTTCATTATTAGTTATTTTAGATAGTATTTCCATAGAATCAGTAATAAATACACCATGATTTATCAATGAAGCAAATGTCTTAGTAAAGTTAGCTACTTCATTATAAATAATAATATCTTTAATTACTGGGATATGCATTAAAGTAATTTGTACTCCTCTTTTAAAACTAATAACTTTTTTCATTAATACTATGAATATAACTACTAAAGTAATAACTGCTAATAATAATATAATCCAGTTACCAGTAATAAATTTACTTACACTTAAAATTGTTTGAGTTAGTACAGGTAACTCTGCTCCATTATCTTGGAACATACTAGAGAATTGTGGTACTAAGTAAGTAAGCATGAATATTAAAACACCAAAAGCAATTATTAATACTACTATTGGGTATGTCATAGCTGATTTCATTTGCTTTTTAGTTTGATCAATAGCTGTATAATAATCAGCCATATCATCTAATATAGATGGTAAATCTCCTGTCATTTCAGCTGTTTTTACCATATTTATTAATAAAGATGGATATAACTTAGATTGAGATGTCATAGCATCTGACAAGTTTTCTCCTTTTAATAATTCAAATACTAATTGATTAAAGCTAGTTCTTAGATGTGGTTTTGTAGCTTGTTTAGCAAGAATAGTTACAGAATCAGCTAATGGAATACCTGACTTAATATATGTTGATAACTGAGTTAGTGAGAAAGCTAAATCTTGAGCACTTATCTTACCAAAAGTAATTTCTATATCAGTAGCTTTACGTAGTTCAACATTAACAATACGATAATGTTGTGATACTAAGAAGTTTCTTACTTCTTCTTCTGTTTCGGCTACTAAACTACTCTTTTCTTTTTTATTCATATCGTTAAGAATAGTATATGAATATGTTTTAGTAGGTTTTTTAGCTCTACCTTTAGAATCATATTCTGTCTTAACTTCTAAATCTTCTTTATTAGATGTAGAGGCATTTGGATTAGCAGCTTTATTTAGATTTTGAGTAAATCTTTTATTTACATCTTCTTTAGATGAATCAATATTACTACTTATTAATTGACCATTACTAAATTGATTATTATTCTGAGCTGTTGTAGTATTAGCTGGTGTCGTTGTAGTATTTTGTTGCATAGTATTATTAGTTTTATTGTTAAAGAATCCTGCCATCTTTACACCTTCTATTCTTTCTACTTTAGTATATTATATAGAAGCAAATTTATCAATATTAAATATTATTGTTTACATAAGAAAAAGAATTATATTTAATAATTCTTTTTTATATATCTCTAAATCTATTTACTACTACCATACTTCCCACACTACTTAGTAATAATAATATATATGGAAATATATCAAATAATAAACCTGTTGGTGTAGTACTACTTAATGTATCAGTAAATGTAGAAGTAATATCTGTACCACTAAATGTACCAGAATCATTTGTCTTAGTTAGAGTATAACTTCCATTATCTTGGGTAATTGTATAAGTATAACCTGTTGGGAAGTATATATCTATATACTGATTATGATGTAGAGTAAATGTTGCATTTCCAGAACTGAATGTTAAGTTACCAGACTTAGATCCTGTATAAGCATATGTTCCAGATATACCTGTACCACTATTTTTAACATTTATCGTAAAAGTAAATTCCTTTAAAGCATCTGCTTGATTACCTTTTACAGTTTCAGTAATAGTTAGTTTTGTTCTCAACCAGTGGGCATATAAAGTACCATTAGCTGTGAAGTTAGTATTGGAAGCAGATGAGGTTAATTTACCTGATGAATTAATGTACTGAGTACCTCCAGTTGCGCTAGTATAATATCCTCCAAATGCATAACCTGTTTTAGTTGGAATTGTTATACCATTCGCACTAGTAGTCATTTGATTTGTACAACTACTCTCTAAATAATATCCTGTAGCATATTTTTCGTAGATAGCTGTACTACCTGCTGTTGTTGCCGACTGATTATCTAAGCTTATAGTATATATATTTGGCGTCCATTTAGCATACAAGGTAGCATTTTGTCCTGTCATTGTCCAACTATTATATGTAGTTGATGGTGTTAAAGTACTAGTATTTTTAACAATTACATTTCCTACGTATCCTGGGAAGACAGATCCACTATCATAGCTAGTAGCATTTGCTTCAGCTCCTACATAAAGGTTAGCTGTAGAGTGATAATTTATAGTATCAGTTTTTGAGCTTGTTCCTACAACTGAGCCATCATAATAAGCAGTTACCGTACTTCCATTATAAACTAAGTCAAAGTCATGCCATCCTGGACTAATATTATTAACTCCCCAGTTTTGGCCTGTGCTTATTATAACATAACTTGTTCCTACCATAAGATAATAGGAAAGGGTTTTGGCAGTTCCACCTTCAAAGACTATTTCATAGCCTCCACTTTCAGTACTTGAAAGTATGGCAATTGATGAACTTGTATTATTAAGTGTTGACCAATCTGGCATATAAGCAGAGGCATGGATGGATATAACATCTGTATAATTATATTCTCTACCCATATTAATAACATTAGATCCTGTTCCATTAATATTGGCATACCAACCTTTAAAACTATAGCCAGTTCTTGTTGGAGTCGGTAAATCTGTTAGCGTCTGTCCATAAGTTTTAGTCATAGATGTTGGACTAACAGTTCCGCCATTAGCATTAAATGTCAAAGTATAATCAGTATTTTCATATTGAGCATATAATGTTTGATTAGTTGTAGTTGCCCATGCGGAAGTTGTAGTATAGCCTGATACTGCTGTTCCAGTGAATGATCCATCGGCATTTAGTACTTTTGTTCCTCCAGAAGAGGCAGTATACCAACCTTCTAATTGTTTTTGACTTGGAGGAGTTACTGTAGGAATTGATCCAACCGTTGTGTTACGTATTCCTGTATATACTCCTGTAGAGCCAGTTTTTGTATATACTGTTCCTCCTCCACTTCCTCCATTAGCATTAAAAGTAAGTGTGGCATTGTTTATATAAAAGTTAACTGTCGTTGAGCCACTATAATAGGAATTCGTTGTATTGTTATAAGCATTAGTATTTGTAATAGTTATGGAAGCAGTACCTATATTTGTGTTGGACGAACATGAATATGTATATTCTGTATTATTCGTTAAAGTAGTTGATCCATCTTTTACTGTTGGTGTTGGACAATGAGAGTTTCCATCGTATACATAGCTTGTTGGAGATAGTGTTATTGCCAAAGACGAAGCTGCCTTTGTCCAATGTGCATATAAAGTAACATTAGATGTGCCTAAATATACTTGATTGTTTCCTGACCAATATGATGCGCCGTGATCTGATGCTGTTCTGTGAGCCCAAGCATCATTAAAAGCTGGGTAATAATATAAACTAGTATCTGGAAAACTGTCTGTGCTAGACATAACACTTTTCCAGCCTGATCCTGTATATCTATCCAAGCTATAGTAAAACTCAGAGTTACCATCACCCCACTCACGAGTATAGAGCTCAGCATAGTAATATGAACCGTTATAGTATCCCAAGCCATATTCTTCTGTTCCAGTACAATTATCATATACTCCACCACAACTCATTGTAGTATATGGCAAATCAGCAGTACTAGTAGAAGGATGGGCTGTATTAGACCAATATGAATTGTTGGATGTAGGAGCTCCTGTATTAGTGAAAACTTGTGTACCACTTGGTAATGAATCATACCAACCACCAAAAGTATATCCATCTCTAGTTGCTGTTGGAATAGCACCTTGAGTATCGTTCCTAATGCCAGTAAATGAAAGATTAGTTCCCTGTCTTAAATATTGGGGACTAGTCCCACTTATTGTTCCACTATTAGCGTTAAAAGTTGCTGTAACATTATTTACTGTTACTTCGATATCCGCGGTAGTTGACGATGTTATAGTAGACGATGTCCCCCCACCAGAACTTGACACATACACTCGACATGAGTACCACCTTTGGCCAATATATGACGAAGTATTTATTGTTTTTGTAGCTGTGGATGTTGGTTCTGTCCAATTTGATGGTGTTCCACCATCACTCGTAGCATATCCAAATGAATAGTATTTGACAACTTCTGTATATGATGTCGTTGTAGCACATGTAAGTGTTGGATTGGCTTCACCAAATATTTTGTTAGTTGCTCCAGTTATTGTAGGTGTGGCTGGGTTGTTCACAGTCCAATGTGCATAAAGAGTTAAATTAGATGTTCCTTTCCAGACACTTGTTCCAGTATGTTCTTGAGCATATGAATATGATGGCAACGATGAAGATAATTCATTACTAATAGTTGCTGTCGTACCAGAAATAGATATAGAGAATATCCAAGATGATGCTCTACCATATAGAGTATTATTATATACTGTGAGTATTCCATCTTTAAGTGTATCTCCAGTAGATGTTAATTTTGTCCAAGTACCGCCACTATACCTAAATAAGTCTCTTCTAGTCAACGTATTATCTCCACTATCATAATCATATGATGCTAAAGCATATACATAATTGTCATGATATACCATACTTATTACTTCATCATATGTTGAATGTTGAACTAATAATGAGTTCCCTAGTGCTGTATATGCTGGCCCATTACCATTGCCATCCCAATAGCTACTACTATTAACTGCTCTGCCATATTCATCAAAAACTTGGGTGCCACCAGATGAAGACGTATACCAACCATCAAAAGTATGGCCAGTTCTTGTAGGTATTCCTGGCATATTATTTAAAAGCGAATCATATGTTACTGTTTTGGTGCTTGTGCTTGTTGTATTTTGAAATGTTCCATACCGTGGATTAAATGTTATTGTATAATCATTTGGTTCATAATCAGCATAAAGTGTTACGGAATTATCAGCACCTGCTATACTTTTACCAACTGCGGCTGCAAAGCTTTGACCTGTATGTGAAACAGTAGCATCTATAAGCGTTCCTGTGGCACTATCTATATGCCATTTATTATTTCCGTGATATCCTGTCTTTTGAAGTCCATACGTTCCATTACCTGATGGGTTAGTATCAGCTACTCCATCAGAATATGTGGTGAAATAATTAAGCGTTGAAGAACCTAAACTTTGATTAGTAACTGCTGCTCCTGCTTGAGTATCATATGTTGCTCCATTACCATTATAGTTTACTGTTATTTTTGTTTGGGCATACGTCATATTAAAAGACTGAGAGCCATTAGCATATACCTCTAAATTATTAGTTTTTAGTCTAATTGCTGCTATATTCATTGAAAAATAACAGTTCTTTGTAGCTCCACCTTGGGCATAGTTAGCTAGAGTTTTATCTCCACCTGTGCCAGATGCCGTGTAGCAGACGTAGTGTGGAACTTCATCATATGAAGATGAATGCGCACGAGACGTTAATTTTTGACCTGCTGCGACTGTAATACTAACTGGTATATTTTTTAAATAAATATAGTGAGTTTCGTTTGTTGTACCATCTCCCCTAACTTTACTTGTGGCATAACTTGTAGCTGATTTATCCGCTACTGTGACATTTGTTCCACTACCAGTTTCTTTGGCAATACTTATTTTTACGTTTTTGCTATTATCAGTGTAGCTATCCCATACAGCAGTGGTTGTACTAGCTCCCGTACTAGACGGAGCTGTTGCCCAAGTTCCTGTTAGTCTATATTTATTGGTAGTTCCAGCATAATCAGTTACTTGAATCCAACCATATCCTGTTTCGTATAATCTATTAGAGGAGACAGTTGGTACTGAGGCAGCATATGCAGGATTTGCTATGGTATATGTGAAGGCAGAAATTGAAGCAACTAAAAACATAGCTAAAAATAATTTTAACTTTGTTAGTTCTTTATAAATAAATTTTTGACTATATCTAGTCTTCAATTTATCTACCTTCTATCCTATAATATTCCAATTTTATTATATTAAAATTTTTCTTGTCTTTCAATAGAAAAAAAGAATTATATTTCTATAATTCTTTTTATATTTAATAGATTTTATTACTCATTTTGAACATAGTTTAAATTAGTAGTTAATGTTATAGTAGCATCTTCTTCTGGTAAGAATTCTTGTTCTACATCTTCTTTGTATTCTACTTTTACATTTAATCTTGCTGTTACATTAGTTGCTAATAATATTGGAGGATTTAGAGTAATATTACCATTACCAAAATCTTCATATGCTACATTATTTTTATTAGGATTGTAAGTCATTTCAATATCCATATATTTTGATTGAGCTTCTGTTAATACTGTTGTTGTTACTGTATTTAATTGTGCTGGCAATGTACCATCATTAATTATATCTACATAGTATTCATATTTATCTCCTGGCTCTTGTAGTGTTACAGAGTATGTCAACATTGTATTATTTAAACTTACACTGTCTGCTGTTACACTATTTTCTCTTATATGATATGAGTCTTGAACAAAATGAACACTCCACTTACTTCCTTTAAATGTAGCTGCTCCATTAATATTTAATGTTCTAGAATAAACAGCAAATCCTATAGACATAAGTAATATAACTATTATTAAAGCTACAATTACTACATTTTGTTTATCAAATTTTTCTTGGGTTTTCATATGACCACTTCTTTCTATCTTATAAATTCATTATAACATTTATTTTATTTTTGTAAATTAAAAAAGGCATTATTTGCCTTTATATCTGTCTAGAAATTGTTTCTTAAATTCTAGAATATTATCATTTTTAATAGACTCTCTTATATCTTCTGTTAATTTTATTAAGAATCTAATATTATGTATAGAAAGAAGTCTTCCTCCTAATGATTCATTAGTAGTAATTAAGTGACGTATATAAGCTTTAGTATAATTCTTGCATGTATAGCAGTCGCATTCTTCATCTATAGGAGACATGTCTTCTTTGTATTTAGCATTGTGTAAATTTATTTTTCCATCTGGAGTAAAAGCTTGTCCATGACGAGCAATACGTGTTGGTATAACACAGTCAAAGATATCTACTCCTCTTATTACTCCTTCTAGAATATCATCTGGTTCTCCTACTCCCATAAGATAACGTACTTTATCTTCTGGTAGATATGGTGTAGAGTAATCTATTTCTTTATACATATCTTCTTTTGATTCATCGTCGTTGGCTACTCCTCCAATACTATAACCATCAAAGTTCATTTTTACTGTTTCTTCAGCAGAGAATTTTCTTAAGTCTTCAAAATATCCACCTTGAACTATACCAAATAGAGCTTGTCTTGGATTAGAGTGTACTTTCTTACCTCTTGCTGCCCAACGAAGAGTACGCTCCACACTATTTTTCATATATTCATAACTAGCTGAAGCTGGAGGGCATTCATCAAAAGACATAGCTATATCACTATCTAATTTATTTTGGATTTCAATAGACTTTTCAGGAGTTAATAATAACTTTTTACCATCAATATGGCTTCTAAAATTTACTCCTTCTTCAGTAATATCTTTTTTATTTCTAGCAAGTGAGAATACTTGATATCCACCACTATCAGTTAGAATTGGTCCATTCCAATTCATAAATTTATGTAGTCCACCACAGTGATCTACAGTGTCTTCCCCTGGCCTTAACCATAAGTGATAAGTATTCGATAATATAATACCAGCATTTACATCTTTTAACTCTTCAGGAGTTAGAGATTTTACTGTAGCACGTGTTCCAACTGGCATAAACATAGGAGTATCATATTCTCCGTAATTAGTCTTTATTTTACCTAGACGAGCTTTAGTATTTTTTTCAGTTTTTAATAATTTATATTCTATTTTCATAAGTACTCCTATTTAATAAACATAGCATCTCCAAAAGAGAAGAATCTATATTCATTTTCTATCGCAATCTTATAGGCATTTAGTATATTTTCTCTACCAGCTAAAGCTGATACTAACATTACTAGTGTTGACTTTGGTAGATGGAAATTTGTGATTAATTTATCAACTGATTTAAATTCATAACCTGGATAAATAAATATATCAGTCCAACCACTACATTCTCTATATTCATTATACTTAGTCATAATAGTTTCTAGAGTTCTTGTGGATGTTGTACCTACAGCTATAATATTATGACCAGTTTCTTTAGTTTTCTTTAGAACTTCAGCTACTTCTTTAGTCATAGAATAATATTCACTATGCATTTTATGATCTTCTATTTTATCTACTTTTACTGGTCTAAATGTACCTATACCAACATGTAGTGTTATATAACAAATATTTATTCCTTTATCTTCTATTTCTTTTAACAGTTCCTTCGTAAAATGAAGTCCTGCAGTAGGTGCAGCAGCACTACCTACTTCTTTAGCATATACTGTTTGATACATATCTTGATCTTCTAATTCTTCATGTATATATGGAGGAAGTGGCATAGTACCTAATTCATCTAATATCTCTAAGAATATTCCTTCATAAGTAAAAGTAAATACTCTTATACCTTCATCCTTTTCTTCAATACATTTTGCCATCAATTTACCATTACCAAAAGATACAACTGTACCAACTTTTATTCTACGAGCTGGTTTTACTAAACATTCCCAGTCATTATCTTTAGTATTCTTTAATAATAGTACTTCTATTACTGCTTTAGTATCAATCTTTTCTCCAATTAATCTAGCAGGAAGTACTTTAGTATCATTTAAGACTAAAGTATCACCTGGTTCTAAGTAATCTATTATATCTTTAAATATCTTATGTTCTACTTCTCCAGTTTTCTTATCTAATACTAATAATTTAGAAGCATCTCTTTCTTCTAGAGGAGTTTGAGCAATTAATCTTTCTGGTAAATCATAATCAAAATCTGAAATTTCCATAGTATCACTTCCAAACGCTATAATTATAACAAAAAAGAAATAGTTTTTAAAGTACTATTTCTTTTTTACTTTAGTTAAGATTTCATCATTTATAGTATTTGCTCCATTTTGAACTTTTAGTTTATTATCAGTTATACTAGCTCCTGATAATAAAACTTTTTTAGCATAATTTAATGACTCTTTATATTTTTCTATACGTTTCTCATCACTTAAATTATCATAACCATCTTTTTGAACAGCATATAAATAATCAACAGCATTATATAACATATCACCACTGAAAACATACTTTTTAGGCTCGCCATCTTCATCTTTAACAATTACTCCAGGAGCTGCGTCAACGCGTCTTCCATCACTTGTAATTCTGATATCTTGTGTAGTAATATCTAACTCGTCAGCAACGGCTCCTTTTATAGCGTCTAGTATCATTGTTTCAGATATTTCTCCACCATTTTCAATTATGTTATCATAGTGTTTACTAATAGCATATAATTTTTTCTTAGCTTCTAGTCTTTTTTCTATTAATAAATCTTCATTAGTGTTACTATTACTTTCTTTTACTAACTTTTCTATTTCTTCTATACCTAATTTTAATGTTTCTTTTTCTTCTTCTTTAGTTAATTGATTTTTTAGTAATGGTATTTGATTTAAATCTACGTCTTTTATTAATTCTTGTACTTGTATAGCTTTTTCTAATTCAATAGCTTGTTCTATTTCTATTTTACGTAGATTATCTTGTTTTACTTCTGTATCTAGTGTAGTAATCTTCTTTACTTTAGAATTTTTTAATATACTTTGAAGTGATGCACCATCTAATTCTATTTCTTTACTACAACCACAAAGTAAAGCAGAACCAGTAATCATACCACTTATAGTTAAAATACTAATAGCTTGTTTTAATTTCTTGTTCATACTTCCATACCCCCTCGGATTAAAGTTATTAATCCATTCCATGAACGCGTATAATTATAACATAAAATGGCTAAAAAATCAAGTTATAGTTGAATTTAAAAAGACATTAAGACTTCTTAATGCCTAATACTTCATATGCATATGGTGTTACTACTCGTCCTCTAGCAGTTCTTTTTAATAGTCCTTTTTGTAGTAAATATGGTTCATATACGTCTTCTATTGTCGTTACTTCTTCACCAATTGAAGATGATAAAGCTTCTATTCCTACTGGTCCACCATTAAATCTATTTATAATAGCAAGTAATAGTTCATGGTCTGTATTATCTAGTCCTAAATCATCTACTTTTAATTTTTGTAGAGCTTTTAGAGTAGTCTTTTTATCTATCTTTTTTAATCCTTCTACTTGAGCAAAATCTCTTACTCTTTTGAATAATCTATTAGCTACACGAGGAGTACCTCTACTTCTAAGAGCTAACTCATGAGCAGCATCTTCATCTATTTTAACATCTAATACTCGAGCTGTTCTTTTTACTATTTCTTCTAATTCATCTTCTGAATAATACTCAAGTTTTGCAGTTATACCAAATCTATCTCTTAGTGGAGAAGATAAGTCTCCAGCACGAGTCGTTGCACCTACTAAGGTAAATGGTGGAAGATCTATTTTTATATTACGAGAGTTTTCATCACTACCAACAATTATATCTAATGAATAATCTTCCATAGCTGGATATAATATTTCTTCAATATATCTTGGCATTCTATGTATCTCATCAATAAACAAGACATCGCCTGGTTCTAAGGATGATAAAATAGCTGCTAAGTCTCCTGCTTTTTCGATAGATGGACCAGAAGCTGTCTTAATATTTACTCCTAGTTCTCTAGCTATAATAAAAGATAGAGTTGTTTTACCTAGTCCTGGAGGTCCATACAATAAGACATGATCTAGTGCTTCATTTCTCATTTTAGCTGCTTCTATAAATACTTTAATATTATCTTTAACAGCACTTTGACCAATATATTCAGAAATAGTTTCTGGTCTTATAGTATTATCTTCTATCTTATCATCTTCAGTTGTATAGTTTGTAATAATACTTTCTTCTTTCATATTAACCTCCTATTTTAATAGTAATTTTAGTGCATCTTTTACTTGATCTTCTATTGTGAGTGACGTATCTACTCTAGCTAAAACTGGTTTTATTTCTTTCTCTTTATAACCTAGACCTAATAGAACTTCTTCTAATTCTCTTTCTGTTTCTACTGTTTCATCAGATACACCAATACCAATAAATTCTAGTTTTCCTTTTAAGTCTAATACTATCTGTCTAGCTAGTTTTTCTCCTATTTTTGGGAACTTCTTTAAATACAAGATATTTTCTCTTTCGATAGCATCCATTATTCCTTCTATAGATCCTGTTGCGAGTATAGGTAGTGTCATCTTTGGCCCTAGTCCTTTAACAGAAATTAGCTTTAAGAATAATTCTTTTTCTTCTAATGTTTTAAATCCATATAAAACATCTTCATTCTCAGTAATATGTTCATATATATATACTTTTATTTTCTCTTTTTCAGAAAAAGAATATGGATTAGCTACGTATACTAAGTAACCTATACCATTATTATCTATTACAATAGCATTATTCTTATAATCAGTTATTGTACCTATAATATAATCATACATTATATCAACTCCATTGTTATTATAAAATAATTTTATATTTATATCTACTTTATTATTTATATATAAATATTAATAATATTATTTTTTATTTATTTTATCTATTAATTTATCACTATTAGATTCATCTTCTACTTGTTCTAATAATTCTTCACTTTCTTGTACTTTAATATTTTTATTTTTAGCTTCTTCTTCATGTATTAAGACATTATAAGCTACTTTACCTACTAATGTTTTTGGAAGTTCATCTCTAAATTCATACTCATATGGCCATGAGAAACGAGCTAAATTCTTTCTTACTAAAGCTTTAATAGAGGCTAGAACATCTTCTGATGGTCTAATATTATTCTTTAAGACAATAAAAGCTTTAGCTACTGTTACTTTATATGGATGAGGTATTCCTATAACACATGATGTTTTTACATCAGGATGTGTATTTATGACATTTTCTATATTATTTGGATATACACAGTAACCTGATGTGATAATCATTCTTTTTAGACGACCTTTAAAGTAGACATAGCCATCTTTATCCATAATACCTTCATCACCAGTATGAAGCCATATTCTACCATCTTTATGTTTTTTTAGAGCTTCATTTGTTTCTTTTTTATTTCTTATATAACCAGCCATAACAGTAGGACCAGTTATTACTATTTCTCCTACTTCTCCGTAAGGTAGCTCTTTTTCAGTACCTACTTCTACTATTTTAAAATACATATCAGGAAGTGGAATACCAATACTATTTTCACGATAGTAATTAAGTGGAGTTAGACAACTAGCTGAACAACACTCAGTAAGTCCATATCCTTCACGTAATGTAGCAGGAGATGAATGTTTCTTTAACCAGCTATCAAAGTCTTTCTTTAATTCAGGAGTTAGACTATCTCCACCAGAAATTACACATTTTAAGTAATCTAGTTTCATATGTTTAAAACTTTTACTATTTAGAATAGCTTCATATAAAGTAGGAACTCCTATAATGGCATTAGGTTCATACTTCTTCATAATCTTATCAAATGTTTTAGCATTAAATTGAGGAATTAAAATACTAGTACAACCTAGGTACTGAGCACAGTGAATACATACACTTAGTCCAAAGCCATGAAAGATTGGCATAATAGCTAGAGCTGTATCACCTTCATTAATACAGGCAACATGCTCAAAACATTGCATAGCTGAAGCATTAAGATTTAAGTTAGTAAGTTTTACTCCTTTTGGAACTCCACTAGTACCTCCAGAATATAGAATAGTAACAATATCTTTAGCTCTTCCCTCTTCTACTATATCTTTTTTATAATCTTTACTTAACTTAATAAATTCTTTCCAATTTAGTTGTTTATCACATTTATCTATTCTTATCTTATAACCTTGTGTAGCAATATATAAAGGTACCATATACATAGGCATAGATTCAGCTACACTTACAGTTATTACTTTTTTTACTTTAGTATTTTTTAGTATTTTATTTATTTTATTAAAAGCAAAATCAATAGTAATTAACCATTCTGATTTAGATAATTTTAAATATCTTTCTATTTCATTTTCAGCTGATAATGGGTGGATCATTGATGAGATAGCTCCTATTTTATTTATGGCATAAAAAGCTATTATACCTTCTGGTATATTAGGTACACATATACTAACAACATCTCTTTTTTTAACACCAAGTGCTTTTAGAGATTTAGCTACGGTATCTATTTGTTCTAAAAACTCTTTATAAGTTTTCTTATTACCATAATAGTTATAACTAATATTATTAATGTGTTTACCAGATGTATATTCTACTAATTTATAAGCTGAAAAGTCAGGATATTCTAGGTGATATTTTTCTTTATCATAAAATTTACGCCATGGGGCTTTTATTTCTTTACTCATTATACTCACCAATTAAATTATAGCATAAAAAAGAACTATCTTTCGATAATTCTTTTTATATGTTTCTAAATTTGCTTACTAAGAATATACTTCCCATACTACTTACTAATAGTATTATATATGGTAATATATCAAAGAATAATCCTGTAGGAGCTACTTCACTCAAAGTATCAGTAAATGTTGCGGTAGTATCAGAGTTTAGCGTACCCGAGTCATTTGTCTTTTCTAGACTATATCCATCACTGTCTTGAGTAATTGTATATGTTGAGCCTGTTGGAAAGTATATATCTATATACTGCCCATGATGTAGTGTGAATGTAGCATTTCCTCCACTAAATGATAGGTTACCAGATTTAGATCCAGTATATGCATATGTACCAGATATAGCATCCTCATTATTATCTTTAACATTTATAGTAAATGAGAATTCTTTAGAAGTATCAGCTTGATTTCCTTTTACTGATTCAGTTATTCTTAATTTTGTTCTTGACCAGTACGCATAAAGTGTTCCATTTGATGTGAAGTGAGTATTAGAAGCACTAGATGTTAATTTACCAGATGCATCAATATACTTTGTTCCTCCTCCATTTGTCTCTGTATAATATCCCATAAATGCATAGCCAGTTTTTGTTGGTACAGTTATACCATTACTAGATGTAGTCATTTGGTTTGTACAAGCTGCTTCTTTATAGTAGCCAACTCCATACTTTTCATAAATACTTGCCGTTCCTGCAGTTGTTGCCGACTGATTATTTAAAGTTATGGTATATATATTTACTGAATACTGAGCATAAAGTGTCCTATCAGCTGTAGTTGCCCATATTATTTCTCCAGTTTCTGAATCTATTGTATAGCCACTAACTATTGGGCTAGCAAATGAACCATTGGCATTTAAAACTTTAGAGCCTCCACTTTCTGCAGTATACCAGCCATTAAGAGTATATCCTGTCTTACTAACTGATGGTATAGATGTTTCATCTGAATTTCTTATACCACTATATACAACTTCAGAACCATATCTAGTATATACTGTTCCTCCGCCTGTTCCTGCATTCGCATTAAAAGTTAGTGTTGCATTATTTATATTAAAGTTAATTGTCGTTGTACCAGTGTAATAAGCTTTCGTTGTACTATTATATACATTCTTTCCTGTAATAGTTAAAGTGGCTGTACCTACATTTGTATTATTGTTACATGCATACGTATAGTCTGTATTATTAGTTAAAGTAGTTGAGCCATCTTTTACTATTGGAGTTGGACAGTGACTATTTCCATCATAAATATAACTTGTTGTAATAGTATTAGATAGTGATGAAACAGCCTTAGACCAATGAGCATATAATGTACCCTCTGATGTAAAGTTAGTGTATGATGCAGATGACGTTAATTTACCAGATGAATCTATGTACTTTGTTCCACCACTTGCGCTAGTATAATATCCTCCAAAAGTATAACCTGTTTTAGTTGGGATTGTTATACCATTCGCACTAGTAGTCATTTGATTTGTACAACTACTCTCTAAATAATATCCTGTAGCATATTTCTCATAGATTGTTGTCGTACCAGCTGTTGTGGCAGACTGATTATCTAGTGTTATTGTTAATACTTTTGGTGTTGCTCCTCCACTTGTTATAGCCTCATTTACACTTACAGTGAAGGTGCTTCCACTAGCTGTCATTGTCGTAGTACCATGTTTTAATGTAGCTGTTCCTTCATATCCCGTATTTATTGTAGATGATGCATATATTGTTACTACATTATTTCCTAATACTACTGGGTTATTTGTAAAGGCTGTGCCACTTGATGAGTCCCACTTTGTTGTTAGAGTTGTTCCTGATCCTTGAGACCTTGTTATCGTATAGTAATTTACATCTTTAGTTTGACTTAATCCTGCACCTATTGTGTATCCTGTATATACCATTGTTGTTTTGGCTGCGTCACTCTTACCTGCAAATATGTAATATGTCGTTGCTAGTCCACTAAAAGTTGCGGTTGAACCACTACTTACTGTTTGAGTATATGAATCAGTTGTTGCAGTTGAACTGGTCCTTAAACTTATTTTTATTCCACTTGCAGACCATGCACTTCCATCTTTCTTTATGGTAATGGTTGCAGAGTTCTGTGTTGACGTTCCTGTTAGAGTTGTTGCGGCTCCGACATTCATTGTTGTGGAAGCAGAACTTGTAGAAGCTATGGCACTTGATGTAGTTGAACTTGACCAACTACTAAATGTATATCCACTACTTGGTGTTCCTACTATTGCATGTATCTTGCTTCCGGTTCCTGTACCTAATGCTACTACTGTTCCGCCGTTTGTTACTGAAGTTCCATTGAATGTCATTGTTGTATTTGAAAGTGACATTGTTACTACGTAAAAGTTTATCGTTCCTGTCGCGGCTGCGGCTCCTGTGAATGACACTCCACTATAAGCCATTGTTGATTTGTGATTTGAGTCTTTTCCTACCCATACGTAATAGGTACTACTTGTACTCATTGCTCCACTTATAGCAAGTGTTGATGCTGTTGTCGTTGTTCCAGACCAAGAATTAGAATCTGTTGTTGATGAATTACTTATATGTACTGTATATCCACTACAATCTGTACATGCTGCACCATTCTTATTTATTGTTAAAGTTACTTTATTCACAGTTGCAGTAGTTGAAAATGTTGTATCACCACCATTACTAGTATTTATAACTTGATTACTTGTATTTGTTATTGTTGTGCTTCCTCTTTTAACAACTAATGTATTATATCCGGCACTTAATGCTCCTGTTGGATAAACTGATGTACCATCTAATACATATGATCCACTAGTTACATTAGCTCCCGTTGTGGAATCTGCTTTAGCTGTTAATGTCGTTCCTGTACCAGCAGATAAAGTTACTTTATAATTTGTTATACTTTTACTTGTTGTACTAACATTGCCATCAGAGTCTTTTGCCCAAACATACCAAGTTTCTTTAGCACTTGTACTTACGTCTTTACTTGTAGATGTTGTCCATCCTGATGCAGATGCATCTGGAGTTGTTGATGATGTACTTACGTAATATGCTGCTGCACCACTAGCAGAATACGTAAATGTATTATAGTCACTTCGTGTTAACGTAAATGTGGATGGAGTATAGTTCCATTGTGCATAAACAGTTAAATTGGATGCTCCAATCCATACTGGTAAATTGCCATATGCTGCTGTTGTTTCGGTAAAAGTATTTGACGTAACATAGCTATAAGTAAAAGGTATTGTTGATACACTTGTCCAACCATTTCCATTCCAGCGATAACAAGAACTTAAACTATTATTGTATACATAAACAATATATAATTCTCCATTATATGATACTGGCCTATGTAACGAACTATACGCGCTATCTCTTTCGTCCCATATATTGGTCCACGATGAACCATTCCAATAGTCTATTCCAAAATAATCATGTTCACCACTAGCTGTATCATAATAGTATCCATAGTAGTAAGTTCCATTGTGTATTGTCACATCTCCTCCAGAACCACTACCAGTGTGTACTGTTGGAACAGTTCCACTACTACTCCAATATGTCCCTGTTATAGCTGTGCCCGAGGAATTAAATACCTGTGTCCCACCACTAGTTGCTGTCCACCAGCCATTGAATGTATGATTATTATCCATGGTAGCAACACCTGGGTTATTATTAATATTTATATTATATGCAACACCTTTGGTACTTGTGCTTGTTGTATTTTGAAATGTGCCACCATTTGGATTAAATGTTACTGTGTATTGATTAGGTATCCATCTAGCTGTTACTGTCAAATTGCTTGTATATTTCCACGCAGTGTCTCCACTTTCATACAAAAACGTTAAATCACGTTGATTTTGTCCACTTTGTCCACCTTCAGTAGAATAGAAAACTAGAGCATAGTAACGGCCATTAACCATAGTTGTAAATGTTTGCTGATCATAATATGTACATGGGTTGCTTCCATTTGGTGAAGTCGTTGTTGTTGTAGATTCTACTTCTGTCAAAAAATCACTACTAACTAATAAACTACTCCAGCCTGATCCTTGCCATTGGTATGCTTGGCTTTGTCCTGGCTTATATGCTACCAAGTGATTGGTATTTGTGGATCCTTCGTGATACCAGCCAATTTTATATCCCTCTACAACTGAGTCCTCTACATCATATATTAGATTCCAACCTGATGTTGCTGTAGTATTCCAAAATGTTCCGTTTACAGCAACTCCAGATGCATCAAATACTTGGTATTTACTGTAGTACCATCCTTGGAAAGTATATCCTGTACGTGTTGGTACACCTGGTGCGCTATTTGTTCCTGAATCATACGTTACTGTTTTTGTACTAGTACTTGTTGTACCTTGAAATGTTCCACCATTTGGATTAAATGTTACTGTGTAATCATTTGGATCATAATCAGCATAAAGTGTTACTGAGGCATCTGCACTATCTATATTTGTACTTGTAGCAGTTGCTAATGTTTTGCCAGTGTAAGAAGTAGTAGATGATAGTAATGTTCCTGTTGCACTTCCTACATGCCACTTGTTATTACCGTGATATCCTGTTTTTGTAAGTCCATTATTCTCTGCTAATCCTGAGGAATACGTATCACTATAATTAAAAGTATCTGAGCTTGGAGTTGTTCCACTACCACCATTAGCATTATAATTTACTGTTAAGGCTGTTTGTGCATATGTCATATTCCAATGTTGAGAACCATTGCCAACATTATAGATTGGAGATGATCCTGTTGAACGTATATGTAATGAAGCATTATTTACTGATAAATAGCATTTTTTAGTTTGACCACCTTGAGCATAATTTGTTAAAGTATTATCTCCTCCTGTACCTGTTGCTGTATAACAGTACATATGTGGATTTGTATCACAATCGCTTGAGTGTGCTCTTGCTGTAAGTTTTTGTCCAGCTGGGATAACTAATTCTACTGGAATATTTTTTAAGTATATATATGAACTATTTGTCTCACCATCACCACGGGTTTTATTAGTAGAATAACCTGTTGAAGATAAGGCAGTTATTGTTCCAGCTGCTATACTTCCACTGCCGCCACTACTATTTAGTGATATTGCTACATTAACTGTCTTAGAATTATTAGTAACAAAATTGCTCCAGTAAGTCGTGTTTGTGGTACTACTACCACTCCATGATGGAGAAGCCCAAGTACCTTGTACTTTATATTCATTATAATTACCATCTGGTCCTGTTACTCTTATAAGAGCATATCCCGTAGTATAAAGTGTATTTGATGATATTGAAGTACATGTTCCAGCTGAAGCTGGATTTGCCATTGAGTATGCTACTAAAGAAATTGAAGCAACCAAAAACATAGCTAAAAATAATTTTAACTTGGTTAATTCTTTATATATAAATTTAGAACTATAATTATGTTTCAATTTACTTATCTATCCTTCCTATCTTCTCAATTTTATTATAACAGAATTCAATATGAATTTGAACATAAAAAAAGAATTATCTTTCGATAATTCTCTTTTATTTTTTAAATAGATTTTTTATAAATATATAAGCTGTTTGTATCCTACTTCTAAGATTATTACTTATACTTGGAATAATCCAGATAAATACTACAAATAGTAACCATATTAGACTTTGGAGATCTCCTCTTAAGAGAGATTTTATTCCATATATTACTAGTAATATTGTGATTATAAAGACTATTAATAATACTAGAATATTTAATATATTTGAACCTATTTTTTTATTTTCAAAAGATATGTTTTTCTTCTTTAAAAAGTTATCTGCTCTTAATTTAAATTTATTATATCTCTCTTCTATTTCTTCTATATTCATATCTTTATTTGGAGAATATTCATCTCCTCTCATAATGATATGTCCATCTTCTTTTATAGTAACATCTATTGTTTTATAGTTGTCTAGAGAAAACTTTATACCAAATTCTTCTCCTAACATGGCTATTACTTTATTACGACATTTATTAGAAATAAAAGCAGATTCATTTATATAGTCTTTTAATTCATTATTAATATCATCTAATTTACTCATATTACACCTAATTATTCTTCTTTTAAATTATAATAAACGTCTTGTACATCATCTAGGTCTTCTAATGTATCTACTAGTTTATGAATCTTTTCTACTCCTTCTTCATCTAGTTCTACTTCTGTATTTGGTACATAAGTTAAAGTACAGTTTTCAAATTCTTTTACTCCCGCTGCTTCTAGAGCATCTCTTACTTTAGTAAATGATTCTTGATCAGTAGTTATTTCATAGGTATTATCTATATGCTCAAAGTCATCAGCGCCTGCATCAAGAGCTGTCATCATCATTTCATCTTCATCGTAAGCATCAGCTATAACAATTGATCCTTTTCTTTCAAACATATATGATACGGAACCAGCTGTACCTAGATTACCTCCGGCTCTTTGGAATGCATTTCTTACCATAGGAGCTGTTCTATTACGATTATCTGTTAAACAATCAACCATGAAAGCTACTCCATCACATCCATAACCTTCATATCTTATTTGTTCATAGTTTGCTCCATCTGCTGCGCCACTGGCTTTCTTAATAGCATTTTCTATATTATCTTTAGGCATATTAGCACTTTTAGCTTTATCTACAGCTAAACGAAGTGATGCATTTTCATTAGGATCTGGACTTCCTCCT
This sequence comes from uncultured Muribaculaceae bacterium, assembly GCA_964486215.1. Lineage (GTDB taxonomy): Bacteria > Bacillota_I > Bacilli_A > RF39 > UBA660 > RUG343. The sequence goes on from CAZALI010000003.1 coordinate 64,296, forward strand.
CTTGCAGCTACCATTATTTCTTTAGCTAACTTTTGAAAAACTTTTCCTCTTTGAGCATCAATTAATCCTTTTTTTCTATGGATTGTAGCCCATTTAGAATGTCCACTCATTATAATCACTCCTTTTCTCTTATATATATTAACATAAAATGGTCTCATATTAAACTTTTATTTATAATATGTTATAATTATTTTGGTGATTTTATGTATATAAAAGTTAATAATAAGAAATTAAACTTAGTTGAACTTAAAACTTTTAAAGAAAGATTTAAGAGTTTAAAGTTTAATTTTGAAACTTTAAATTATGCCATTAAGTTTCCTAATAAGAGAATTCTTAATACCATATTCTTTGTTCAAAAAGTAGATGTTATGATTACTGATAAAGATGATAAAATAATATATTTAAAAAAGAATGTTAGGTCTGAGAAATACTTTATTCATAAGCGTGGTGGTAAAGATATTTATATATTACCTCTTGGCACAATTGATAAATTAAATATAGGCAAAAAAATAAATAGCTATGATTAGCTATTTATTTTTATTCATATCTCTATAGTACAAATTCTTTTCTACTACTCTTTTTACATCTTCAGCATTAAATGGTTTAGTTAGCATATCTACAATACCATAAGTAAAAGCTCTATCAATAGTTTCTTTTGATGAATCTCCAGTTATAATTGATACTGGTGATTTTTTAAGCAAGTCTTTTTCTTTCATATAATCTAGTACTTTAAAGCCACTTACTTTTGGCATATTTAAGTCTAATAGTATAGTTACTATTTTGTCATTTTCACTATTGGCTTTTAGTATATTAATTGCTTCTTCTCCATTTTCAGCTATACCGATAGAATACTTATCACTAAATATTCTACTAACGAAATTTCTAACAATATTAGAATCATCTACTACTAGTATTGTTTCTTTTTTGTATATAGGTGCATTTATGGTCATCTCTTCTTTTGGAGTAGATGTTTTATTATCATCTGATAAATATTCTTTTACTAAATTCTTAGATTTTGATACTAGAGTTTCTAATTCATTAAAATGTTCAGTAATGTAGTAAGCATCATTAGATTTAGCTTTTAATTCTTGAGCATAGGCTACATCTGCTAAAGCAGTAAAACCAAAATATTTAGCATCACTTTTTAGTGAATGAACAAAGATGGCATAGTTTTGCATGTCATTATTGTTTTTATACTTAGCTAATTTCTTTATTTTAGAATCTATACCAGTTAGAAATTCTCCTATGGTATCGTTATAAGTATTAATATCTCCAAATATTTCTAAACTCTTGTCTATGTCAACCCCATTGGATTTTAAAAACTCTATATCCTTCATATCACACCTCAACTATTATAATTATATCATAATTATTTAAAATTTATAACTAATCTTTAAAATCAAAGTAAAAATCTAAAATACGTACTTTATCTCCTTCTTCAGCACCAAGTTCTCTTAATTTATCATCTACTCCCATTTTAGATAATCTATGAGCAAATCTATAAATATCTTCATCACTTTCAAACTTGGTCATTTTAAACATTTCTTCTACTTTATCTCCATATAAGTGCCAACAATCATCTTCTTTTTCTATATAGAATGGTTCTTCTTTGACGTATGTATATTCTTTGTGAGTAGTTTCAGTTGTATTTTTAACTGTAGGTATTTCATCTAACATAGATGATAGTTTATCTACTACTTTGTCTAAGCCTTCTCCTTTAATGGCACTTACTTCAAAGATTGGAATATCTTTTACTTTAGTCTTAAACTCTTTTAAGTTAGTTTCAAACTCTGGCATATCACTTTTATTCGCAATTATTATTTGTGGTTTATCTAGTAGTTTTTTATCAAATTCTTCTAACTCTTTGTTGATTAAGACATAGTCTTCATATGGATTTCTTCCTTCAGTAGATGCCATATCAATTACATGAGCTATGATTTTAGTTCTTTCAATATGTTTTAAGAATTTATCTCCTAATCCTTGACCAGTACTGGCACCTTCTATAAGTCCTGGTAAATCAGCCATTACAAATGATTTATCTTTGGCTTTTACTACTCCTAAGTTAGGAGTCATAGTAGTAAAGTGATAAGCGGCTATCTTTGGGTGAGATGCAGATAACTTAGATATAATAGTACTCTTACCTACACTTGGTAATCCTACTAATCCAACATCAGCTAGTAGTTTTAGTTCTACTTTTATCTTTTTATGTTCTCCTTCTTCACCATTTTCAGAATAGTCTGGAGCAGTATTAGTTTTTGTCTTTAGAGAAGTATTTCCTCTTCCTCCTCTTCCTCCTTTAGCAATTACTTTACTTTCACCATTATTTACGATATCAGCAATTACACTATTGTCTTTTAAGTCTGTTACGACTGTTCCTAGAGGTACTTTTACAATTAAGTCTTTTGCACTTGCTCCATCTTTATTCTTACCTTCACCATTAGCACCTTTATCAGCTTTATATATTTTTTGATAACGTAGATCAAGTAATGTATTTAGGCCAGAGTCACCAACAAAGATGATATCTCCACCTTTGCCACCATCTCCACCGAATGGTCCTCCCATAGGTACAAATTTTTCACGACGAAAAGCGGTACATCCATTACCACCATTTCCAGCAATTACTTCTATTTCTACTTCATCTACAAACATGTTATCACTCCTAGTTTTATTATACCAAAAAAATAAAAAATATAAAGTTATATTTTTTATAATTTATTTATTGAAATAATTAATAAATATTATTGTTTATCAAACATACTTTTGTTATAATCAATTTGGAACACTTAACAGTGGGTGGTGCCTTCAGCATTATAAGACTGGAGGTGATATTATGAGTAAAAAAGATTCTTTAATCTTTTCACTACTTTTTATCATAATCCTACTTATAATATTACTATTTGTAATATTTATGTAAGAAAAACCACCTAACTCAGCATTGAATTAGGTGGCCACCATTAATTTGGCACCACTCAACATTGCAAATCAAGTGTTCATTTTGTAATTAAATTACATACTTATATTAGCATATATCTAACTATTTTTCAATATTTGCATAATATTTAATACTAAAATAAATGAAGCACCTAACTCAACATTGAATTAGGTGCAAACCCATATGGTAGCACTTAACATGCGAATATTAAGTGTTCCTTTTGTAATTAAATTACATTTTTATAATAGCATTTATATTACTATTTTTTAAGTTACTTTTCTTTTGGATATACTGATACTTTCTTACTACTTCTATCTATATGTTCAAATTTTACTACTCCATCGATTGTAGCATATAAAGTATCATCATTACCACGTCTTACGTTAGTACCTGGGAATATCTTAGTACCACGTTGACGATATATAATAGATCCAGCAGTTACAAACTCGCCATCAGCAGCTTTAGCGCCTAATCTACGTCCAGCAGAATCACGTCCATTAGATGTAGATCCTTGTCCTTTGTGATGGGCAAATAATTGGATATTTAATTCTAATAATTTCATAATTTACCTCCTTATTTTACACATATGTTTTTAGGATAATCTTTTTCTAGTTTTTTTAGTAAACTAACCATATTTCCTAATAATATTTGAGCTTCATGGTTATCAGATTTAACGTTTATAGTTAAACCTTTCTTTCCTACCATATAACTAATACTATCTTTATCAATAGACAAAATACCATTAACAGTAGTAGTTACTATAGATGATGTAGCAGCACAGACTATGTCTTTACCAAAATCATCATACATAGCATGTCCTAGTACTGAAATCTTTTTATATTTTGTCTTTTCTTTTGTTACTTCTACAGTTATCATTAAGCAATCTTAGTTATTTTTACTTTAGTATATGGTTGTCTATGACCATGAGTTCTACGGTTAGCACGAGATTTTTGTTTATACTTATAAACTATTATCTTCTTATTCTTACCATTCTTTAGTACTTCTCCTTCAACAGTAGCACCTGTAAGATAAGGATTTCCAACTTTTTTATCAAGCATTAATACTTGATCAAACTTTACTTTGTCACCTTTGGCAGCATCTAACTTTTCTACGAATATTTCGCTTCCTTCAGAAACTAAATATTGTTTGCCACCAACTTTAATTACTGCGTTCATAATTTACCTCCTTTTTTTCATCTTAAGACTCGCTTTTAAGGTAGAATAATTTAGTTATTCTTTAAAACCTCTTCAATGCGGTTTGAGCTAGAGGCTTCAAACGTAGATATTGTATCATATATAACTATTATATGTCAATTTATTTTGCTTCTACCTTGCGATACTTTTCGTCAATTATAGAATATAGGTAACATTCTACTTCTTTATCTGTTTTGGACTTAATGTATTTTCTATATCCATTTAATTGATCATCATAATGAGAATCATCAATATTCTTTAACTTGTAGTCTACTATTATGTATTTATCTTTTCCTTCTATTAATAAATCTATAATACCATGTAAATCAGTATTATTATCTTCATCAATAAATTCATATTCTTTATACATAGTATTATTAATATTAGCTTTAATTAAATCTGTGTTTAAGAAAGCTTTTATTTTACTCTTAATATTGTCTGAAATATCATAGTCATCAATATTATCATTCTTAAAGTCTAAATACTCTAATACCTCATGTACTTTAGTACCAAATTCTAATACTTCTTTTTCTTCTTTATTTACTTCATGTATATTTTCTTTAGAGAAGTGTTTTTCTTCTACTAATTCTTTTTCTAGAGATAATTCATTTACTTTTAAATTATCACTTGGAAGTATTAAATTCTTAGTATTTCTTTCTTTATTCTTATGATAATTCTTATCTACTTGTACTTCTCGCTTTTCTATTTCTTTAGAAAAGTTAGATAGAATAGATTTCATAATAGATGAAAAGCTATAATACTTTTCTTTTATATAATCTGGAATTTCATCATAATAGACTTCTTCCTCTTCAGGCATTACGATAATCATTTTTTCTTCTGCTCTAGTTAAAGCTACATATAATAGTCTTATTCTCTCACTTATTTCTTCTTTTGTCGTTAATTTCTTAGATAAAGTTCTAGTAATAGTATCTTTATAAAAGTCATTAATACTAGGTATTATTATGCCATATTTATTATCATAAAATATTCTATCTTTTATATCAGACAAGTTAAATTTAGAATATAGGCCACTATAATAACATACTGGGTATTCTAGTCCTTTTGATGCATGAATAGTCATTATCTTAACACTATTAGTATTACTTTTATTAGGTTTAAATTTAATATCAAATTCATTATCATATATTTCATTTAAATACTCAGTAAAATTATAAATAGTATTACCTGTCTTTTGATAATCTTCTAATAGATTATGAATATATTCTTTTTTTACTATGTAATTATTAATATTACCTATAGTAATTAATTTAGTATCATATGAGAATTCATTTAAAATATAATCATAATACTCTATTGGATTCATTGTATCTATATAGTTAGTTAATTCTAAACATTTTTTGTATAACTCTGTATCTTTATAACTATTACTTATATAAATATTATAAATATCATTATCATTCATTCTAAATAGATATGATCTAGCTATAGATATATATGAATATATAAAGTCTTTATCTAGATTATTTTCTTTAATATGAATTATTAAATTTAATAGATTCTTTATTACTAGTAAATCATAGTCTTTACCTAAGTCTTCTTCTTTTTCTATACTTAGAGGTATTTCTAAGTAAGTAAATATTTCTTTATATAAATCAAAGTTAGTAGATTTATCCATTAGAATAACAAAGTCACTGTAGTTAGCATCATGAAATACTTTGTTATCTTTATCAAATATTTGATATTTGCTTTCTACTTTGTTTTTAATATCATTCGCAATTATAAAAGCTTCTTCCTCTTCTTTAGTTATCTTTTTATCGTTTAACTCATAAGTTAAAATATCTAAATCATAATTTTCTTTTGTCTTACCTTCTTCATTATAAGAGTTATTTCCAAAGATCATTTTATGAGTACTTTTATAATCTGCTCCTCCTATATTATTATTCATAATTTTATCAAAGATATTATTAATACTATTTAGTACTTCACTTCTAGATCTAAAGTTCTTTAATAAATCTATTTTTAGACCATTATGTCCTTTGGAATAGTCATCATATTTAGATTTAAATAAATATGGGTTAGCATTTCTAAAACGATAGATAGACTGTTTTATATCTCCTACCATATAGACATTATTATTTGAAATTAGATTTATAAATTCTTCTTGGAGATCAGATGTATCTTGATACTCATCTATTAATATTTCTTTAAATGAATTAGTTAATTCTTCTTGTACTTCAGTATTATCTCTTACTACTTTTATAGCTAGATGAGCTATATCATTAAAGTTATATATTTCATTAATACTTTTATAGTTAGATAATTCTTCATCTAATAATACTAGTATATTTACTATCTCTTCTATATTATCTTTAGTAGATAGTATTTCATTTTTCATTTCATTAGTATCTTTATAAATACATAGTTTTTCCAATTCATCTAATTCATTTTTCATAGCTTGTTTATTACTCTTCTCTTCTGGAGTAGACTTTTGTAGTCTCTTTAGAGTAATATGACATCTACTTTTAATATCTTCATAAGTAGTTGATTCTATTAACTTAGATACATCTATTAAACTATCGATATATTTAGATTCAAAGATACTTAATGCTTCATTATATAAATATTTTAAATTATTTATATGTTTATTTATTTCATTTAAATAGTCTTCTATAAATAAATTTATTTTTTTATCATTAAAATAACTAGATAGATATTCTTCTAAATACTTTTTCTTATCAGACTTTAATTCTATTTTAGAATAGACTTTTAAAATATTATCTTTTAAGTCTTTATCATCTTTTAGACAAAATGAATCTATTAACTTCATAAATTTATCAGTAGGATTTTGATACTTTTCTTCAAAGATTTTATCTAATATTTTTCTCTTTTCTATTTCGATAATAACATTATCTGTTACTTTAATATTATTTGATACATTTAAGTATGTATGATACTTCTTTACGATAGATAGAGAGAAAGAATCAAATGTACAGATATAAGATCCATCTAATAGTTCTTTTTGTTTATTAAGATCTTTATACTTATATATTTTCTTTCTAATTTTCTTTTTCATAGAGTTAGCTGCGGCATTAGTAAATGTTAATATTAAGAGTTCATTTATATTTATACCTTGTTCTAACTTCTTTAGTACTCTTTCTGTTAAAACAGCTGTTTTTCCTGAACCTGCTCCTGCAGAGACGATTATGTTTTTACCACTTTCAGTGATTGCTTGTAGTTGTTCTTCTGTCCAGTTCATATTAATCATCTCCTTCTATGAAGCTCATATCTTCTACTTTGTCTAGATATACTAAATTAGAATTATTCTTATAACAGATATCTTTAAATGTACAGAATTTACAAGAAATATTTTCTTTGTTATAAACTTTTGGATTAATACTAAAATCATTTTCTTTTATACTATTAATTCCTTCTTTTATTTGTCTTTCTGTATACTTAACTAGATTATCTACATCACTATCTTCTAATACTTTAGTGTATGCTCCAAAGTGATCATCATAAGTCATTGATTTTATAATATTAGAATTATTATATGATGGGTCAAATTCTTCTAAACGTTCTATATTATTTGTAGAATAACCTATATATTTATGATTATCATTAGTAATCTTTTTAATATTATTATCTTTTAGAGACCATGTTGGTCTATCAAACAAGATTCTTTGATAGAATAAACCCGTAAATTTCAAATTATTAAATTCTTTACTATTAGTTATTAAATATAAATAACTAGGTAATTGCATATTTAAGCCATATTTAGTTAGTTTTATATCAGTACTAGGATTACCTGTCTTATAGTCTAAAATAGCGTATTTAAAGCTATTATTAGTCTCTAAATACATAATACGATCAATATATCCTTCAAAGATATTATCATTTATTGGAACAGTAAATTTTCTTTCATAAAAAGAAGATTTATAACCAATAGAATTTAAGTAATTTCTTTCTACTTCTAATAATAATTCTAAATTTCTTTTTATTTTTACTAATAGTAATTTTTCCATAGAAGTTAATTCTCTAGTACTTAGATATTTATTATATTGATCTTCTAAATTAAAATTATTAGTAAACATTAAAGATAATATTTCATGATACATAGAACCTATAAATGAAGCAAAAGTATCCTCATAAGTATCTAGTTTTAAAATATAATTTAAATAATATTTAAAGTGACATTCATTATACATATTTAGAGATGTATAAGATAGTTTTAAATTATTCTTTTCTACATTTATCTTATCTACTTCATTAGAATAAGTTTTATACTTAGTATCATAATGAGTATATAGTTCATTTAAGAAGTCTTTCTTTTCATTATATAAATAATAATTATCTAGTTTTTCTCCTAGTCTTATTTCATTATATAAATTAGAATATTCATAATTATCAGTAATATCTTTTAGTACTTTGAAATTATTTTCTTCTATTAGAGGGGATGGGTAATAATTATTAAATGGAGATACTAATTTATAAGATATATATAAATTCTTAATACTATATAGGATGTGTAATAAAGTATTCTTTTCACGTATATTTTTATAATTACTAGTATATAGATCTACTTCTTCTTTTTCTTTATCAGAAATATAATCTATATCTTTATAAGTCTTAGGAAGAATATCATTATTAAAACCTAATACAAATAAATACTCATCATCAGATATTTCTTGTCTATAGATATTAATCATATTAATAGCTTTTTTATGCTTATTAGGTTTAATATTAGTATTCTTTAGTTTAGATATTAATATTTCTCTATATTCAGGTGTATTAGAATCTATATCTAATAAACTTTCTTTTATACTTAATAGTTTAGGTAATATATCACTTTCTTCATTAATCTTTCCAGTATTTAAATAATCTTGTATTACTTTAGTACTATAAATAGAATACTTATAGTCTATATTTATAGGTATTTTATAATAGTTAAATAATCTATCAATAGTATATAGATATTCTTTATCTGCAGATATATATATTTTATTTATATCAATACCATTTTTTAATAACTTAATTATTTCTAAACAAACATTATTTACTTCTTCTTCTAAAGTATTAAATTCATGTACTTCTAATTCTTTATTTTCATTATTAAAATTACTATGATAATTTAGAATATCTTTTTCATACTTTTCTAAATCATAATAGTTTAGTACTTTTATTTCTTTATTACTTAAAAATTTATTAAAGTTATTATTTACTATTAAGAGATTATTATCTAATAATTCTTGTTTTAATTCTTTTAAAAAATTTAGTTTTTTAGACTTGTACTTTTTATTTAAATCTATAATATATAAGTAATTTAAATATACTTTTATAGTATCTATATTATAGTGATATTTATTTAATAAATAATAAATAGTTTTTTCATCATATGAGAAATAATAATTATTAAAGAATTCTTCTTTAGTCATAAATTTAACATTATGAAGAGTTTTATCCTTATTAAATTTATTTAGTATATTTAATTTTTCACTATTAGGACAAATATATAGAGTGGTTTTATTCATACTATCACCAGTTTTATTATACAAAAAAAAATAATGTAGTACAATCTACATTATTATTTCTCTTCTTTGTCTAATTCGTTAGCACCTTTATAGTAGCCACATTTAGGACATACACGATGAGGTTTAATCATTTCTCCACAATTAGGACATTTAGTCATACCTGGAGTCTCTAGTGCCATATGAGATCTTCTTTTTCTCTTTCTAGTCTTTGATACTTTGTGATCTGGTACAGCAAAAAGTTGAATATCTAATTCCATCATTTTATCACTCCTTTTTGTTTCTATTTATCTAATTCATCTTCACTTATTAATTTCCAGTTATTACCAGAGAATTTAGTTAAGTCTTCTTCTCTTGTATATCTGATGGGAATTTCCAATTCAATATTTTCCCACAAAAATGCGAATATATCAAGCTTATTTTCATTATTTTTATAATTTTCATCTAAATAATCGTCATATTTTATATTTATTTCATAATTAATAGGTTTTAAAGATATAGAATCTTCTAAAGTAACATTAGTCTTTATAGAAGCATCTATATATATTGATTCTTCATTTTCTTCTAATATTAGTTTTATATTTCCTTCAACATTTATTTTATCAATACTTTTAATACGAGTATCAGTTATATATTCTTCTGGTAGTACATATTCTCCACTAATATCTAATCTTTCTACATCGCGATTATATAATCTGTTTAAGTCTATCATGTTATCTCCTATTCATCGCTAATAAATTATCATTTTCTATTACTTGTAGCTCACCATGGTAATGAAGATTAGTATCTGTAGAATCAAAATCTTGAGTAGTCCAAATACGTACTGTATAATTATTATTCTTTAAAGCTTTAATATTAGTATCTAGTAATACTTCATCTTTTAATTCAGTTACTAGATGCATTACATTCTTTTTATTATTCTCTTTAATAGATACTTTTAAGTACTTAGCAGGTATTTCTTTACATTTATCTTCTTCAAAAGCAACTTTATCTCTTACTAATTTTATTTTTAATGGAACATCTTCTGTTAAATTATTAGTTACAGAAAAAGTATAAGAATTACTTGCTAAACCTAGATTATCTGTCAATGGAACAGCTTTATCTAGTGTAATCTTATTTCCATTTTCTTCATGAAAGACTACTTCAAGAGATTTAGATGAATAATCTACTCCTCTATTTTCATGAAATTTATAATATATAGCATGTGTTGCGAGTGAAGCAAGTAATATTATTATACCTATTATTAAACAATTCTTTATTAATTTTCTTTTCATGTTACTGATCCTCGTTTTCTTTTATAATCTTTTTTACAACAGCAATAGCTGTTTCTTTATCTTTACATGTAGCAATAAATAAATTACTATGACAGAATGTTAAACCTGGTATACCAGATACTTCTTCTAACTCATTGTCAGACAAACCAGACCATTCTTTAGGAAATGGTAATCTACTTGAATGATCTTTAGAAGATACTGGAACTGTTTTTATAGCATAACCACCTCTAGTAGATGGATATATTACATATAGTATTCTTTCTCCTCTTGGAGAAGATAAAATAAATTCTTCATATGGTAAATACTCATCTAGAATAAGATATCTATCATTACTGTTTTCTAAGTATGATTCTATTAATTTTTTAGTTTTTATTTTAGTAATACAACTATTTATTTCTTCTTTTATAATTGTTTTAGCTATATCTTCTGCTTTTATAAATTGTTTATTACTTTCATCACTAGAAGTAATATTATTATTAAATAATTTTATTATATCTGATAGAGTTTTAACTCTATAGTTAGCTTCTATTCTAGGAAAAGTACCATTATCTATAGCATCTATACCTTCTACTAAGTCTTTATCAAAGTAATTAAATACTTCATCAGTATCAGATATTCCTAATCCAGATAAAAAATCTTTTCCAAACTCTCTCCATAATAAGCCAAATGATGAATACTTAATACCATTTTCTCTTACAGGAGCATAGTTCATATGATGATCAAATTTACCTCTACCAATATCATATATTAATAAATCAGGATAATCATCAGCATTTATACTAGAAGTACGTAACAAATCTATATCATGCTTATATAGTTCTAGAAAAGCTGTAGCAAAAACTTCATCAGCATGCATTGTACCAGAATGTGTTACATACTTAGCATCTTGGATATCTTTTACTATATTTAGCATTAACGTCTATCACCTGCAGCCATTAAAACTAATCTTAAAATTTGTACTAACGTAGCTGCTACACTAGCAACGTATGTTAAGGCAGCAGAAGTTAACATCTTAGTCGCATAGTGATGTTCTTCATCATTAACTATTTTATATTCTTCTATTTTCTTTAGAGCTCTACTAGAAGCATTAAATTCTACTGGTAGAGTTATTAATTGGAAAGCTAAGATTACAAATTCCATAACAATACCTATTCTAAATAAACCTAAAAAGCCAAAAATAAGTCCTACTACAATAGCTATGTAACCTAGTGTTGAAGCTATATTTACTATTGGAACTATAGCACTTCTAAGTCTTAAGAAGAAATATCCATCTTTATCTTGAATAGCATGGCCACACTCGTGAGAAGCTACTGATATAGCAGCAATTGATTCAGATTCATAAATATCTGAAGATAAATTAACTGTTTTAGTACGTGGGTCATAATGATCAGTTAAATTACCGGCTACTTCTTTTACATCTACACTTTTTAAACCATTTTTATCAAGAATTTCTCTAGCTACTTCTCTTCCAGTAATTCCTTTCTTATTTTTCATTTTTCTAGTCTTAGAATACCATCTATTAATATATCCTTGAGAAGCTAAAGATATAATAACTGAGACAGCTAATAGTCCATAATCCATTAAATACATTTAATCATCTTCTTTCACATAAATTATATCATTACTTAAGTATTAATTCAAAATCATAATAACTATCTATATATTTGATAGTTTTACAATCACTACTAATATCATAAGTATTAATTTCTTCTTCTACATCATCTGGAGCAAGTGGAGGTCTATGAGTTAGAGATATCTTATTATTAGATATTTCATATGTACCTCTTTCTCCTTCAGAATTTTTAATTTCTTTTAGATATGTTCCATTACTATTAAGAGTTATAGTCATTTCTAATGGAATATTATTTTTAGTAGATTTTCCATAGTAGATAGCATTTCTTAACCCACTACATGTACTTTCTTCTTCTACTTGTTTTTCTTGTATTTCTTTTTCTTTCTTTAATCTCTTATTAATTTTATTAGCTTTATTTAGCTTTTCTTCTGTTTTATCTAGTCTTTTATTAAGAGTATTTATTTCTTTCTTAGTACTTAAATATAAATATGTAGTTTCAGCAAGTAAAATTATAACAATAATAATTAGTGTAATAATAATTCCTTTATTCTTCATATTTTTCACCTCTATTTATTCTTATATTTTTTCATAAAATTTTCAGCTTGCTTAATACCATCTACAGCAGAAGAGATAATTCCTCCAGCATATCCAGCTCCTTCTCCTGTAGGATAGATTCCATTAATATTACTTAGTCCTTCTTCATCTCTTTTAATTCTTATAGGAGAAGATGTACGTGTCTCTACTCCATATAAAACTGTATCTTTGTCAGTAAAGCCTTTTATCTTATAAGAAAAGTGCTCCATACCTTCAATAAAATCTTTATTTAGTGACTCTGGTAATAGATGTCTAATATTAGTTAATTTATATTTACCTTTAGTATTTATACTAGGAAGATCACTCAATCTATCTTTTTTAAAATCAATATATCTTTGTGTTGGGATAAATCCATTTCCTAGTGCATAAGCTTTCTTTTCTAGTTCTTCTTGAAACCTCATACCTGAAGTAATTCCAGTACCAAAATCTTTTGGAGTAACAGTTACAACTATTGCAGAATTAGCTGTACTAGTATCTCTTTTATAATTACTCATACCGTTCACAACTAATCTTTTTTCTTCACTAGAAGCATTTACTACATATCCTCCAGGACACATACAGAAGGAATATACTCCTCTCTTATCCTTAGTAGTATATGTAAGTTTATAACTAGCTGGAGGAAGATACTTATAGTCTTCTCCATACATAGCGCGAGATATCTTTTCTTGAGAATGAGATACACGTAGGCCTACAGCAAAATTCTTAGCTTCCATATCTATCTTTTTATCTATTAACATTCTTACTGTATCACGAGCAGAATGACCAATACAGAGAAAGATATTATTACAAGCAATTTTTTCTTTATCATTCACAGTAATAGATTCTAAACTATTATCTTTTATTTCAATATCAGTAAGCTTAGTATTATATCTAAACTCTCCACCTAAAGAAATAATTTTATTTCTTAGATTTATGATTACTTTTCTTAAAATATCTGTACCAATATGAGGCTTATTCAAATACATTATCTCTTCTGGAGCTCCGCATTCTACAAATAATTCTAAAACTTTTTTAATACGATTATTCTTATCTTTAATACCAGTTGTCAGTTTACCATCAGAGAAAGTTCCAGCTCCTCCCTCACCAAACTGAATATTAGTATTTAGATCTAGTTTGTTAGTAGAAAAGAATTCTTCTACTTTTTCAATACGTTCTTCTACTTTAGCTCCTCTTTCTATAATTAGAGGTTTATAGTTATTTAAAGCTAAGAAATAAGCTACAAATAAACCAGCTGGTCCACTACCTACTACAATAGGTCTATTTTTAAGTAACTTTGTTCCCGTTACTTTAAAAATATATTCTTCTTTTGGAGCTAAAAAAATATTTTTATTATTGATAAACTTCTTTTCGTCTTTTACTTTTACATCAATAGTATAAACATACATAATATTATCTTTATGACGTGCATCTATAGATTTCTTAATAATTTTATACTCTTTTATCTCTTCATTATTTAATAGATGAGAAGCTTTTTCTAAATAATTATCTCTTTTAAAATTTACTTTAATATTATTAATTCTAAGCATTTTTACATCTTCTTTTAATACTTTCTCCAGCTACTAGTCCAGAGATAGTTGCGAATGTAATATTATAACCACCGCAGTCTCCATCTATATCAACTAATTCACCTACTATGTATACTCTATCATGACTTAGTAATGAATAATCGGTATTTAATTCACTTAGAGGTACTCCTCCAGCAGTTACTTGTGAATTATTAAAGCCTCTAGTAGATTCAATTTTAATAGTAAACTCCTTTAGTAGTTTTAATAACACATTAATTTCTCTTTTATTTATTTCATCAATAGATTTATTAGTCAAAGCACATTTCTTTAAAATAACATCTACTACTTTTTTATTTAAAATAGTACTTAATGTTTTCTCTAAAGTATTATTATGTTTATTTAAATAATCTATTAATTCATTGTCTTTAAAGAATGGAACAAAGTCTATAACAACTAATTCTTCTTTTCCTAAATTAAGTCCTCGTGTTATATGAGGAGTTAAATTAAATACACAAATTCCTGATATACCATAATCAGTTAATTGTATCTCTCCTGATTCAGTCTTAATATAATGACCATTCTCAATATTAGTTACACTTACATTACATCTAACACCAGCCCATATCTTTAGATAATCTTTCTCTTTAGTATTTAATTGTACTAAAGAAGGAAGAGGCTTTACTAAATTCATAACTAAGTCTTTAACCAAGTCATAACTATTAGATTCTTTATAGTAAGATTTAGATCCAGTTGCGAGTACTAGATAGTCTCCTGTCACTTCTTCATCTGTACTTGATACACTTACTTTATTATGAGTAGTTTTTACTTTAGTTACTTGGAAATTTTTCTTTATAGTTATTCCTTTATCTAAACAAGCTTTTAATAATACATCTCTTATCGTAGATGCATCTTTTGTAGATGGATAATAATAACCATCTTTTATATATGGTACTATACCTAATTCAGTATAAAAGTCTAAAGCTTTAGAAGGATTAATAATAAATTTCTTTAATAGTTCTTTATTAGTAGAATGATAATTATCAATACTAATGTTATCGTGATAGTAATTACATCTACCAGCTCCAGTTACTAGTATTTTCTTACCTACTTCACTGGCTCTTTCTAGGAGAATTACTTCATTAGTAGTATCTTTTGCTTTTATGGCACAAACCATACCAGAAAAACCAGCTCCTATTATTATTATTTTTTTCATATTATCACCTTCTTATAGACAAAAAGCTCCTAAGAGCTTAAATCCATACAGCAAATATAATGCCTGCCATAGCAAGAACTAGACCAACCATCCAGAATGCTTTAACAATGTCTGTTTCCTGCCAACCTAATTTTTCAAAATGATGATGAAGTGGTGTCATTAAAAATACTTTCTTGTGAAAAGCAATCATCCAAAAAGTTTGAATTATTACAGTTAATGTTTCAATTACAAAGACACCAGCTACAACAAATAAAGTTACTTCTCTATGTGTTAGTATAGCAATAGCTCCCATTACTCCACCTAAAGCAAGTGATCCAGTATCACCCATAAATACTTTAGCTGGATGAGTATTATATATTAAGAAACCAAGTATACTTCCTGTTAAAATAAGACTAAATATACCTATATCTTCAAAACCAACAGCAAATGAGATTAAACTGTAAGCTATGAAAGCAATAGCTGCGAGTCCTCCAGCAAGTCCATCTAATCCATCAGTTAAATTTACGGCATTAGAGGCACTTACTAATATAAGTAAAATAAATATTCCATATAACCAAGTCATTTCTAAATCAATATGAAGTGTTGCGACTACCCAAGCTGTCTCTCCTCCACTACGCATATAAATGTAGAAAAAGCCAATTGCGATTAATACCTCTAATATTAATTTTTGATACTCAGTTAAACCTTCATTATTACCACGCTTTATAGAAATAAAATCATCTAGAAAACCAATTAATGCATAACCAATAAAGACTAACAATACTATACCTAAGTTAGACGTATAATCCACTTTACCAGTCAATAGTAAAATAATGGTAGAAAGAACAGCTGGAATTATAAAAATAAGTCCTCCCATAGTTGGTGTACCATTCTTCTGAATATGTTTTTCTCCTACAAAAGAACTAATAGTCTGTTTGATATGTAAATGTCTTAAGATAGGCAATAAAAATAATCCTAAAACAGCTGCTAGTAAAAAACCTAAACTTACAGCTAAAACAGCTTTTGTTAATAGTAGCATTTTACCACTCCATTTCTTCATTTATCATTATATCACAATACCTTCTAACTAATTGTCATTTGTATTAATTTATACATAACTTTACATTGCCTAGTCATTTAACTTTTACTTTATTAAGATTATCTTCACTTCTCTCTTTAACAGTAGTTAGAGAATATATTTTTTCTTTTAAACTAGCTTTTATACGCAAAATATTTTCTATAAGTTCTCTATACTCTGGAGTATCAGAATATTCTCCAAACTCATTATCTATTTCAACTAGTAGTTTATCTAATTCACCTATAGATAAATTAAGACGATTTATAGTAGCATCAATACTCTTAATTTCTTTGTTTATTTCTTTGGCATATTCTATTATTTCAGGTACAAGTTGTTTCTTTTTATTATGAAAAATATTTTGTAATACAAGCATAGTTAAAGCTGTACCAATAAGCAATTTCTTGGTATTAGGTTTGATTGGTAATAATAATCCTCCAGCTATTAAAGTTACCAAAAGACCTGTTATTTTTTTAGATGTCCTAAGTTTTAATAGAGCCTCATTATTCGCATCTCTAGTCTTATTTATTTTAACTTCATAATCTGCGATGGTAGAAGATACTTTTTTAGTATAATTATCTATATCATTATTATTCTCTTCAATATGAGAATACTCTTCTTTCATAGATTCTAATTTCTTTTTATCTATCTTTTTCTCTTCTACTTTTTTAGCTACTTTCTTTTCTATTTTCTCTTCAATAGTTTTTAATTCTTCTACTTTATCAGCTATATTAATATATAATTCACTAGATTCAATATCTTCTTCTTTCTCTTTATTCTCAAAAGAAGTAAGATATGTACCTACTAGTAAAGCTATGTCTTCTTGAGGAAGTTTTCTTACTTCTTCTATATCTGTTTTATTATCTAAGTTATCTAGTTTTTCTATTAAAATAGTAGTTTTATCAGTTACTTCTTCTATTTCTTCTTTATCTTCTTTATCATCTTCTATTATTTCTTCTTCTAAAGCTAATTCTCTTAAGTCTTCTCTTAAATTCTTTAATTCATTAGAATAAGTCTTTACTATTTTATTTTCTTCTACTGTTTCTAATTTCTTTTCTGATGATGCTTTTTCTTTCTTACTACTCTTTTCTGGGACTGATACAGCTACTAGAGATGTAAGCATGATAAAACTATCAAAGATAGGATGTTTCTTCTCAACTGATTTTACTTTCTTTACTTTGATATATTTATCTACTATTTTAAAATTCAATATTTTAATTCTTTTTAATTTATTTAATAATTTATTAGCATTTAATTTCTTTAGTTTTTTTAAATAAATTAATTTAATTTTTAAAGCTCTTTTACGATCATTGCGACCGCCTTTGGCACCTCTTGCTCCATTCATATAATTCTCCCAGAAAAAAAGAGTATTTTACTACTCTTAATCTTCTATATTATTCTGACTAATCAATAGTATAAATAATAGTACTACAGATATACCAATAAATATTAATGGTGATACTGTTAATAAAGTTTTATTCATACTAGCATCATAATTATTTGGAGCTATTTTAGTAATTATTGTGTAGAAAACACGTGCTCCAAGTATTGAAACAACTATATTTGTTACTATAGCTGTTACAACAGCCAAATTCCTATTCAAAACAATTGTTTTTTCCTTCTTATTCTTCTTTCTCATAAACTATCTCCTTCTGACAGCATCACTTACAGCGTCTTTTATTTTATCACCAACATTGCTTAATTTGTCAAGTATACTTGGTTCATATTCTTCTTCATCTGGTGCTGGATGTTCTCTTTTTAGTCTTTCTTGTAGTTCTTCTAAAGTCTCAACTTGTTTTCTCTTAGAAGCATTATCTTTATTAACTACTTCATCTACATCGATGTATTGAGAATCTTCTTCTGGAACATTTTCTTCTTCTTCATCTTGTTCCTCTTCACTCTCTTCAGGTTGTTCTTCATATTCTTCAGAGTCTTCATTATCTTCCTCAGGTTCTTCTTCTACTTCTTCTTCGGATTCATCTGCTTCTTCGTAGTCATCTTCCTCATCAGAATCTTCTTCCTCATATTCATCTTGTTCTTCAGGTTCTTCATCATATTCACCTTCTACTTCTTCATCTTCTGAAGCAGGTTCTTCATATGATTCTTCTTCACCTAATTCATTATTTATATATTCATTGACTACTTCTTTTCTAACATTACTGTTATCTTTTTCAGTTAAGTCTCTAATTTGATCTAAGATAGCATCATTACTATGAGCATAATACTCTTTAGCTTGATTTGCATTATAACCAGCTAATAGTGCAGCAGCAATTACTGGAACCCAATTCATTCTTATACCAGCATCTAATTTAGCAACTGTTTCTAGCTGATCAAATGAAGCTTTAGTTAATTCTTCTCCTACTTTACTACTATTAATAGCAACACTTTGAATACTATCAATACCATCTTGGCTATTTAGAGCAATCTTGTAGTTCTTTATTAGAGAGTTTAATTCAATATCTGGATGTTTAGCAGCATATTTTTCTAATACTTCTAATCCTTCAGAAAGACTTTCACCATAAGCTACGTGCAATTCATTATTTACTTCAGCGACTCTATTTAGATATTCAGCATCAAAGGCTTTATCTTGATACTCTTCATTTATTCTAGTTATTTTATCTTGAGTTTCACTAAATATTCTTTCAGCTTCAGCATGATGAGCTAAGTCAGCTGAACGATATGATTCACTAGATAAATTCCAATCATTAGCACGATCATCTGTTAATTCATTAGCATTTTGGATACTAGCTTCTGTTTGAGCTCTATCAGCAGTAAGTCCTTTTTCTATTTCTTCCTCATTACCAGTTAATTTTTTACTATATTCATCAATTTTACCACTTGATTTTTCTATTTCAGATGCAGCTTTCATTTCACTGATATTTGAAACAATATTAACTACTGTTCCAGCTAAGACAGCTGTCGTTAAGATGTTTCTAATTAACATATCTTGACGATAGTCTAATTCTTCTACTAGTGGATCAAATTCTCTCTTACCAGAACTACGTTTCATAAATAAAAATCTGTCTTCTTGAGTATTAGCAGCTTCTAATTTTAAATATTTAACATAGTTTTCTAAAGCTTGTTTATCATTACCAGTTCTAATAGCTTTATCTATATTACTCTTTAGACGAGCTTCTTCTTTTAGTAGATCTTCGTCATCTTCAGTATTATAGTTTTTAGCAAAACGTTTACCTTTTCTAGACATTTTACTTTGTTTAGCACGAATATCTTCATCTAGACCATGAATACCATCACTTTGTAGGTCTTGTAGTTCTTTTTGTTTCTTTAAAATATCTTTTACAAGAGCAGCTTTTCCATCAGCAGCTAATTCTAGTTTAGCATAAACTTCATCATCTACTGGTTCATCTTTTGCTTTAAGTTCTTTAATGACAGTTTCATATGTTTTATATTTATCATAATCTTCTAATAGTATTTGGAACTCTTCTACTAGAGCTTGTCTTCTAGGATCTATTTCTGTTCTATATTGATACTTTTCAATAGCTTCTTTAATATAGTTATCTACTGGTTCATTAGTAACAAAATTCTTAGCAGTAGCACCTTTATATTCTCTACTTAATACTTCTAAGTCATCATCTGATAAGTTATCAATGTTTTCTTTCATAGCTTCTATTCTAGCTTTTGCATTACCAAATAATAACATGAATTTTCCAGTTATTTTCTTTACAAAGTTAATAGCCATATGAATAGCAGCAGGTGCTAGACTGAAGATATTATAGACATAGTTTTGGTTACTTACTTCATTTACAAAAGATTTCATTACTTTGATATTTGAAGCTTCATATCTTCTAGCATCACCTTTTGTTACTTTAGCAAAACCTACTTCACCGTCTTCTTCTATTTCTCTAATATCGGTTAATATTTCTTCTAAACTACGATAGTTATGAGTTTCTTCTTCCTCTTCCTCGTAATCATCTTCATCATCGTAGTCTTCTTCATCTTCATCTAGAGAATTTTCATCAAATTCAGGATTTTCTACTTTGTCATCATCATCTATTATGTGACTTACTGGTGTATTAGTAGCTTCTTTCTTATCAGCATCAATAGACTTAGCATTATCCATTTCATTGTTCTTTCTCTGTAAAACTTCTATTAATTGTTGACGATATTGTCTTAATAATTCTCTTTCATATAAATATGAATGATTTAGTTTTTCCATATTAGTATAAAAATCCGTGATTACTTTAGAATAATCATCAGTATGATATATATCATCAGTCATAACGTTATTATATTCATCATAACGATCATTCATTTCTTTTATTACATCTTCGTAAGCTTTTTCATGTTCTTTTATAGTATTAATTAAGACAGCTTCATCTATTTCATCTTCTTCTACTTCGTTATCTTCAGTGGATTCATCTTCATCAGTACTTTCTTCTACTGGTGTTTCACTATTAGAATTAGTCTCTTCTACTGGAGCTTCATTATTAGTAGAAGTGCTTTCATCTGTTTCTTCTTCATTAGAACCAAATGTGTTTTCTACATAAGTATCACGTATTTCTTCATATGCTTGTAGTCTTCTTTGAGATAGTCCTAAATTTCTTTCTAATTCTTGTGCTCTTTGATAATCTTCACCTGTTGTAGTACGTCTTAATTGTCTTAATTCACTATTAATTTCACTTATATTTGTTTGTTCTCTTTCTATTAATTGTGCTATTTCTTCTATAGTCATTTTACTTCCCCCCGAATCTCTCTAATGACATCTTCAACCATGTCTTTTTCTTTATCATTAATACCACTTAATGAATCTAAACCTATTACTGGATCAAATGAAGATACATAAATATTTTCTTCTCCTCTATCATTCTTACTATGATCAGTATAACCAATGTAAGTTCTCATAGTATCTTCTGAATCAAATGAAAACAATACATCATATTCTTTTGTTACGCCATCTTGTTCTACTTTTATTTTTTCATCATTTACTATTTCCATATTATTCCCCTCCTATAATTAGGTTTATATATTTATTCTTTTTGGTATTTTCTTTTAACTTTATATGTATTTCATATACTTTATCTTCTTTTACTTTGTCTTTTAAAGTAAAAATCTTAGTTTTATTGTCTTTTAGAGATAATTTCTTATTATTACTAAATATAGAATAATCAGCTTTTATTTTACTATTAATAAGTAATATATATTTAATCTCTTTCTTATTAATATTATTTCCTATATAGTTTCTTACTCTAAATCGATATTTAGTAATACTATTCTTTTTCTTATTAGAAACGTTTATATTTACACTAGCATACTTATTCTTTTCTGTTATTGGTACTGATATATTTACTTTCTTTTCATAATTATTCTTTACGAATATTAAAGCTATAACTAGACCAATAACTACTAGGATCATAAATATAAATGCTCCTAATAGGAAATAATCGGCATTATTATACTCCTTTTTCTTAGTTTTGGCAATCTTTTTCATCACTTAGACTCCTTGTAGTATTGTTTTTAATTTATTATTATCTATTTCTGTTAATGAAGACGATAATATAGCAGTAGATGTATCTTCTTTTATATCACTGGCATTTACTACTTTACTTGTAATATCAATATTAGCTATGAATGATTTTTCAGTAGTTTTTAAATCAGTAATAGTAAGTGAAATACCTATTTTACTATCATAACTCTTATGACTTACAATATTAGTTAAATCTCTATTAAAACTAAGATCTATCTTTTGATTAGCATCAGAAAAATTAATACTTATAATATTCTTAGTTTCAGTATTTTCTATAGTCATAGTACCTAGTTGTTTATCTTTACCATCTTTAACAACAATATTGTATTTATTACTATTTCTTGTTATATAGAACTTAGTAACAGAATTATTATTAGATATTACTCTTATTAAATCAGAATCTTTTAATATTTCATAACTAATAGTATTATTTCCCATTACTAATTCTATTTTTTTAATATTATATAAAATATCAGTATAAACACTATAAGTAATAGTATCATCTTTATCTAAGATAATTGTTTCTTCTGGTACTTCTTTTTCAAAGAGTTCTTTACTTATATTTAATAATATCTTTTTACTTTGTTCATCTTCTCTTAATTCTTTTAATAAGTTATTTATTAGATCTATTGATTCTTTATTATCAATAGTATACATAGTTTTAGTTAATTTCTTACTATCATTATCTATATAAGTTTCTGCTTTTTCTTGAGATACTTTATCTTTATCTATACACTTTACTAGTGATTCTACTGTTTTATCTAATAAGTATCTATATTCACTTAACATATCGTTACTAGTAATATTTTCAAAATAGTTATTAGTACCAGTATTAATATAAGTATTTTTAAATCCTTGGATATAGTAATAACCAGTAGAATTCTCTATTAAGTATCTAGCATTTATATTACTTGGTTTATCAGCTACTTTTAATAATAATTTCTTTTCATTAATATTTTGAGATAGAATAACACGTGTCTTTCGATACTTATTCTGTACTCCATATGTATTTGTAATATAAGAACCAGATAATGTAGAACTTAGAGTTCCATCAATAGTAAATGTTGTCCCAATATCTGTTTTATCTCTATTAACCATAAGGATATTCTTTATATTATCATAAGTAATATTAATACTCTTCTCAATAATATTTAGACTATTGCCTAGTCTATTCATAGTTATACCTAGTGTGATTAATACTACAGCCATAACTAGTAATAGGACTATCCTTAATAGTCCTTTTTTTGAATGATTTGAGTTGATATTAGTATTATCCATAATTCACACTCCACTATTATAATTATACCTTTTTATGTACTTAAAAATCAAGCTGTTATAGGTATTATTGTTAACTGATATGGTACATTTACAGGATTGATTTTTCCTTTTATTTTAGGATAACTTACAGTTATTTTTAACTCTGTTTCTTCTCCTGGAGCTAGTTCTGTTCCTATAACAGATGAAACATTTATTTTTATAGGATAAATCAATTTATATAAATTATCATCATTTAAGTAATCTGGAGAAGCTATGACATTTATTATTTTTCCTTTTATATCTCCTATGTTTTTAATAGTAGCAGTATATGTTATTTCATCATTAGGAGTATATAAATCAAAAGACATGTCTAGAGTTTGTCCATGATTAGTAATATTCATTTTAGAAGTAGGTTCAAATTTACCAGCTTTAATAGGATTTACTTTATCTGTATGAGTAAATTCTATACGAAAATCTGTCTTGGCTTCTTTTAGTTTTTGATACTTAAAGATTAAATATACAAAACAGATAGCTATTATTAAAATTAAGACTGATAAAATTATAACTAATATCTTAGCTTTATTTCTCATATTATTTCTCCTTATTTACACATACCACTATTATAATTATCTATACTACCATTATAACAGTAAGAATATAATTTGTCTTCTACATTTATTTCTATATAAGCATATACTTTTCCATCTTTTACATAGTAATAACTATTAGTAGTTGGATAATTATCTATAGATGAAGATGTTGGGATTAAGAATATCTCTATACTATTATGTCCTTGTTCTTCATTAGTAATATTATTCTTTTGAATATGTAATAATAATTTATTATAGACATAATCTGTCTGTTCTTTATAATTATCTGTAGTAATACTATTGTTTTTTTGTTTATGTTCTCTCATTAATTCTTTAGAATAATAATTTAATTTTCTTACTGCTTCTTCATCATTTGTATAATCTATATCATACTTATTTACTAAGTCTTTTATTGAAGACTTAGTTTCTTTATAGATACAACTATTACTTGTACAAAAATTAGTTAAAATATCTTTTATTCTTAAATCTCCTTTATAATAAGTAACTTCTATTTCTTTTATTTTTTTTACTTTATCTATAGTAGTTAATATCTTATTTATACCAGTATTAATATCTTTCTTTTCAATATTTTTATTGTATAAAATACTTGAGTTTTCATTTAAGAATAAGACACTTTTAATTTTATTATCAGAAGTAGTTATACCTGCTTCTATATTGTTTGTACTTAGTACTAATAAATCATCTATCTCTCCTACCATAGTTAGAGGATTATCACTACTACCTATACTATTCTTTAAAGATAATTCTCCTTTAACTATACCATATATCATTATGCCAACTATAATTATTATTTCTAAAAATAATTTCTTCTTATCCATAATTATTCCTTAAATTTAGGACTTAAATCCAATTTTACTTCTTGTCCTTGTATTAGTTTAGCATTTACTGGTATAGATTGTTTAGTAACGTATCCTACTCCATTTAGAGTTACTTTTAAGCCTAATTCTTCTAGTAAATTTTTAGCTGTTTTAGATGATACTCCTACTACATTAGGCATCTTTATATTAGAATCATTAGTTATTAAATAGATCATATCATTATTAGTTACTTTTATTTTAGATGATGGAATTTGTTTTATTACTTTATTACCTCCACCAATAATAGTATATTTAATACCATTAGTATTTAGAGTAGTTTTAGTTTTTTCTAGACTTTTATTAGTAAAATTAGGTAGTTCATATTCTTTTACAGCAACAGTAGTAGTTTCACTTTTACCATAATACTTACTCAAGTTAGCTGTTAAATCTTTTACAGCATTTGATATTGGTGTTTGAGAACCAGCTGTTGGCTTATTAATTGAAGCATATATTATTACTTTAGGATTTGATTTAGGATAGATTCCAGCAAAAGAAGAAATAACAGCCCAAGTACCTTCAATATAACCACCTGTTCTAGTATCAGCTATTTGAGCAGTACCAGTTTTTCCTATTAATTCTCCATTATCTAATCTATATCCAGAACCAGTATTTCCTATACCATTAACACAATCATTCATTAATTGTTTCATCTTATTTACGGTAGTAGTTGAAGCAACACGTTCTATTTCATGACGACTATTCTTTAGGGTTACTTCTTTAGTTTCTGGATCAACTATTTTTTCTACAATATATGGCTGCAATAACATACCATCATTAGTTAATGGTGTTAGAGCTTTAGCATTTTGAATTGGTGTGGTAGTAATTCCTTGACCAAAACCGGCATTAAATATTTCTGTTTCATACTTAAAATCTAATTTACCACTTTCTTCATTAGGAAGAGAAATTCCTGTTTTATGACCAAAACCTAATTTTCTAAAGTATTGTCTCAAGTTAACAGCTGATAAATGACGATGAATGATATTTATGACACCAACATTACTAGACATAGCATAGCCTTTATCAAAAGTTAGTGTTCCCCAACCATTTCTATTCCAGTCACCAATTTCAGTACCATCTGTTGTCCTATAGACACCTGATTCATAAGTTTCATTACCATTATAGACACCATTTTCCATAGCAGCCATATAAGTGAATGTCTTCATAGTAGAACCTGGTTCATAAGCAGATGATACTAATAAATCCATATAATTAGTAATATTCTTTTTATTAGGATCAAATGATGGATGAGTAGAAGTAGCTAGTATAGCTCCTGTCTTAGCATCCATAACAGTCATATGGAACCATTCAAAGTCATAATCTTTATCTGCTTTATTAATAGCTTGTTCTACAAAGAATTCAATATTAGAATCTATAGTTAGATATATATCTTTACCAGCAGTTGCTTCTTTTACTATTACAGGAGTATTCGCAATACGATATCCTCTTAAGTCTTTTTGATATGTAATAGAACCATTTGTACCTTTTAGAGTCTTATCATAATACTTTTCTATACCCATTTCTCCTGTAGTATCATCACCTTTTCCTTCTTCATTAGTTTTAGCATAACCAATAGTATATGAAGCAAAGTCTCCTTTTGGATAATATCTACGATACGATTCTATAAAATCTATTCCAGGTAAGTTTAAATCAGCTATTTTATTCTTAGTAACTTCATTTAGGTTCTTACCTTTTATACCAAATTCTGTTTGATATACATTAGTCTTATTTAAGTACTTTAACATTTCATCTTTACTATAACCAATGATTGGTCCAATTAAAGTAGCTGTTTTTTCTTTATCTATAACATGTTGTGGTTTCTTTTTATTGGTTGTTCTCTTAGGATCTAAATAAGCAATTAATTTATATGAAGTAACATTTTGAGCTAATAAATCACCATTTCTAGAATAAATATTACCTCTTATGGCATAAGTTATATCTGTTTTACTAGTACGAGAAGCAGCTAATTTCTTCAAGTCTTTTCCATCTATTTCTTCTGATAAAGCTAAATAAGATACCCTAAAGATAATTAAACCAAACAAAAAAAGAGCAGATAAAATAACTAGTTTAGAATATCTAATATTATTTTTCTTTCTCTTTTTCATTTTATATGTCACTTCCTATTTAATCTTGGACTGTCTTAATATTACTATTATTATAACTAAGTCCTTGTTGTTTAGCAACCTCTTCTATCTTAGTTAGGGAAGCAAGTTCATTGATAGCCATTGATAGAGATTCGTTTGTTTTTTCTTGTGTAGCTATTTCTTTCTTTTCCTTTTCTACATCATAATTTACTTTGGATAAAGTTGAAATTAAGAAAACTCTTAGTATAGCGTATGATACTACAAATAATGCGACTAGTACCATCAGCTTACGAATATTCTTCTTTTTATTCTTTTTCTTCATAGTATCACCTTTCTATTTAATTCTTTCTATTACGCGCATTTTAGCACTACGAGATCTATTATTATTCTCTATTTCTTCATCTGTAGGAATAACTGGTTTTCTATTTACTAGAACATAATCTGGTAAGAGAGATGAATCTATATTAGGCAAGCCTTTTATCTTTTCATCTACCTCAGTCATTTCTTTAAAATATTTCTTTATTAATCTATCTTCTAGAGAATGGAATGTTATTACGACTACTCGGCCACCTACATTTAATAGTTCTAAGGCTTTTTTAATCGCAATATCTAAGACATTTAATTCATCATTTACTTCTATTCTAATAGCTTGGAATATTTGACGAGCAGGATGTTTTTTTAATCTTTCTTTCATAGGAACAGCACTCTTTATTATGTCTACTAGTTCTAGTGTCGTCTCTATTTCTTTTTCTTTCCTATACTCACAAATCTTTCTAGCTATATTTCTTGAATATTTATCTTCTCCATATTTATAAAATATATTTACTAAATCTTCTTCAGAATACTTATTTACGACATCAGCTGCGGTTAATTTTTGTTCCTGATTCATACGCATATCTAGAGGTGCATCTTTGTGAAAAGAAAAACCTCTATCTTCTTCGTCTAATTCAGGAGAAGATACTCCTAGATCAAATAATATTCCATCTACTTTATTAATATTTCTTTTCTCTAATTCTTCTTTTAGATACTTAAAATTACTTTTGATGATAGTGAAGTTAGTACCAATAGATGATAATCTACTGGTACTATGCCGAATTGCTTCACTATCTTGATCAAAGGCGAATAGGTACCCCGTTTTTACTTTTTTTAAAATCTGAGATGAATGACCTCCATAGCCAAGTGTAGCATCTACATAGATACCATTTTCTTTGACATTAAGAGCTTTTATAGCTTCATCTAGTAGAACACTTACGTGCTTTTCACTCATTATTGTCACTTCCGTTAAATAAATTCTCAGCTATGTCTGACATTTCGGAACTAGTAGAATCATAAAAATTCTTCCAGTTGTCTTCGGACCATATTTCTAACCTATCTCCTACACCAATTATGATACATTCTTTATCTAAATCAGCATAAGAGATTTGTGGGGAGGTAATAAGAACACGTCCGCTTTTGTCTAGTTCCGCTGTAGTGGCTCCAGATAAGAAAAACCTGTTAAAACTACGTGCATTTTTCTTAGTAAAAGGTAGGCTACTAAGTTCAGAAGTTATTTTATCCCAATTAACTTTAGAGTAAACGAAAAGACAATTTTCTAATCCTCTAGTAATAACAAATTCATTACCAAGTTCTTCTCTAAACTTAGCTGGTATAATTAATCTTTTCTTCTCATCAAGTGAATGATGATATTCTCCCATGAACATAGTTATCCCCCACTTTTTACCACTATTCTCCACTACTTGATTCTAATATACCTAAAATAGAGATTTATGTAAATAAGTTATTAATACTTTTTTTATTATTTACAAAAAAATTGACAAAAAAAGACTACTTGCGTAGTCTATTTCTTTTCTTTTATTACTTTGTCTATTTCTTTTAAGAAATCTTTTTGAGATAAAGTAGTTGTTTCTTTTGATCCAAATAATCTGAAACTAATTGTTTTATCTTCTTTCTCTTTATCTCCTAATATCAAAGTATATGGTATCTTTCTAGTTTGAGACTCTCTTAGACGATAACCTAGTTTTTCATTTCTATCATCTAATTCAACACGAAGTTTTTCTTTCTTTAACATGTCATATACTTCTTTAGCATAATCTCCTTGAAATTCAGTATTTACTGGCATAATAACCATTTGAGTTGGAGCTAGCCATAATGGCAATACTCCTTTTGTCTCTTCTAGATAGAAAGCTATAAATCTATCAAGGGAACCTAGAATAGCTCTATGGATTACTACTGGAGTCTTTTTAGAACCATCTTCATCAATATAAGTTAGTTCAAATCTTCTTGGAAGTAAGAAATCTAACTGAATAGTTGGGATTGCTACTTCATTACCGATAGCTGGTTTAATTAAGATATCTAGCTTAGGTCCATAGAAAGCAGCTTCCCCTATACCTTCTTCATAATCTACTTTTAAGTCATCTAGTACTTTACGAAGAGAACTTTCAGCTGTATTCCACATCTCATCATCATCAAAGTACTTTTCAGTATTTTCTTTATCTCTTAGAGATAGTCTAAATTTATGTTTAGTAATATCAATATTAAAGTCTTTATATACTTCTATAATTAGATTTAAAACATCTTTAAATTCACTCTCTATTTGATCTGGTCTACAGAAGATATGTGAATCATTTTGCGTAAAGCTTCTAGCTCTTTCAATACCTTTAACTGCTCCTGCTGCCTCATATCTAAAGTCATTAGCTATTTCAGCTATCTTGATTGGCAAATCTCTATATGAATGTAGGTCATTTCCATATACAACCATATGATGTGGACAGTTCATTGGTCTTAATACATACGCTTCATTATCTAGTTCCATAGCTGGGAACATATCATCTTTATAGTGTTCCCAGTGACCACTAGTCTTATATAGTTCTACTGAACCTAGGTCTGGTGTATGAACATGAAGATAACCATGTTCTACTTCTTTGTCAGTAATATAATTCTGAATAATTCTCCACAATGTATAACCATTAGGTAACCATAGAGGTAGGCCTCTACCTACTAAGTCGCTTAACATGAATATGCCTAAATCTTTTCCAATCTTTCTGTGATCTCTTTCTTTAGCTTCAGCTAGTTCTACGAGATGTGCTTCTAAGTCTTCTTCATTTTCAAAACAAATACCATATATTCTCTGAAGCATCTTGTTTTTAGAGTCACCTTTCCAATATGCACCACTAACTTTCAATAACTTAAAGTTCTTTAATAGTTTAGTTGATTCTACATGTGGTCCACGACATAAGTCTGTGAAATCTCCTTGAGTGTACATAGAGATAACATTTTCTTTTTCATCCATTCTCTCTATTAAATCTACTTTGTATGGATCATCTTTAAATTGCTTTAGAGCCTCTTTCTTAGTAATCTCAGTTCTAACAATACGCTTATTATCTTTAGCACATTTCTTCATTTCTTTTTCGATTACTGGTAGATCTTCTTCTGTTAGAACTTTATCTCCTAAATCAATATCATAATAGAATCCTTCTTCTATTACTGGTCCTACCCAAAATTTAGCTTCTGGATATAAGTGCTTTACTGCTTGAGCTAGTAAGTGAGCACATGAGTGATTTAAAATACTTAGTTTTTCATTTTCCTTTATGTTTATCATTTGTTCTGTTCGCCATCCTTTCATATGTATTTTGTAATTTAGCTTGTAATAACTCTTTCTTAATAATAGCTTCTTCTTCCTTCAGCCTTTTCTTTTCACTAGGCGAAGTTGAAATTAAGATATTATACTTTTTTCTAGCTAGTCTTTTCTTTATTTCTTGTTCATCTATCATATTTTCTCCTATAAAAAAACTCCCATACTATGTATAGGAGTGAGGTCACGGTACCATCCTTTATTTTACTTAATTTAAATAACGGCATAGCCGGAATAACTTTTAATTATTCTACTCTAGAGGTAGTAATATAAATACTTTTTTATTCATTCGCACCAACCATGAACTCTCTTAAAAATAATTATTTATATCATGTCCTCTGTCTCTGTATTTAACTTGATTTTAGCATTTTTTTTAAAGTTTGTAAATATCATTTATCTTGTAGTCCAACTACTTGGTACATTCATTACTGATCCTAAACCTTTGTAGCCAGCCATAGCTCTATTATTAGCATGAGTAAAAAA
Source organism: uncultured Muribaculaceae bacterium (assembly GCA_964486215.1). GTDB lineage: Bacteria > Bacillota_I > Bacilli_A > RF39 > UBA660 > RUG343. The sequence goes on from CAZALI010000003.1 coordinate 95,525, forward strand.
TGAACCCAAATCAGCACAATTACTATTTTTACCTAAGTCACAATTATCTAATAAAGCAATATGTAAGTGTACTCCAGTGGCAACACCAGTTGCTCCCATACGACCAATACAATCATTTATAGTAACAGGCTTTCCTACATATAGTCCTCTAGCATAGGCAGATAAATGTACATACTGGGAAGTATAAATAGTACCATTTATATTATGTCTTATAGTGACTATGTTTGCTCCTGCACTATCTCTATAGATACTAGAAATTACACCATTTGCAACAGGAAAAACATTTTCATAAATGCCTCTAGGAGAGGTTATATCGTAAGCCACATGTCCGTAAGATGGATATTGAGTTATTTCACCAAATTCTGTAGGTAAATACCATATCCTCTTTGGTTGAGCTTTTTTTACTTGCTTTTTAGGTAAATTTACTTCCTGTAATGGTCCCATATCTTCAATATTTAATAGACTTAAAAAAGCTATACTATTATTCTTATTAGTAACTTTAGACATAGCTATATCTTTAGTATTAATGTATTCAAAATCTAAACTATTATCTTGAGACATAGTATAGTATAGATTTAGACCTATTGATATGAATAATATTAACACTGAAGTAGTTATCAGTATTTTCTTTTTAGTATCATTAATCATACTACTCCCCCAAAAAACTTCTTTATTTTACTACTATAGAAAAACTTTGTCAAAAAAAGATAAGTTAAACTTATCTTTTATTAATGCTTTTTACGTACTAGAGAACGTGATACTTCTTCTTTAAACAAAGCTATTTGATTTTCCTTGGTATTAGCTGTATCACGACGTAGTTTTAATTCATCTTCTAACGCAATTAATTCTTCGTCGGTTGGATCTTTATCAAAACATACTTCAAATGCATGTTCCATAATAATATCTGGTCCTCTACGAAGTGGTGATGTTATATGACAATAATGATCTAGAGCTAGTCCCATATTAGGACCAGATAAATCATATGATCCTCTTGGATGCATATCTTCCATTAATTCATATAATTGATCTATTTTACAATTACTAGATTTAGTCTTTAATTCATTTATAACTTCTAATAATTTTTGATTATCTTGTTCATTTTCATAGTGTACTCTATATAGACATGGATAATTATTTTCATAGAATTTATTAGCTATTGTATTTCCTACTAAGACAGACATTAATTGAACCATCTTAAATGTATATGAATCTTTTTTATTACCTATATTATCAGATATCTCATTATTTAAATTACTATGAGGATATATATCATTAAGTATAGTAGCAACATCTCTTAAATTAGATACTGTATCTAAAAGTTCTTGATCTTTGCTTCCATGTAGTAAAACCTTTTCTATTTCATCATCACTACAATTTCTATTTATAGTTGTGATAGTACGTGGATGAAATTCATTTACGATACCATCTTCTTTATTTATTTCATAGAAGTGACTTCTTGTATACTTTGGAGTATTACTGACTAGAGAAGCAGTTGTCGTAGAAAAATCAAAATCAAATATAGGTATAGTTTTAGTAACATTATCTCCTACATTAATTTGTCTATGTACATAGATATTTTTTTCTCTATTAATTGCTTCTTCTATTACTGGAGAATCATATTTAAAATAACCCAGTGGATCAGCAATATGAACACCTAGTAAATAATTACCATTAGATAATCTTTTACAACTCATAGCATCATCTATAATAAAAGCGCCATTATCTATAGTAATAAAATATCCTGTATTTATTATTCTCTCTTCAGGATCAAGAGTAATATCTAAATCATATAATTCTGATAATTCTTCTGGGAAAGATAGACTAATATGATATTTAGAAGCAATATGTTCTGCATCATGACTAGTGTAATTTTCTCCTAATAGATTTTCTTTTAGAGAATTTAGAATGTTAATTTGAGCTTTTCTTTCTTTCCTATTCTTACTTTTACTAATGTTTATTCTATCTATAGCTAGATATATTTCATTCATACAATTATTAATATCTTGACTAGTCAATTTAAAATTAGATTGACTTTTTATTAAAGATTCTACTGTAGAGTAGTATAAAATATCATCTTCGTTATAATCATATATACTATCAATACATTTACGTAATACATTTTGGTATAAACTAATATTATTCTTATCTCTGACATTAACTAAGTCTGGAGATTTTTTAAAAGCTTTATCTAGGGAAGAAAAGTATAATCTCTTATTAATAATATATTTAATTATAACGTATTCATTAACATCTTCATCTAATAGATTTTCTAATTCAGGAATTTGTTTTCTTATTCTTTCTAATTCTTTTAAAGCAAATTTCTTATTTACAAATTTATCTTTATTCTCAATAGATACTCTATCTATACTTTCGTCTAATCTAGTTAATTTTCTAATAAATAAATCTCTATTATAATCGGAGTTTAATTGTATTTCTTTTAGATAAGAAAAAGCTATATCTAGATTAGAAATAGATTCTATACCAGTATATTCACATAAGTTTTTGTCAATATACTTGAAGATTTTCTGAATAAGACTAGTTAGACTTTTAGTATTTTTACTAGCCTCTTCTAAATATGAAGTAAAAGCAAAGCGTGTTAAGCGCTTGTTTCTGTCAATTGAATCAATTATGGCTTTTTCATATTTCTTCATTTAGGAATCCTCTCTATCTAGATAATAGCTTATTAATCTCTTCTATTCTTACTTACTAATTCTTGTTGTACTGTTAATTGTTTAATCCTCTCTATTATTCTTCTTGCTTTTAGTTTATCAACACTATTAGTTGTGATAGCTAAAAATTTTTCTAAATCATTCAATGTTAGATTAGAAGTAAAGAACGTAGGTAAATGTTCTTCCATACGATATTGAAGAATTGGACCTAATACTTCATCTCTAGACCAATTACTTGGATTTTCTGCTCCTATATCATCTAATAATAATAATGGTGATTTCTTAATATAATTAAATCTATCATTATAATCAGTTGTGAATGATGCTTTAAGACTACGTAAAAATTCTGGATAATAAATTAAAGCACTATTTATACCTTTTTTAGCCATTTCATTAAAGAAAGCAGCTATTAAATATGTTTTTCCTGATCCAAATGAACCATATAAGTACATACCTTTTGGTTTATCATCTTTATTATAATTACTCATAAATTCTTTAAAGTATTTTAGTATTGGTAGTCTTAAGTTATCATCTTTATAAACATCTTTTAGAGAAGCTAATTTTATTTCACTAGGCATTTCATATAAAGAAATGTTTTTTTGATAAGCTTCTTTTTCATCTTGTTTTATTTTCTTTGAACAAGCTACATAGTTAAAAGTAATAATAGAATTATTTACTTCTGGAGTATATCTATAACCAGTAACTTTATTTTTACAACTAGAAAAAGCTTTACAAGTAGCACAATTTTTGTACTCTTCTAAAGCATCCTGTAGAGTTGATGTATAATTCATTAGCTTGTCTTCTTTTAGATTTAAAGTCTTTACAAACTCTTTGAAATCTTTATCTGCACAAGCATTCATAAAAGATTGTTTTAATGTGGTCTTATTTACTTTATCTATTTTACTTTGTACTTTTTCCATTCGACCACCACCATAATTAATTGTATCTAAATATCTAACAATTGTCCATATAATTATAATATTTTATTAATAAAATACTATCATTTAGATAGTATTTCAACTAATTTAGAGATAGTTAACTCTGTACTAGTATCAATAAACTTTTTTATTTGATCTATATTAAAGATTAATGTTTTATGTTCCTTAGACTTTTCTATTATAATAGATGCATTATCTACAATTATATTTAGTTTTTTCATAGGAATTTCTTTAATAATATTATCTAGTGGAGGAATATCATTATAGAAAATATGCAAATCAAGATCATATTCTTTTAATAGTTTAATATTCATATCAGTATAATCATTATAAATATAAAGTGACAACATACGTCCACTACATTTAACATAAGTACCATCCATCTTTTTAATAATATGATCTTTATGATCATATATTTCAGTCATAAAATACTTATACCATAAATAGTCAGTATATAAATGAATAAAGTAACCCATTACAAAATCGTCATTTAAGTTATCTTTGTATTTATCTAAAAACTTATCTATCTGAGGAATATTAGAATGATCTTCTTCTAAGAAATGACTTTTCTTTTTAGTCTCACCTATCTGTTTTGATATATCTGGTGCGATTGAACCTAATAATAATTTATCTAAATTTCTATGTATTTTTTTATTTACTTCGTTAGCTACAGCCATGTGTATCATTGTTGATGCCATATAATCACCTTCATCTTAATTATAACAAGCCATATTTTTATTAACAATCAAATTATAAAAAAACTACATTAATATGTAGTTTTAATTATAAAGTTCTATCTTTAGCAGGATCTTCATGTAAACGTTGGTCGTAGTCTTTTAATGATTCTTTTAATTCTCCATCAGCATTAGAAATATAATATTCTTCAAATGATGGTGTTCCTTTTGTTAAGAAGTTAGCTGATAGGCTTCCATCATCATGTTCACCGTAAATCATTAAATAACCATTATTAGGTTTACAACTTACAACTCCCCAACTAGTGGTAAGTTCATAGGTTCCATCTTCTGCTTGTTTTAACTTATCACCAAATTTTTCTACTATAGTTGGTGGTAATTCATCCGTTACTGGAAAAGCTTTATATGGCTTTGGTATGTCATAAAAAACGCCATCTACTTCCTTAGTAGTTTCACGCCAATTAGCTTTATTCCAAACATTCATTTTACCATTATCTAATTTTTCAAAAGCTATTACTGATCCAATTGGAACAGTTTCCTTTCCCTCTAGACAATCTAATATTAAATTATCTCCTTCAACAGTTATTGAATCTTTTAGGTAATCAGGAATATCATCTACTCCACTTACTCTAACACAATTTTTAACTCCTGGCTTTTTAGCTACTGTTACTAAGCCATCAATATTCATCAAATCTAAATCCATTTTACTTTTCCTTTCTTTTAATATATTATTCACGTTCTTAATTTAATTATACATATATTAACTCAGATGCATAAATTTATTGTAGCATTTATTCGTATGTATTAATATTAAAAAGTTATATATTTATAGTCTCTACTTTGTTTTTGAATCTAAGCCTTGATTCTTTTCTTCACCATCATCACTGAACATTTCATACCAATGACTCCATGTTAATTTTCCCGACAATGTCGGGGCTTTTTCAATTATGTTATAAAATTGTTTGATTTTATATAATAATGATGGTGTATATTTTTTACCAAATTTCTTTGTTAATCTTTTAGAATAATCTTTTATTACGTTTTCCCATATTTAGTATCTACCATTTTTAAGTAGTTCTCCAACTTCCAAATATGTTTTAATTTTTTCCTTTGTTTTTGAATAATCTTTTACATTTTGATATATTTCATGATTTAATATCTTATTTTCTATTTGTTCATATGTTTTATCTATTTCTTCTATCATATCTACTCCTCTCATAATTTTGCACTCACTGGGTGCAATTTTTCCTATGGACTACAAGTTTCAATTTCTAATTTATTATTCTTAATTTTAAACATTATACTTCCATCTTCATCTGTTCTATATATTTTTGAATTATCCAGATTATTTAATACTTCTTTATTTGGATGACCATATCTGTTTTTCTTTCCAACTGGTATTGAGTAGTTAGTACATATGAATTTTAATCAAAGAAAAAAGGAATCGTAACGATTCCTAAATAGTCTTATTAGTATTCTTATTCTCTTTTATGCGTTCTAATATTGTATTTCCGATTTCTAAAAGTTTTTCTTTACTTTTAATTATATTAATAAATTCTTCGTGATTATATGTTTCGTATAAATACCTAATTGCTATATAAGATAAATTATAACCATTTTTATTTCCGAAACTTCTGTCATTATGATTTAATTTATTTAAATCAATATTAGTACTGTATTCTAAATTTTCTTCTAAAAAAGTTTTATATGTTTTATCATCTTTTAAATCATCTTTTTGTCCCGAAAAAAATTGTGCAAGTCCTTCATCAACCCATGTAATTCTTTCATTATCTTTCCCATATACATAATATTTATACAAATGATGAACTAATTCGTGTATTAATCCCTTAAACATATATTCTTTTGTTTTGTTTCCATTTAAATTAATATATGCAAAAGCTCCAGTATCATTAAAGAAACCAGAAAATGATGATTTTCCATATACAAAACCAGCTTGTGCTTCATCATCAGTTAGTGCCACTATTATTTTAGTATCTTGATCAATTGATAATTCTTCTTTAATTTTCTCAATATTTTCATTATAATAATTTATAAATTCATTAGAAAAGTTTTCTAACCCATTTGAACAATATATTGTTAAATTATTATTTTTAATTTTTAAATCAAAGTCCATATTATCACTTCCTATAATTATTATATCATCCTCCTTTCTATTCTTTTAGTTTCTTATTCTCTTTTTCCAATTCTTTTAAACTTTTATCTGGTGTCTGTAAATCTTCTGGCATTGTTCCTCCAAGTCTTTTAATACTATTTCTTACTTCCTTACCTACTTCATAATGGATAGCATTTGCAGTATATTCGTTATCGACATTATCTCTTTTTAATTTAGCATCTGTCTGAGCAATTCTAAATATATTATCTGCAAGTTCTTCACTACCCATATTATCTA
>CAZALI010000004.1:0-63377 GCA_964486215.1 uncultured Muribaculaceae bacterium
GATGGAAGAATGGTGACATTTTGAGTTGACCAGTACTAATAGATCGAGGATTTAATCATATATTTAATTTGATGAACACAGTATCTAAGTTTTCAGAGAACTATATTAATAGTTTTTTCTCGGTGACAATAGCTAGTGGGTCACACCTGTTCCCATCCCGAACACAGAAGTTAAGCCACTAAACGCTGACAATAGTGTATGCTAAGATAAGAAGTTGCCGAGATTTTTTTATGCAATAATTTATTTTTATATAGAACATAAAAATCTATTAATAGTTTACTTAATAGATTTTTTTTATTATATTAATAGTGGTGATAATATGAAAAATAAAAAAATAATAATAGCATTAGTAATCATTCTATTATTAATTATAGTATTTGTATGTATTAAATCTTTTTCTAAAACGGAGAATAATTCTAAAAAAGAAAAAGAAAAAGTGGATCCTACACCAACTAATGTTATTGAAGAAATAGAATTTGATAGTACTGATGTTAAAGAGTTCGTTGATAATCTACTTAAAGAAGATTCAACAGAGTTTGATATTAACAATCAAGAAATAAATTCAAAATACCAAGCATTAATGTCATTAATACACTGGTCTAGTATTAACTCTATTAAAGAAATAATAAACAAAAATGATATTTTTAAAGCAATTACTTATGATATTCACGATAATGATATTACAGAAATTAAGACAGAAGAAAATTCAATAATTGGAAGTATAAAAAAAGAAACTATTAATAAACAAATAAAGAATTTATTTTGCACGTCAAAAATAAAAATAGCACTAGATAAAAATGATGAAGATATTATTGTAAGTGAAGGAGATATGGAAAATACTAGTCAAAAATATAGGCATGCATCATTGAAAGAAGTGACTGATAATAGTTATGTATTTGAATTTGGAGATTATGAAGGAACATATGCTGCACCTATATTAAAACCATTTCCTAATAAGATAGTTAGTATTAAAGAATATAATGACTATTTATTGGTAGAATCAAGACATATTTATTCACTAGGAAAAGAAAGAAAAGAAGATAGTTGGATTGTAAAAATTTGCTCTGATAGAATTTGTACTAATGTGATAGATGAAGTATCTGTACCAGTACAGCACTACTTTTCAGTCAATATAGATAAATATATAGATAAAGCAGAAAAAATATATACAGTGTTTAAAAAACATAAAGGACATTATTATTTTTACAAGAACTATATAGAAAACAAATAATGTAAAACTGTTTAAAAACCATTAAAAAGTTTGTATAACAGTTTTTTTCTGCTATAATAAAATTAGGTGATGGAAATGGATTACAAAATTACAACTTATTCAGAGCAAGAAACTATAGAACTAGCTCAAAATATTGAATCAGAAAAGTTTCCTAATATGGTAATTTGCTTATCAGGAGACCTAGGTACAGGAAAAACAGTTTTCACAAAAGGATTTGCTCAAGCGATGGAAATAACTGATGATTTAACATCGCCAACATTCAATATTATTAAAGAGTACACTACTGGAGACATGCCACTATATCATATGGATGTCTACAGACTAGATGGAAATCTAGGAGACTTAGAAATAGAAGAATACTTTACTAAGAAAGGTATAACTATTATTGAATGGGCTGATACAATTGAACAGTATCTGCCAAAGAATAGATTAGATATTTGGTTTAAGAGTTCCGAAGATGATGAAGATAAAAGAGTTATTACTATAACTCCACACGGAAAGAAATATGAAGAATTATGTGAGGCTGTACTATGAGATATTTATATATAGATACATCTTCACCTTTTTTATATGCAGGATTAGTAGAAGATGATAATCTTCTTGCGGAAAGACAAAAAGAATTAAGAGAAAATTTGTCTAAAGATGCTATATACGAAATAGCTGAAATGTTTAAAGAAGCTAACTTATCCCCAGATGATGTGGATAAAATAATTGTCATAAATGGTCCAGGATCATTCACAGGTATCAGAATAGGATTAACTATCGCAAAAGTATATGCTTGGGCAAAAGAGATTCCAATCACAACCGCATCTTCATTACTCGCAATGGCTATATCTAGTGATAATAATAAAATTCATGTACCAATGTTAGATGCTAGAAGAGATTTTGTCTATACTGCTATATATGATGAAAACTACGAAGAAATTTTAAAACCACAACATATAGAAAGAGACAAAATAATCGAAAAATTAAAAGATTTATCTGATTATGAAGTAATATCGAATGATAATTTTACTGATATAACAGATGTTAATAGGTATAAACCAAATATTTTAAAAATAGTAGAGCATTTAAAAGATAAAGAAAGTATTAATCCACATGCAGCTAATCCAGATTATCTTAAACTAACTGCTGCTGAAGAGAGAATAAATGAATGATTAAATTAATAACTAAAGAAAATTATGAAGATTTAAATGATGATTTTTTATCTTTAGAATACTTAAAAAAAGAATTTGCTAGTAATCCTTTCGCTAAATTTTTAATATTTATTGAGAATGATGAATTAATTGGTTATTTATATTATAGTGATATTTATGATAGAATAGAAATCAATCAATTTGAAGTAAAAGAAAAGTATAGAAATCAAGGAAAAGGTAATATGCTCTTAGAGTATTTAATTTCTAATAATAAGAAAGATATAAGTTTAGAAGTAAGAGAAAATAATACTTATGCCATCAAATTATATGAAAAAAATAATTTTAAAAAAGTATCAGTAAGAAATGGTTATTATGAAGGTATAGATGGCATATTAATGTATAGAAAGTATGAATAGAGGTGATGATATGTACATTTTAGCTATTGAAAGTAGTTGTGATGAGACAAGTGCATCTATCGTTAAAGATGGACATGAAGAGATAGCTACTGTTATTTCATCACAAATAGATATTCATAAATTATATGGTGGAGTAGTTCCTGAAATAGCTAGTCGTAACCATATTAAGAATATAACTATAGTTTTAGAAGAATGTTTAGAAAAGGCTCATATGACTATGGATGAAGTGGATGCTATAGGTATAACGTACGGTCCAGGTTTAATTGGATCACTTTTAGTTGGCCTAGAAGCTGCTAAGACACTTGCTTTCATATACAATAAGCCTTTAATACCTGTTCATCATATAGCTGGACATATCTATGCTAATAACTTAGTAAAAGAAATGAAATTCCCATTACTTGCTGTTGTCGTAAGTGGTGGTCATACCGAACTTGATTTAATGACAGAGCATTATAACTTTAAAAAATTAGGTGGTACTTTAGATGATGCTATTGGAGAGTGTTACGATAAAGTAGCCCGTGTTATAGGATTAGAATATCCAGGTGGACCTAAAGTAGACAAATTAGCCCATATTGGAAAAGTAACATATAAATTACCTGTTCCAATGAAAGACGATAGTTATAATTTTTCTTTTAGTGGTCTAAAGAGTGCTGTTATTAATTTAGCTCACAACGAAAAGCAAAGAGGAGTAGAATTAAATAAAGAAGATCTTGCTGCTTCATTTCAAGAAGTCGCCACTTCATCAATTATAAATAAAGTAGAAAAAGCAATAGAAGACTATGATATAAAAACAGTTATTGTAGCTGGTGGAGTTGCTGCTAACTTAGGTTTAAGAGAAAAAATGACAAGTTTATGTGATAAATTAAAAGTAGACTTATCTATTCCTCCAATGGAATATTGTACAGATAATGCTACAATGATAGGAGCTGCAGCTTATTATGCCTATAAAAAAGGAAGAATAGCTGATTTGCGATTAAACTCTGTATCACAAGATGAATTAAAATAAGTTTTATACTTATTTTTTTTATAAAAAAATGTTATAATAAAATCGATTAAAGTAGAAAAGAAGGTTGGATAGTATGTTGAAATCACAAGTTGGTTATAGTACTAATATAGATTATTATGAATCCGGTGTAGAAACAGCACAGATGGCTACTAATGAATTAAATGAACAGAAGTTAGGTTTTTTATTTACGTCATGCCAAGATGATATTAAGGAAGTAATAAGAGGTATTAGAACAAAGACTTCTGTACCTTTAATTGGTTGTACTAGTAGTGGAGGTTTGATTGTTCCAGATAAAATTGTGACTGGTGAAAAAAGCTTTGCTGGTATGTTAGTATTAAATGATAATGAAATGACTATTGGTATGGCTTGTCATGAAGCTGGTAGAAATCCTAGAGCTATTGGTAGAAAAGTTGCTATAGACGCTGTAAGTGATGCTAAAACTACTCGTGCTCCTTCATATTTTTACATGGTTGCTTCTCCTAAAGAAGAGGAAGAATATCTTCAAGGTATTCAAGATGTTATAGGAAGAGTTCCAATGTTTGGAGGATCAGCTGCTGATGACGATATGAGTGGTAATTGGAAAATAATTTGTAATGATAAAGTCTTTTCTGATGGTGTAGCTGTAGCTTTCTTCTATACTGATAATGAAATAGCAACATCATTCACAGGAGATTATCGTGAGACTAACAATGTTGGTATTATTACTAAAGTAGAAGATAATCGTGAACTTGTTGAAATAAATGGTGAAGGTGCTCTAAAACAATATGCCGAGTGGACTAATAAAAATATAGAGGATCTACAAGGAAGTAATCTTTTAAAATCATCTGTAATGCATCCACTAGGAGTAAAAGATCCAATAGGTAATATTACTCTTATTAGATATCCAGTATTTGGAGATGATAAAGGAACAAGAACTATTAAAGATGATACTATTAAATTAGGTAATAAAGTAGTAGAGTCAACAGCTATTATGGAATTAGAGACAACTGTTGATGAGTTAATTGATTCAGCAACTGATATGATAAAAGATGTTAAGAATAAATTATATAATGATCCAGTAGCTTATGTTTTTATTCACTGTGCTGGAAGAAAGTTAGCTATAGGTGATAGGTTAGAAGAAGTACATGAACTTATGGTTAGAGAAACTAAAGGAGTACCATTCATCACAACGTTTGCTTTTGGTGAATATGGTTATGATGAGCATTCAGCTAATATGTGTGGTGGATTAATGCTTTCATTCACAGCTTTTGGAAAAGAATAATTATTATAAAATAACTGTTAAATTTAACAGTTATTTTTATTTTGTGGTATTATATATTTAGAGCGAGTAAAAACTTGCAATAATGATAAGTATATGGTATAATATAGCCATTTGTTAGGGGGAATAATATTATGAAATCATTATTCAAGAAATTATCTATTATCATCGTAACTTTACTAGTATTCATAGGTGGTAATTATGGTGTAAAAGCCGTTAGTAATACTATTCATTTAGCTGATGCTAAAGCTGTTCCAAGATATATTGATGGACTAAAATTTAGCATTAAGAGAATGACAAACGGAGAGTATTTATATTGTCTACACAGAAATGCAAATACTGCTCAAAATGTAACTGCTAAACTAGATGGAAGAACAGACAATGGAGTTTCATATATTTTAGCTAATGGTTATCCAGTAAAAAGTATAACTGGTAATAGAACTAAGGACTATTACATAACACAAACTGCTGTATGGTGGTACTTAGATGATGCAAAAGGTGCATCTAATTTAAGCAGAGAATTTAAGAGTCAATCTGGTACTATGATTAATCATATTAAGAGATTAGTAAGAGGAGCTAAAAAAGCTGGTTCTCCAAGAAGAACTGCTAATATTAAATTAACAACAAAGAGTACTGAAATGATTCTAAAAGATGGATATTATGTTTCAGAAGTAATTAAAGGTAATGCTACTGATAATTATAAAGTAACAGTATCAGGACCTGCTGGTACTAAAGTTGTTGACTTAAATGGTAATGTTAAAAATACTTTTAAACCAAAAGAAGGATTTAGAGTAAAAGTACCATTAAGTGAAGCTAAGAAAGAAAACGTTAAAGTAACAGCTAAGACAACTGCAACTTATTATCAAGCATATAGATATTATCCAACAGATAAGTCAATGCAAAAAGTAGCACGTTTAGTTAAAGAATCAAATTCTAAAGCATCTAATTTAGGATTAACTATTTCCAAGTCTGTACTTAGAGTTAATAAATTAGATGAAGATACTAAACAAAATATAGCAGGAGCAACAATAGCTTTGAAAGATGCTAGTGGAAAAACTATTACTACATGGGTTTCTACTAGTGATACTCATATAATTCAAAACTTACAAAATGGTACATATACTATTGAAGAAGTAAATGCACCTGATGGATATAAGAAATCAGAAACAACAAAGACCTTTACTATAAATGATAAAGTTAGAGATGTTACAATAAACTTATATAATAAAGCTGAAGAAAGTGTTGTAACAATCACAAAAGTTGATAAAGAAACAAATGCACCACTAGCTGGAGCTGTTCTAGTTGTAAAAGATGCAAATGGTACTGAAATTGAACGTTTCACTACTACAACAGAAGCACATGTAATTAAAGATTTAGAAGCAGGTACATATACTGTAGAAGAAGTAGAAGCACCTGCAGGATATATGAAGAATGAAACAGGAGTTGAATTCACTATCGATAGTGAGCACTTAACTCATCAAATAACAATAGAGAATTATAAAGAAGTAGTAGTTCCAGATACATCAACTGCTAGTACAATTATTCTTACTATATTAGGTATTGTCATTACTATCGTAGGACTTAATTTCATTAAGAGATATGCTTAATTATAATAAAAATAAACGCGAGATTTCACCTAGTTTAGTTGCCATTATTGGTGCACTAATTATCATGCTAGGTGGATTCTTTATTTCTTACAACTACATTGAAAGTAAGAAAGTTCTAGCCTATGATTATGTATCTACAGAATTCTTTTCTAAAAATGAAGAGACTAAACAAATAATAACTGAATCTGAAGATACTAAAATACGTGAAGCTGTAACTGGAGAAGAATCAGATGTAGTTACAAATGATTTTATAGGTTATTTAACAATACCTAAAATTAATCTACGTAAAGGTTTTCTTGATAGAAGATCAACAGAAAATGACGTAGAAAAGAATATATATGTAGTAGAAGGATCTACTTATCCTGATGTTAAAAGAGGTAATTTAATAATAGCTGGTCACTCTGGTACTGGATGGAAAGCTTTCTTTAATGACTTATATAAGTTAGGAAAAGGAGACTATGCTATTGTTTCATACAAAGGAAAGAAATATACATATTCTATTACAAGTATTTATAAACAATCTAAGACAGGTAAAATTGCTATCTATAGGAACTATGATAAGACAACCCTAACATTAATTACTTGTACTAATTATGATAGTAAAACACAAACTGTCTATGTTGCAGAATTAATTTCTACAGAAAATGAATAATTAAATAAATGGGGGTGAAGTTATGACAAGGATGTCACTAGGTGAGGAATTAGACTTGCTATTTAAAGTGTGTCTTCAAAACAAGTTATCTATAGTAATATTCTTACTTCTTGCTATTGTAGCTTATCTATTTATTACTACTAATAAAAGAAATGCTAATGTTACTAAAAAGACTTATATTATTGCCTATGTTGTAATAATAGTTTTCGTACTTGTAACTTTTAGTACACACATTGCTAAATTTTTTGATTATATGATAAATAATTTCTTTATAGCTGTTTATTTTCCTAATTTAGCCATATACTTCGCAGCCATTATAGTATCAAATATAATTGCTTTTATAAGTGTATTTAATTTTGATATAAATAGAATAATACGTAATATTAATATAGTTGTTTATAGTATTATATCTTTTCTCTTCTTCTTGTTAATAGGTGTTATTTCTGATAGAGGTCTAGATATTTATAGTCAACATTCTATATATGCGAATGATAAAGCTCATGCTTTAATAGAACTTACAAGTATTATCTTTATGATATGGATTATATTCTTAATTACTTATTATGCAATAAGAAGATATCAAGAAAAGAAACAAGATAAAGAAAAAGTTGTTAAGAAGAAAATACCTAATAATATTATTGAGGTTGATAGTCCAAAGATAGCCTTAAAAGTAACAGAACCACCAAAGTTAGATGAAGAAGAAATAAATGCTAAAGTAGCTGAAGAAGTAGACAAGAGAGTAAAAACAAAATTAGCTGAGAATAAAGCTTTAGATAATATCTTAAGTAGAGAAGATTATGTACTATTACTAAAAATATTAAAAGAGAAAAAAGAAGAAAAAACAAAAGATATAATAGATGATCAGAGTAGTTTAATGAAATTAGACGAAATGTATAAAAGTGTACGATAATACACTTTTTTTTTACTAGTTTTTAGACTATAATTAATATGAGTGGAGGTAATACTATGGAGTATAAAATCACAGGTGGTAATTTACCAGTTGTCAGATGCAAATTAGAAAAAGGTGAAACTATTCATTGTGAATCAGGTGGTATGTCTTGGATGGATAATACCTTTAAAATGGATACTAATACTGGAGGAGCTAAGACTTTCTTCTCTAAGTTTGTCACAGCTGAAAAATTAATGCGTAATAAATATACTGCTGAAGAAGATGGTGAAATAGCTTTTGCTAGTTGTTTTCCAGGATCTATTGGAGCTATGGAAATAAAAGAAGGAGAAACACTAATTGCCCAAGATAGTGCTTATTTAGCTGATTATGGTAATATCTCTATGTCTATTTTCTTCCAAAAGAAAATAGGAACTGGTCTTTTTGGTGGAAAAGGATTTATCATGCAAAAATTCGTAGGTGAGGGAACTGTTTTTCTTGAATTTGATGGATCAGTTACTGAATATGAATTAGCTGAAGGTGAAAAGAAAATTATTGATACTGGTTATTTAGTTGCTATGGAAGGATCATGTAGTATGGATATTACTATGATTAAAGGCGTTAAAAATATTTTCTTTGGTGGAGAAGGTCTTTTCAATACTACTGTAACTGGACCTGGAAAAATTTATATTCAATCAATGCCTATATCTAAAGTAGCTAATAAAATGTATTACTATATGCCAGGAAAAACAACCACAACTTATACAAATACATCAGAAGAATAGGTGCTATATGGATTTAAGTGAATTAAATGAAAGACAAAAAGAAGCGGTTCTATATAATGAAGGACCACTTTTAATAATAGCTGGAGCTGGAGCTGGTAAGACTAAAACATTAACTACTAAAATAGCTTATTTGATTGAGAATGGAGTACATCCAGAGAATATTTTAGCTATAACTTTTACTAATAAGGCAGCTAAAGAAATGAAAGATAGATGTTTCTCTTTAATTGGCAACTTAGCTAAATTACTTCAAGTATCTACTTTTCATAGTTTTGGTTTAAGAATACTAAGAGAAAATTATGATAGATTAGGCTATGATAAGAACTTTAATATTATGGATGCAGATGATTCTTTAACAGTTGTTAAAAAGATTATTAAAGACTTAAACTTAGATACTAAGACTTATAGTCCTAAAGCTATAAGAAATCAGATAAGTAGCTGTAAAAATGAACTTATTTCACCTGAACAATATAAAAAGTATACTGTAAGTGACTATGAAGAAGTAATATATAAAGTTTATAAATTATACGATGAAAAGCTACAGAAAAATAATGCTGTAGATTTTGATGATCTTTTAATTTTACCAATAAAATTATTTAGAGAACACAAAGATGTTTTAGAAGCATATCAAGAATTATTTAAATACGTCTTAATAGATGAATATCAAGATACTAATGAAGCTCAATATATTTTAACTAAATTAATTAGTGAAAAGTATGAAAATATTACTTGTGTAGGTGATGATTGTCAAAGTATATACTCATTTAGAGGAGCTAATTATAAAAATATCCTAAACTTTGAAAAAGATTATCCAAATGCTAAGATAATTCTTCTAGAACAAAATTATCGTTCTACTACTACTATACTAGAGGCAGCTAATGATGTTATCAGGAATAATAAAGAAAGAAAAGATAAGAAACTATGGACATCTCGTGGAGAAGGAGAAAAGATAAATTACTATAAAGCTCTTAATGAACAAGATGAAGCAGGATATGTCGTTAAATCTATTAAAGAATTATTAGATAATGGAGCTAAATACGAAGATATAGCTGTTCTTTATAGAACTAATGCTCAATCACGTCCTATGGAAGAAGCTATGTTAAAAGCAAATTTACCATATAGAGTAGTAGGTAGTTTTTACTTCTATTCCCGTGCTGAGATTAAAAATTTAATAGCTTATTTAAGACTAATACATAATTCTAAAGATAATGTTTCTCTACTTAGAGTAATTAATACTCCAAAAAGAGGTATAGGTCTAAAGACAATTCAAAATATAACAGAAAAAGCTGATAAAGAAAAAGTCTCTATGTTTGAAGCTATCTCTTCAGGTAAAGAATTAATCTTTAAACAGTTAATAGAAAAGCTACAAGAAGAAGCAAAAGATTTAACTCTTACAGAATTAATAGATAGAGTATTAATAGAGAGTGGATTAAAAGAAGAATTAGAAGCTGAAAAAACATTAGAGTCAGAAATAAGACTAGAAAACTTAGAAGAATTTAAGTCTATTACAAAGACTTTCGAAGAAGAAGAAGGAGATATTTCTCTAGAAGATTTCTTACTTGAAATTAGCCTAATATCTGATGTTGAAGAGTATAAAGATGATAAGAATAGAGTAAGTTTAATGACCATACATTCTGTTAAAGGATTAGAATTTCCATATGTATTTGTAATAGGTATGGAAGAAGGATTATTCCCACATATGAATTCCATAATGGAGAGTGGTGAAGTAGAAGAAGAGAGAAGATTGATGTATGTAGCTTTAACACGAGCTAAAGATTTATTGTATTTAGTTAATGCTAGACAGAGAACTTTATTTGGTAATAATCAAGTAAATCCTACAAGTCGTTTTATAAATGAAATAGATAAGAGTCTACTGAATGTTATTAATAATGAAGAAAAAGAAAAAGTAGTAAAACTAGATACAAATGATGTCTTCAGAAAAGAAGAAGTAGACTATCAAGTAGGAGATTTAGTTTATCATGAGACATTTGGTACTGGTAAAGTTGTAGAAGTATCAAATACTTTGGTAAGTGTAGCCTTTAAACATCCATATGGAATTAAAAAGTTAATGAAAAATCATAAGAAGTTATCTAAGATATAAAGTTGACAGTTATCATAATAAGTGTTTATATAAAGCTATAAGGAGGCCTTAATATGGATAAAACTTTAGTTATATTAGCTGCTGGTATGGGTAGTAGATTTGGAGGATTAAAACAAATTACACCTATGGGACCAAATGGTGAATTCATAATAGATTATTCTATATATGATGCTATTAAAGCAGGCTTTAACAAAGTAGTATTTATTATTAAAGAGGAGAATTTAAAGGATTTTAAAGAAACTATAGGTAAAAGAATAGAGAAACTTATTAAAACAGAATATGTTTTCCAAAATAATGATAATGTACCAGATAAATATGATAAGTTAAAAAATAGAGAAAAGCCACTTGGCACAGCCCATGCTGTACTTTGCTGTAAAGATGTAGTAAATGAACCATTTTTAGTTATAAATGCAGATGACTTTTATAGTTATGATGCTTTCAAAGAAGCAAGTGATTACCTAGAGGTATGTTCACGTAGTAAAAAGCCATATCACTATGGAATGATTGTTTATAATGTTGAAAATACTATTCTAGCTGCTGGGCCAGTAAAAAGAGGTGTCTGTGACATAAAAGATGGTAAGTTAATGGGCTATGCTGAAAGTAGAGTAGAGGAAGTAGATGGAAAGATCTATGCAGAGCCATTATCTGGTGGAGAAAGAAAAGAAGTTCCTACTCATACACCAGTTAATATGAATGTACTTGCTCTAGAACCAACACTTTTTCCATTTATAGAAAAGGAATTTAAAGAATTTTTAGAGAAGAATAAAGATAACCCAGAAGGTTGTGAAATATATATTCCAGAAGTATTATTTGATGCTTCTCATGAAAGCTATGCTATTATTGATGCTATTCCTACAACAGGAGTATGGCATGGTGTAACATACAAAGAAGATACTCCAGAAGTTAAAAAAGCTATCCACAAACTAGTCAAAGAAAAAGAATATCCAAGTAATTTATGGAATAAATAGTCTAAGTAATCTTAGACTTTTTTATTTATGAAAAGTGTTTTATGATATAATAAGAGCAGTGGGTGGTTGAATGTCTATAACAAAAAATGATAAAGTACTAAAAGTTTTAGAGGGAAAAGCTTTAGGTAATTCTTTAGCTGCTGAAGAGTTAGAAGATATTAGATTAAAGCCATTGCGTTTTAAAGAATTTAATCAATACATCTTAAAATTTCTAATAACTTATTCAATGTCTTTTCCAGAGTGTAATAAAGCTTTTTTAGTAAACAATTTAAATAATTTGGATATATATGTTAATTGTGACAATATATCTGTATATATAGGAAACTACAATGAAGAAGGTAATTATATCTCTATGTGTTTACCAGATCATTATGAAGAAGAAGAGTTGGTTAATACTCTAAGTCATGAATTATTACATATGGCCTCTCATAATAGTTGTAGTAAAAATAATAATACAGGTTTTAGTCAAATAGCCTCATATGTTTTAAAAGATAATATTGGTTATGGACTAAATGAAGGATATACTGAGTATCTAACTATTAAGTATTTTAGTACTAGTGATAGTAGTCCTTTCTATAGTGAAGAGCAAGCCTTATCTAAAAAGATAGAAGAATTAATTGGACATGATACTATGCAGAAAGCTTATTTCACAGGTGACTTATATTCAATCATTAAAGGTATAGAAAAGTATTCTAATTTAGATGAAAGTATTGAGATCATTAGAGGAATAGATAAATTAGGTGAAGAAGATAATTTATATGACGAAATATCTAATAAGTTAGATAATTTAATAAAAATTAAACATAGTAATGAGAAGAGGTATAAATATGAAAGATAGGATGAATGAGTTAATAGATATAATTAATGAAGCTGATTATAATTATCATACACTTGATAATCCAACTATAACTGACCAAGAGTATGATCAATATTTACGTGAATTAATTGAAATAGAAGAAGCTAATCCAGAGTGGGTAAGAGATGATTCACCTACAAAACATGCTGGTGGAAAGATAATAGAAGGCTTTGATAAAGTAACTCATAAAATACCTATGATGTCTATAGCTGATGTTTTCTCTGAAAGTGAAGTAATAGATTTTGACAGTAAGATAAAGAAAGAAGGCTATCATCCAGAATATGTTTGTGAATTAAAAATAGATGGTTTATCTGTTTCTCTACTTTATGAAAAAGGTAAATTAGTTAGAGCCGCTACTCGTGGGGATGGAGTAACAGGAGAAGATATTACTCATAATGCTGAAACTATTAAAGTTATTCCTCTAAAGTTAACAGAACCAGTTGATATCGAAGTACGTGGTGAAATATTCATGAATAAAAAGACTTTAGAGGAACTTAACAAAGAGAGAAAAGCAAATGGTGAACCATTACTTCAAAACTGTCGTAATGCTGCAGCTGGATCTATTAGACAATTAGATTCTAAAGTAGCTGCTAAAAGAAAATTAGATAATTTTATTTATCATTTACCTAATCCACTAGATTATGGTTTTACAACTCATATGGAAGCTTTAGATTATATGACTCATCTAGGTTTTAAGACTAATCCAAACAATAGATTAGTAAATAATATTAATGAAGTATTAGAGTATATTGAAGAAAAAACTAAGATAAGAGATTCTCTTCCATATGATATAGATGGTATTGTTATAAAAGTAAATAATGTAGAAGAACAAAGACGTTTAGGTTCTACTGCTAAATATCCAAAGTGGTGTGTAGCTTATAAATTCCCAGCTAAAGAAGTTTTAACTGAGTTAAAAGACATTATCTTTACTGTTGGTAGAACTGGTCAAATAACTCCAAATGCTGTCTTAAATCCTACTATTGTACAAGGATCAACTATCTCAAGAGCAACTCTTCATAATGAAGATTATGTCAAAGAAAAAGATCTTCGTATAGGAGATATTGTCTCAATAAGAAAAGCTGGAGATGTTATTCCTGAAGTAGTAGAAGCAAAAAAAGAGAGAAGAAAAGGAACAGAAAAAGAGTTTAAAATGATTGATACTTGTCCAATGTGTGGTACTAAGTTAGTAAAGCGTGGTGGAGTAGACTATTTCTGTCCTAATGATAAATGTCCAGCTAGAGACATAGAGTCATTAATACACTTCACATCTCGTGATGCTATGAATATTACAGGACTAGGCGATAGTGTCATGGAAGACTTATACAACTTTAAATATGTCGCAACTATTGCTGATATCTATGGACTAGAATCTCATACTGAAGAATTAACTAGACTAGAAGGTTATGGAGATAAATCAATTAATAATCTAGTAGAAGCTATTGAAGATAGTAAAAAGAACTCTTTAGAAAGATTAATATTTGGTTTAGGTATTCCTCATGTAGGAGCTAAAAATGCTAAAATTCTTGCTTCTAATTTTAAAACTATGGATAAATTTATTTCTGCTTCCTATGAAGACCTAATATCTATAGATGATATAGGAGATATAATAGCTAAAAGTGTTTTAGAGTATTTTTCTATTCCTAAGCATATTGCTTTAATAGAAGAATTAAAAGATTTAGGTCTAAATATGAATTATTTAGGAGCTGAAGTACAAGAAAAAGATGAATTTGCTGGCAAGACATTTGTTGTAACTGGTACTCTAGAGAAGATGAGTAGGAAAGAAGCTGAAGATGCCATCGCAAACCTAGGGGGAAAAGCCTCATCATCAGTATCTAAAAATACAGCTGCTGTAATTGTAGGCTCTAATCCAGGTAGTAAATATGATAAAGCAGTTGAGTTAAATATACCTATTTGGGATGAAGATGAGTTCCGCGATAAGCTTTACAAATAAACACTAAAATGATATAATATGTATGTTCGAGGTGAGCAAAATGCCTAAGAAAAAGACTACTAAAAAGACAACTAAAAAAGATAGAGAAAAACTACAAAAAGAAGTGGATAAAGAGATAAAGAAGAACTTCTCTGATACTCCATTATTGACACCTATAGAAAACAGTGAAAAAGATATTAAAGATATAAAAGTACAAAAAGAAGAAAAAGCTAAGAAAAGTCCTAGTAAAAAGACAAATATTATTTTAAATATTATTTTAGGACTTCTAGTACTTGCTATTATCTTAATAGCTATCGATGTAGTATGCGTATCTAAATATAATAAAGGTCCATACTTTGCTATACCAGTAAAGAAATATAAAGATGGTGGAACTAAGACATATATAGGTTTAGGCTATAAAGTAATTGACTATAACCAAAAACAAGGTAGACGTGATAAGACTATTGGTCTATGGACTATGAAGTATTATACTGAGCCAAGAAATATTGTTATTTTTGATTTAGCTATAGAGTTTGAAGAAGATGCTAAAGCTGCTTTAAAGAATTACTATAAACAATTTATTAGAGTAACTGGTGAAGTAAAAGAAATAGATGAAAAGAATAATAAAATGATTCTAGAATTTGCTGATGAAGGTGGCAAATATATAATAGACTTAGATTGTTCTATGGCAGAAAAAGATAGTCTAAAAGATCTTAAGAAAGGTGATAATGCTAGACTAATTGGTACTATTACCGGATTTGCTATGAAGACTAAGAAACTTCCAAATACTGTCTTCATAGAAGATTGCTTTGCTGAAAAGGTAACAGAAGAATAGTTTGACTATTCTTTTTTTATTAAAAGATACTAATATATGATATAATATATTCAGTCCGAGGAGATGTTTTTATGAAGGAAAAATTAACTAAAGAACAAGTTCTACATGTAGCTAATTTAGCTAGAATTAAAGTAGATGAAAAAGAAATAGAAAAGTACCAAGTAGAGTTAAAACAATTACTAGATGACGTAGAAAAGATTACTGAAGTAGAAGACTATGATGAAGATATTATGATTGCTCCTTGGGATCATAATACTACTCTAAGAAAAGATGAAGAGAAAGATATGTTAGAAGCTAAAGAAGTATTAAAAAATGCTCCTCATCATAGTGGTAACTATATAACAGTCCCAGTAGTAATTGGTGAAAGTGAAGGTGCTTAAATGAAGTATTTAGATAAACCTATCATTGAAATAAATGAACTATTAAAAGAAGGCACTATTAAACCAATAGATTTAGTAGAAGAAGCTTTTAATAATATTGAAGAGAATAAAGAGTTAAATGCTTATATTACTCTAAATAAGGAAGAAGCTATAAATGAAGCTAAAGAATTAGAAGGACAAGAAGTAGATAACATCTTATTTGGTATACCAATAGCTGTAAAAGATAATATTTTAACTAAAGATTTAAGAACTACCGCAGCCTCTCATATCCTAGATAATTTTATTCCTATCTATGATGCTACTGTTGTAGAAAAGATAAAAGGAAAACATATGATTATTATTGGTAAAACTAATATGGATGAATTTGCTATGGGTTCCTCTTCAAGAACTTCTTATTTTGGAGCTCCTAAAAATCCATGGAACAATAATAAAATATCAGGCGGATCTAGTGGTGGAAGTGCTACTACTATTTCATCTCGTGACTTACCATTTGCTTTAGGTACTGATACAGGTGGTTCTATTAGACAACCATCTGCTTATACCGGAATAGTTGGTATGAAGCCAACATATGGTAGAGTATCTCGTTATGGAGTAATAGCTTTTGCTTCATCATTAGACCAAGTAGGTGCTATGACTACTAATGTTTTAAATAATGCACTACTTTTAAATGTTATTAGTGGTCATGATGATAAAGACTTAACTTCTTCTCCAAAAGAAGTAGATGACTATACTAAATTTATTGGTAAAGACATAAAAGATAAAAAGATAGCTGTACCAAATTACTTTATGAGTGACATTGTCGATATCGAAATAAGAAAAAAGATAGAAGAAGTTATTGATATGTTAAAAGGAAATGGTGCTATCGTAGACTATGTCGATATGAAGTACTTAGAAAATGCTGTAACACTATATCAGATTATTGCTATGGGAGAAGCCTCTTCTAACTTAGCTAGATATGATGGTATAAGATATGGCTTATCTTATGAAAATCCAAAGAATCATGATGATTTATACTTAGAGACAAGACGTGAAGGATTTGGTAAAGAAGTAAAAAGAAGAATAATGGTAGGTTCTTACTTATTAAGTGGAGAAAATGCTAAGACTTATTATAATAAAGCTCTATCTATTAGAGATGATATGACTAAAGAATTTGCTAAAGTATTTAAAGACTATGATTATATCATAGGTCCAACTACGACAACTACTGCCTATAACTTATCTGATCCTATGGATGATCCATCTAAGAGCTTTATGGATGATGTTTTAGTAATACCAGTAAATATGGCTGGATTACCTGGTTTAAGCATACCAGTAGGCTTTTCTAAGGATAAAATGCCAATAGGCTTACATATTATAGGTGATAAGTTTGAAGAAGCTGAAATGTACAGATTAGCTAGCTTTATAGAGAATAAATTAGACTTAGATCTAAATCCGAAAGGAGGTAGATAATATGTCTAAGTATATTAAAACTATTGGTATTGAAGTCCATGTAGAATTAAAAACTAAATCAAAGATCTTTTCTACATCACGTAATGGCTATGGACAAATGGCTAACTCTTTAACTAATGTAGTAGATTTAGGTTATCCAGGTACATTGCCAACATTAAATGAAGAAGTAATAAATCTAGGTATAAAAGCCGCTACTATTCTTAATTGTAAAATTAGAAAAGAAATGTTCTTCGATAGAAAGAATTACTTCTATCCAGATAATCCAAAGAATTATCAAATTACTCAAGCTAGAACTCCAATAGGATATGATGGTTATGTAGAAATAGAAGAAGATGGAGAGAAGAAAAAAATATACATAGAAGAAATGCATATTGAAGAAGATACTTGTAAATCTACTCATAGAACTGATAAGACTCTTCTTGACTTCAATAGAGCAGGAGTACCTCTAATAGAGATTGTAACTAAACCATGTATATCTACTCCAAATGAAGCTAAATTATATCTAGAAAAATTAAAAGAATTATTATTCTATGCTGATGTATCTGATTGTAAGATGGAAGAAGGCTCTATGAGAGCTGATGCTAATATCTCTCTAAGAAAGAGTACTTCTGATCCATTAGGTACTAAAGTAGAAGTAAAGAATATTGGTTCTATTTCTAATGTAAAATTAGCTCTCGAAAAAGAAGCTATTCGTCAAGAAAAGATGCTAGATAATGGCGAAGAATTTAGAGAACAAACTAGACGTTTCGATGATAAAATATCTGATACTGTTTTAATGAGAGTAAAAGAAACTGGTAATGACTATCGTTATTTCCCAGAGCCAGATATTCCTACAGTTATAATAACTGATGAAAGAATAGAAGAAGTTAAAAAGACTATTCCTATGCTTCCAGATGAGAGAAAAGAAAGATATAAGAAATCAAATGTAAGTGATTTAAATATCAAGAAATTAATTTTAAATAGATCGTTATCTGATTACTTTAATGAACTATTAGATGAAGATATTGATCATAATATCGCAGCTAATTTATTACTAGGAGATATTGAAGCATACTTAAATAAGAATGAAAAGACTATTTCTGATACAACTTTAACTAAAGAGAGATTTATTGATTTAGTAAAAGCTGTATCAAGTAAAGAACTAACTAGTAAGAACTTAAAAGATTTACTAGAACAAATTTTAACAGAAACTACTAGTATTAAAGAAATTATCTCCTCATCTTCAGTAGAAAATATAACTGATACAACTGAGTTAAATTCTATTATAGATAAAATATTAAAAGAGAATGAATCTTCTGTTAATGACTATAAAGCAGGCCATGATAGAGCCATTAAATATTTAATGGGACAAGTCATGAAAGAAACACATGGAGGAGCTAATCCATCTCTTGCTATGTCAATATTAAAAGATAAATTAGACAAGTAATTGTAAATTGAAAAAGCACTATACTTAGTGTATAATTATAGAGTAGGATGTGATGATATGGAATTTGCTAAAAAGCATAAAAATACTGTAATTGCTATAATAATATTTTTCTTAGTATTAATAGTTTTCCTATATTTTAATAAAGTAATAAATACTAATGAGAATAAAGCAGTATATGGAACTAGACTAGATAAAATAAAAGACATAAAAATAAGTGAAAATAGAGAATCTCAAGTAGAAGATGTATTCGCATCATCTGCTGAAGACGTATCTGTAAGAGAACAAGGACGTATCATTGAAATAAATGTTGTTTTAAACAAAAATGTTGGTAGAGATAAAGCAAAAGAATTAGCTAAAAAAGCTTATAATATCTTCTCAGATAAAGAAAGAAAAGCTTATGATATACAAATATTCTTCAGTAAGAAGAGTGATGATAAATCATTCCCAATAATTGGCTATGCTCATCATAATAAAAGTGGCTTTTCTTGGACGAAGGATAGATAATTTATGAAGAAAAGATTAATAATATTTTTACCATTAATAATTGCTATCACAGTCTTCGTACTAGTATATAGATATTATAATAAAGAAGATAAGACTACTACTTTAACTATCAAAGAAAAAAGATGGGTAGAAGATAATAAAGATACTGCCTATGATTTTGAAGTTATTAATGATTACCCATTATATGGAATAGATGGAAAAGGAGTATTTTTTAACTTTATTAAAGACTTTGAAGATAATATTGGTATAGATTTTAATGAAATACCATATTCTAAAATAACATCTCCTAAAAACAAAGATTATCGTATTAGAATTCTAGATAAAGACAAAGATCTATCTAAAGATGATTTAAAGATTTTTGATGATTACTACGTAGTTATAGGTAAGACTTATCAAAGAATAAACCATATAAAAGATATGAAAAATCTAAATTTAGGTATTCTCAGTAGTGATAGTAAAGATATTAGTTATTACTTAAAGAGTGGATCTAATTTATCATATACTACTTATAATTCTATAGCTGAAGTATATGCAGCTCTAGATAAAGGCGAAGTTAATATGATAGTAGTTCCAAATATAATGTATTTAAACTATACTATTGAAACTAATAAGTATCATATAAATTATTTCTTAACTGAAATGAGTAAACAAGTAGTATTAACTTTAAGTAAAGATAATAATGAGTTAAATGAAATAGTACGTAAGTACTATAAGAAGTGGAAATTAACTAAATACGTTAAAGAATATAATAAAGAGTATTTAAACTATTATATAGAAAACAATAATATATCTGCTAAAACATTAGATAATTTAATATCTAAAAACTATGTATATGGTTATGCTGAAAATGAGCCATATGAAGCTAAAGTAAATAATAAGATGGCTGGTATTGCAGGAGAGTATATTGATAGGGCATCTCGTTTATCAGGTATCAACTTTAAGATTAAGAAATTTAAAACAAAAAAAGACTTAAAAGAAGCTATAGATAGGGGAGAAGTAGATATCTACTTTGACTACTATAACTACAATAATAATAAGTATTTAGCTACTATATCTCCATTTATTGAAGATTATGTCGTCTTAGGTAAAGAAAAAGATAATCATGTAGTAACATCATTTGAAAGTCTAAGAGGACAAAAAGTAGCTATGTTACAAGAAGATTCTTTATACAATTACTTTGAGAATAACTCTCGTACTAAGATAAGTACTTATCCTAATATTCATGATTTAGTAAAGAAATCTGATACTAAATTATTAATAGTAGATAATGAAGTATATTCTCATTATCAAAATAATAAATTCTCTAAATATCAATTATTATATAAAGATACTATGATGAATGATTATAAATTCATGGTTAAAAAGAATAATAAAGAGTTCTATGATCTATTTAATTATATTATTAATACTAACTCTTATTATAACTATCGTAATAGTGGATTAAATAACTTACATGCATCACTTCTAGCTACTAGTACTATGAGAGATGCCTATATAATTATATTAATACTTATATTTGCTCCAATTATTTTAATAACACTTATTTATTTATTCTTAAAGTATAAACATAAACTTAAAAAGATTAAGATAACTGATAGACATAAATATACAGATATGTTGACATCTCTAAAGAATAGGAACTATTTAAATGCTAAAATACCAGAATGGGAAGATTGCAAAGTATTCCCACAAGCAATAGTTATAGTAGATTTAAATAATGTTAAATACGTAAATGATAATTATGGTCATTCTGCAGGAGATGACTTAATAGTTAAAGCTGCCGGAGTACTAGTAAATACTCAATTAGAAAATAGTGAAATTATTCGTACAGATGGTAATGAATTCTTAATTTACCTAGTAGGCTATAGTGAAAAACAAGTAGCTACATATACTAAGAAATTATCTAAAGAAATGAAGTCACTTCCTCATGAATTTGGCGCAGCTATTGGCTTCAGTATGATTACTGATGATATAAAAACACTTGATGATACAATTAATGAAGCAACTCTAGAAATGATTACAAATAAAGAAGAATATAAATAGGAGTAATTATGAAAGCAAGAGAGATCACAAGAAAAATAATAGATATTGTCACAACACCAGAAATGAGAGTCCTACCAGGACAACTTGCTTTTTTTGTTGTGATGTCTCTTATACCTCTAATAGCTCTAAGTAGAATAATCGCAACTCAGTTAGGTTTACCTCTATCTAGAATGCTATTTAGTGGTATAGTACCAAAAGATGTAGCTATAATTATTAGTAATATTGAAAGTAATTCTCAAGGAGTTACTATCAATCTAGTAGTATTCCTAATATTAGCTTTTATCTTAGCTTCTAATGGTGCTCATTCTATGATAATTACATCTAATGAAATATATAAACTAGATTCCAGCGATTGGTTAGCTCATAGATTAAAAGCTATAGGTATGACAATTATCTTCGTAGGATTATTTATTTTTATGTTATTAGTACCTGTCTTTGGAGATACTATCTTTAATTTAATAAAAGAAAACGTAAAGAATCCTCAAGACATAGATATATTATTTAGACTATATCAAATAATTAAATATCCTATTATGATAATAATTGTCTATTTCAATGTTAAATGGATATATATCATGGCTCCAGATATTAAAATAAAATCTAAGAGTACTACATCAGGTGCTTTATTTACTACGATAGGATGGTTAATATCTAGTGAAATTTATTCATTATATACTACATATTTTGTTAGATATGATTTATTCTTAGGAAGTATTTCATCTTTATTAATATTATTAATTTGGGTATATATAATGTCTTATATATTCTCACTAGGCTTAATAATAAATGCTAGCGGATCTGCTGAGCAAATTGAAAAAGAAGAGTCTAAATGATATAATTTATACGAGGAATAAAAATGAAAAGAATAAAACTTAAATTAAAAAGATTTATAAATAAAACTAAATCTTCTCTACGTAGAATAAAAGAAGAAGAACTAATTAAAAAATATTTTAAAGAAAATACTTTATTTTTAGTATTCATACTTATAAATGTAATAAATTCTACTATGTTAAGACTATTTTGTATGCATACTGTAGAGAATTTATTATCATTTAGAGCTATTATAGGAGATGCTTTAGTAGTAGTATTAATAGGATCATTTGGTTACTTATTAAAACCCAAGAATAGACCATACTATTACTTTGGATTTACTTGTTTCTTCACAGCTATATGTACTATAAATTCTATTTATTATACATTCTATACGTCTTTTGCTTCTCTTTCTATGTTAGGCTTAGTTCAGTATATAGGAGATGTAGGAGATGCCGTTGTAGAAAATGTTTTCCAATTAAAAGATGTTGTTTATATGTTTGCTCCTATAACAATGTTATTAGTAAACAGAAAATTAGCTCATAAAAACTATTTTAAAAAAGTAGAAGTAAAATCAACTAGAA
This sequence comes from uncultured Muribaculaceae bacterium, assembly GCA_964486215.1. Lineage (GTDB taxonomy): Bacteria > Bacillota_I > Bacilli_A > RF39 > UBA660 > RUG343. Next base: position 22,861 of record CAZALI010000004.1, read on the forward strand.
AGAAGAAGATGTTAACGTCATTGGGTATAGCTGGAGTATTAGCTATTATCTTCTTCGCAACTATGACTTCAGTTGATATCTCTCGTATTGTAAAACAGTGGAATAAAGAAAATATTGTTATGAGATGGGGTATATATATCTATCAAGGTAATGATATAATTGCTTCACTTCAACCAAAAATAAATTCTATGTTTGGTTATGATAGAGCTAAAATGAATTTCGAAGAGTACTTTAAAGCAAAAGAAAAACCAAAATCTAATGAATATACTAATATCTTTAAAGGAAAAAATATCTTAGTAATACATGCTGAGAGTATGATGACTAATGCTATGAGTTTAAAGTTCAACAATAAGGAAGTAACTCCTAACTTGAATAAGCTAGCGTCTGGCGGAATGTTCTTCTCTAATTTTTATTCTCAAGTAAGTGTAGGTACTTCGTCTGACAGTGAATTAACTTCTACTACGTCATTACTCCCAACAAAATCAGGCACAGCTTTTGTTTCATATGCAGATAGAACTTACTCATCTAGTATTTCATTATTAGATGACATGGACTATTATACATTCGCTATGCATGCCAATAATGGTACATTCTGGAATAGAAAAATGATGCATAAGTCTTTAGGCTATAAGAGATTATATGATAAGGCTGATTATGAGGTAACTAAAGAAACAACTATTGGACTAGGTTTAAGTGATAAAGAATTCTTTAAACAATCTATTCCAAAACTACAAAAGATTAATGAGAAACATAAGAATTGGTATGGCCTTATGATTATGTTATCTAATCATACACCATTCTCTGATGTTGAAAAATATGGAGATTTTGATGTTAATATAAAAGAAACAGTCACAAATCCTGATGGAATAACAACAGAAAAAGTATATCCATATATGGAAGGTAGAAAACTAGGTAATTACTTCAAATCTCTTCACTATGCTGATGAAGCATTAGGTGAATTTATGACAGAGTTAGATGAAGCTGGATTACTAAAAGATACAGTAGTTGTTCTATATGGAGATCATGATGCTAGACTTCCAAGAAAAGATTATAATTTACTATATAATTATGATAAAGAAAAAGATGAATTATTAGATGAAAATGATCCAAACTACAAGAATATGATAATTATAAGTATGAATTAGGTAGAAAAGTACCATTTATTATCTGGACTAAAGATATGAAAGATACAGATCTAAATAAAGAGTACAAGAATGTCATGGGTATGTATGATGTAGTCCCAACTCTAGGTAATATGTTTGGTTTCTACAATAAATACTCTTTAGGACATGATATTTTTGATATAAAGAGTAATAATATTGTTGTATTTCCAAGTGGAAACTGGCTAACAAATAAAGTATATTATAATTCTCAAAAAGGAGAAGCATATCCACTCACAACAGAAGCTATATCTCAAGAAGAAATAATATCTAATACTGAATATACTAATAAATTATTAGATGTATCAAATGATATTATAGTATTTGATTTACTTAAGGAGGAAAAGAAATGAAATTAAAAAAGAAAGCCAAGAAACTAGTAATACTATTATTAATAATTGTTTTATTAGTAGGAGGATACTTTATCTATGATAGATTTATAGATACTAATGTAAAAGAAAGCATTACTATTGATAAGATTCCTGGATATGGTTATAAATTAAAAGATAATAAACCATTAAAGTATATTAAAATGTTTAGAGACTTAAAGAAAATATTAACTGATAAACCAGTAGATAAAGAAGCGTATGCCAAACAAATAACTAAGATGTTTATCTTTGATTTCTATTCTTTAAAAGATAAAACTCTAAAGACAGATATAGGTGGTGTAGAATTTGTTCATCCAGACATATTAACAAATTTTGTGGAAAATGCTGAAAACACATATTATAAGAATGTTCAAAATAATCTATATGGTAAGAGAAAACAATCTCTACCAGCAGTAGATAACGTAAAGATACAAAGTATAGAACAAGATACATATAAGTACAATAATACAGTAGATGATAAAGCATATAAAGTAAAAGCTACATGGACTTATAATTCAGCTAAATACGATGATTATCAAAAAGAAGCTGAATTAGTAATCGTACATAAAGGCAAAAAATTATATATAGTTGAATCTATTGATCCAAATGAAGACATAGAAAAAGAAGATGAATAATCTTCTTTTTTTTATGGCTCAATTGGTTCATCTTTTACACAAGTATTATTAGTCCATGTTCCACCTTGTTCTTCACATATTTCTTGCTCTGTTTTAACAGGCGTTTCTTCTTTTTGCTCTTCTTGCTTTGGTACAATAACAGGTTCAGGATTTGTCTGTTGCGTACCAGATAGGGTAAGTGTAACAGTACCAGCTCTAGATATATCTGTACCAGCTGAAACGCTTTGTCTTACAACTGTTCCACCATTACCTACAAATACAACGCTAATACCATGGTTATTAGCATATCTTCTAGCTTGATCTTCTGTGTCACCTATAAAGTTAGGAATAACACCAGCATTCTTTTTAGCTGTATCAGAATCACTCAAGTCATAAGAACTAGCATATGGACCTTTTCCAATAACTTTCTTTTCATATGGATTATTAATAGAGAAACTAAATGTTTTAATATTCTTAGCTTTCTTTTTACCTAAATTAGTCTTCATAGCATCCATAACATCTTGTTTACTATTTAAGTTAGGTATGTAATCATATAGATTCATTCTCATTCTACTATCATAAATCATCATACCAACACCATCTAAATATAATTGATCAATATTTATAATATCACTATCTTCAGTAATAGTACTCTTCTTCATAATATCTTTAGCTATATTATAGAAAGATAATATTTGTTTAGTAGTTAAGTTGGTATCTAGACTATTACTTATAGTATTAAGTATTTCCATAAATGTACCAACATTTTTAATTGTTTTAGTTTTATTAGCTAGGGCTCTTACTAACTCTTGTTGATGAGCAGCTCTACCAAAATCACCATCAGCAAGTTGTTTTCTATCTCTAGCAAATACTAATGCTTCTTCACCTTTTAATGTTCTTCTACCAGGTTGAATACATACTTCACCAGTTCTACTAGAGTTATCAGTACATAACTGTTTAGGAACATCAACTTCAACTCCTCCAACAGCATCTACTAATTTAACTAAACCTTTAAAGTTAATCTTAGCATAATAATCAATATTTATATCAAAGTATTCTTCTATAGTATTAATCATACAATCAGTACCATATCCAGCAGCATGTGTAATCTTATTTTTCTCTTTACCAGGCCAGCAAGCAATAGGTACATAAGAATCTCTAGGTATAGATAACATAGTAGCATTAAGTGTCTTAGGATTAAACGTTAATAATATTAATGTATCTCCATTCGCAATAGCATTCTTATCTAATTTCTCAGCTGTAGAATCAATACCCATAAGTAACATTGTGAATGGTTCTTTAATAGATTTACCAGATGATTCAGTCTCACTCTTAGAAGTAGAAGACTTTAATAATTTCTTGCTCTTAGATACGATTATTCTTGTATCATCTTCAATACTTTCAAACATAGGTATAGTATTAAACATATCTTTATAATTATCAGGTAAGAATGCTGCATCTATCTTTTCATCATATAAATCAGCAATTATAGATGTATAATCATCATACTTAACAAGTTTATTATTATCATCTAAATCATGTTCTTTAATAATCTCTTTAGGAATAATATATCCATCAGGAGACTTTTTATTATTTAATATAGCTATATCATAATCTTTAATATCATCAATGTCTTTAGCTTCATTCTTACTTAGTACTATTAAATCACTAGTATAAGTAACATATTTCTTATTTATACCACTAATAAGACTATATCCATAGAATATTCCAATAGATAGAGCTATAGACATAATAGAGTATAGTATTAAGAATACGATATATAATCTTCTTTTCTTTTTATTTTTATGTTTCTTAATCTTACTACAAATTTTCTTAGTATAAAAAACACATAGTAAAGAAATAAATGCCAGTACTCCAATAACTATATATCTAATAGTATTTTCTATATCACTAAGTAAATATATCTCATACATAGCATATAAACTACATACAACAGCAAATACTGTTAATATCTTTAACAGTAATGACAATGATTTTTTATTATAACTTTCTTTTCCCATTAATATTCCTCCATGCAAACATATATATTATATCAAAATAATCTCTTATTATCAAAATTAGTATAGTTATATTATAAATGATTATCTAATAAATTAGAATGAACAAGTGCTAATTATTAAGTATTTACAGTAAAACAAGTAAAGAAAAAGAACTATCACTAGTCCACTCTAGCTAATTGAATAGCTCCATAGCTAGCTATATCATTAATATCACATGTAACATCATCTTTAATATTCATCTGACAATTAGGACATATCATATTATCACCACCATAATCGTAACAGAATTCAAATTATATGAAAAGCATCTTTGTAAATATATAAATTACTACGTAAAATAAATGTAAAAGTACATAAATTTACACAAACTAAATGTAAATTTGCATATATAATTGATATAATATAATTGACAATAAGGAGGTGTTAGTGTGAAGAAACTATTATTAATAGCTATTTTAATTATGTCTATAACTATTAATGTCAAGGCAACTTCTGAAACTAACTACTCCTCAAGAAGTGTATGTTCTACTTTTGAAGTAGCAGATGCGACTAGTAGTGGAGGACTTACTAAAGTTAATTGTTATACTGACTTTAATACTGCGAAGAATGCCGTTAAAGCTACTACAAATACTAATAGAGTAATACTTACTAAAGTTGGAAGTAAGACAAGAATAATATATGCCAACTACGGAATAGTTGACTTTAGTTATAATCCAGCTCGTACATCAAATCTTTATGAAGCAAGTAGTCTAGATACTAGACAGTATACATATCTCGATACACTAGACACTTCTATGGCTACTGATGGAGCTTTCATTGACACTGCTTATTCTTCTAGTAAAAAAGTTTACGCTGCTAAAGTAAAGTTCTCAGGCTTTACAGGATGGATTAATACTAATGAAATAGAAATAGTTCCTCTAACCTGGGTAAAACAAACATCTTACTATACAATTAATTCTGATATAGTACATAACTTTGTAAATAGACCTCAAATGTCTCCTAGTGGATCATCATCTAGAACTATTGGACCTAAACCTACAATGTTAAGTACTGGAACATATTATTCTTATGATGGACATTATTTCTATACTAATAGAACTAATATGTTAAAAGACTATAAAGCTGGTAATTATAATAATTCTGTTAATAAATCTAATCCATATTATAACTACTATATGTATTTATCTAATCATACTAAAACTAATTATTCATCAATTAATATTGATGAGTATATTAGAAATGTTTTAGGTTATACTATGGATGCTTATGGTAAGAAAGCAGAGTCTAAAACATCTAGACTATATGGAAACGGACAATTTTTCTATAATGCTCAACAACTACATGGAGCTAATGCATTACTTGCCTTAAGTTTAAGTAGAAATGAAACAGGAAATGGTACAAGTAAATTAGCTGTTCAAAAGAATAATGGTTTTGGACTTAATGCTGTAGACTCTAATCCATATGAAGAAGCAGATTGGTATGCAAGCTTCCCATCATCTATAATGGGTTTTGCATCACACTGGATTACAGATTTATATGCGAATGCTACTAAATGGCATTACTTTGGTCCACAATATGGTAATAAAGCTATAGGTATGAATGTTAAGTATGCATCAGATATTTATTGGTCTGAAAAAATGGCTTCATTCTATTATGCTTTTGATAAATATAATGGGCTTCAAGATTATAACTATTATCAATTAGGTATAATTAAATCTCCAGTTGCCGCTAGAAGTGCTGCTAAAACTTCAGCTAAAAAGATTTATGACTATCCAGAATATGAAGATGCAGTTGTAATAGTAGGCGAGGTAGCAGGAGAAAGTGTAGGAGGATCAACTACATGGTATAAAGTAATGAGTGATGTAAATATAGACTCTAACTATAATGCTAAATCTGGTAATTATAATTGGACTACTTATGTCTATGTACCTGCATCCTACATTCAAAAAATAAATACACCAATCTCTGGTTATAAAGCACCTAATAGTGTACCTACATATAAAGATAGTAATTATACATATGATCTATTAGTAGAAAATACTAATTTAAAACCAAGAGTTGCTAAAAGTATAAAAGATACACCTTTCTACTATAATTCAACTCTTCAAACTAAAACAGGTAAGACATTAAAGAATAATAGATATGTTATGGTATATGCTATAGCTAAAGAAGGAAGTACTATTAAATCATACTTAGTCACAAGTGATTACTTTAAAGATCAAAAACACTGGATAAATGCTGATGCTATTACTTTTGTAACATCTGAGTATGGTAAAGAAACAGTCACTACTGAAGCAAATGCTTATTCTTGGGTTAACTATAATACTGAAGATGTTGCTTCTACTAAGATATCTGGTAAATATACAAATTCTTATTTCCCAATTTTAGGTACTACAAAAGTAGGATCAAATACATGGTATAAAGTACCAGTAGATATAAATGGTACAGAAAGAGAATTTGGTTACACACTAGCTTCTGCTCCAGATGTAAGCATAACTAAATATAAGTATACTGCTTCTAATAATCCACCAGTAATAAATGCATCTAATAAAGAAATAAAAGTAAATACTGAATTTGATCCAATGAATGGAGTAACCGCAACAGACGTAGAAGATAAAGATATAACAAATAAAATAACTTATACATCAACAGTTAATAATAAAGTAGTAGGTACTTATAAAGTAACTTATAAAGTAACAGATTCTGGTAATCTAACCACTACTAAAGAGATAACTGTAAAAGTATTATCTAATGATAAACCAGTAATAAATGCTACTGATATTACTATTAGACAAAACTCTTCATTTGATCCAAAAGCTTATGCTACTGCTTATGATACAGAAGATAAAGACATTACAAATAAAATAATAGTAAAAGAAAATACTGTTAATACTAAAGTAGTAGGAGAATATACTGTAGTATATGAAGTAACTGATAGTGATAAAAATACTACTACTAAAGAAGTTAAAGTAACAGTAAGAGAAGTACCACATACTGATATTGAAAATGTAAATTTAGATGATTATGATGAAAGAGATGGAGAATTCTATCTAGAATCTCTAACTTGGAATAATAATACCAAGAAATTTACTATTAGTGGTTACTTAATAGTATTAAATGTTAATAATATTGATAAACAATATGCCTTAGTATTAAAAGATAAGAATAGTGATAAATCATATAATATAGAAATAGATAGTTGGTTAGATAATACTCCATATGACTTAGGTAGTGAAAATGGTAAATCATATACTGAGTCATGGTTTAAAGGAGAAATAGACTTAGATATTACAAATGGAGATTATGACTTATATATGTTAGGTATAAGTGATTATGATTATACTCTACAAGAAGTAAATAACTTCTTCAATAAGAATATTGCTCGTCGTGGAGAAGATAATAATCATGGTTATAACTTTAAAGTACAACAGAGAAGTAGAACTAAATCTATTGAATTATCTATAAGAGATGAACTATACACAACAAGTACAGCACCTACAAGTAGAAATATGGTAAATGGTTACGATGAAATAAGCTTTAAAAACAATAAATTATACATGTATGCATATTCATATGACTTTGATGTAGCTTATAATAATAACTTAGCTATCACAAGAAAAGTAATCTTTGAAAATACTACTACGTATGAACAAAGAGTATTTGATGTAGGATGTACAAGAGGACCATTTACTCTAGAAACTCTAGATAATAAAGATAAGACCTATGCATGGTATGAAAAAGAGCTAGATATATCAAATCTACCAATAGGTAATTACAATGTACTAGTTTATACAAAGACAGCAAATGCCGCTAACTACGATGAATTAATTGATCTATCTAAACGTCTAAATAAAGAGACAACAATAGATGATAAGTCGTATAAAATAGCTGTTAATAAAGAAAGAAATAATAGAGTAGAGCTTACTATTAAGTAAGCTCTTTTTATTTGTTGAAATAATTAATAAAAGTAATTGATTTTAAAACTATAGTTTGATAACATAAACATTTGAACATTTAACTGTTGGGTGTCTACCTCCTAAGTAAAAAGAGAGGAGGTTTGAGTATATGAAAAAACGCGAATATAGAATAAATATTCTCCGTTACTTATCACTCATTTTACTACTCATTACCTTACTGGTTTTAGTAATAAAAAAATGACACTTAATTTCATAAGAAATTAAATGTCTATCCAAAAAATCAGGTAGGCATTCAACAATAAGTTGAATGTTCCCACTAATTAAATAATAACACAATATGTGTAATAAATCAACTAGCTAGTACTATTGATACTGTATCACAACTACTAACAGTACCACCATCAAATCCTGATATAAAGTCTGCTGAATCATATCCATCAGCTTTTTTACAAGTCACATTTACTTTTAATCCAGAACACTTTCTAGTTAAAGAACTTCTTAAAGCACTCGCAGCACTATTACAATTATTATATTGTTCTAATACAGAATATATTTCAGCTGGTCTAAAACTACAGCTATTACATGTTGGAGTAGGAGTAGAAGATCCTCCTCCTGAAGAATGATTATTATTACCACTATTACTACTATTAGAAGAAGGTTTATTATTAGTATCTCTTCGCTCTTCAACATTCTTGCCTTTACTTACAGTAATAGTAACAGTTGTATTTTCACTTATCTTAGAACCACTTCTAATAGATTGAGAAATAACCTTACCTTCACTAACTTCACTACTACTTCTATAAACAATACTATATTTAATATTATTATCTTTTAATATAGATATAGCTTTTTCTCTACTTAATCCAACTACATCAGGCATCTTTATTTGATTACCATTAGATATAATAACTTTAATAACATCGCCACTCTTAATTACTTCTCCTTCTTTAACAGAGAATTTAATTATTTCACCTACAGCAACTTTATCACTAAATTCATGTTCTTCTTCGTATTTAACATTATGTTTATTAGCCCATTCATAGAATTCAGCTAAATCTTTAAAATGTTTCATTCTTAGTTTACCAAGAGATACATATACTTTAATAGTATCACCACTAGTTACTATATCTCCTTTTTTCTTATCACTACCTATAACAGTATTTTTCTTAATCTTATCATCATACTTTTCTTCAAATTCTACTTTTAAATGATTCTTAATAATCCATTTAGTAACTTCTTTAATAGATTTACCTTTTAATTCTATAACTTTAATCTTTTTACCACGACTAACAGTAACAGTAATTTCTTTATCATCAATCTTAATTTCAGTACCAGGCTTTTCAGATTGTTTCATCACAATACCTTTTTTGTATTTATCAGAATAATCATCTTTAAATTTATATTTAACATGATGTTCTTCTAAATAGAATTTAGCTCTGAATTTACTCATACCAACAAGCTCTCTTAAACTAACACTTTCAAAGTCTAATTCTTCTCCATAAGAGAAAGTAATCTTAATATTATCACTTCTCTTCATAGTACCTTTACGACTTTGTTCTATAACTGTTCCTTCTTTACTTTTGCTACTCTTAAACTTAATATCTACATTTCCTAAGAAATTCTCTTCTACAAATGAAATAACTTCTTCTTTTTTCCAACCACTCATATCAGGAATTACTATTTCTTTACTTGGACTAGGTCCATCACTAATAGCAATCTTTAAAGTATCAATATCTTTTAAAGCTTCACCTTCACGAACACTCTGTGTAATAACAAAGTTTTCTTTAACCATATCACTATATTCATATTCTTCTTCTAATTTTATATTATTTTTCACAGACCAATTAACTACATAGTCAATACTTTTACCACTTAAATTAATCATTCTAGTATTCTTTATACTAATAATATTATTTGTATTTAGAATATTAAAAGTATAAAAAGCTATTAATAAAAGACTACTCATAAAGACAATACTCTTACTTTTAGCTTTAAACTTAATAGAATATACTACATAAAATAATGTGAATAATACTAAAATAAAACTATTTATAAGTTCATTAATATCTTTATCAATAATAATATTTCCTACAAAGTAAGCTACACTTAATAAGAAAGTTATAACTAAAAATATATCCACAATTATATGTTTATTACTTTTATTTTTCTTAGGCATAATATCACATCCTATTCTATATACATTATATAATAAAGAGTATTATAACGTAAAATAATTAAGTAAAATAATGTCTAGTACTTGTAAAATATGATAAAATAAAAGGCAGTAGGTGATACTATGTCTAAAGATAAAATATCTATTATTATTCCTTGTTTTAATGAAGAAGAATCTATCCCAATAATTTATAAAGAAATAAAAAAAGTAATTAAAAAGATTAATACTAATCTTGAAATAATATTTATAGATGATGGATCTACAGATAATACATTAAATACAATAAAGAAGTTATCTAAAAAAGATAGAGTAGTAAGATATATTTCTTTTTCTAAGAATTTTGGTAAAGAAAGTGCTATGTATGCAGGTCTAAATTATTCTACAGGTAACTATGTCACAATAATGGACTGTGATATGCAAGATGATCCAAATAAGTTAATAGATATGTATAATATAATTACTACTGAGGATTATGACTGTGTAGGTCTATATTCTAAATATCACAAAGACTATAATATCTTTAGAAAAATAGGTACTAAGATTTGGTATAAATTATTTAGAATTGAAAGTTTAGCTGGAACTAGAGATTATAGATTAATGAATAGAAAAGTAGTAGATGCATTCTTATCTCTAAAAGAGAGTAATAGGTATACAAAAGGTATATTTAATTATATAGGTTTTAAAACTAAATGGTTAGAGTATAAAACACCTAATAGAGTAGCTGGAAAATCTAAATACAATTTAAAGAAACTAACATCTTATTCAATAGAAGCTATCACATCATTCTCAATTAAGCCATTAATTATACCTATCTATTTAGGATTATTACTATTATTAATTTCAATTATATTGTTTATTCTTTTGATATTTAATTATTCTAAAATAAATCTCTTAATAGGTTTAATAGTATTATTTACTAGTATAGAATTATTATTTATAGGAATTATAGGACTATATGTAGGAAAGATATATATGGAGTCGAAGAATAGACCTCTATATATAATAAATGAAACAGAAAAAGATAATATTCAATAACTTGTTTAATTAATTTATATGTTATAATAATTATGATAAGTAGGTGAAATAATGAAAAAGAAACTTCTTTTTACTAGCTATAGTTTAGACTTAGGTGGTATAGAAAAAGCTTTAGTAAATTTACTCAATATAATTAATTATGATAAGTATGAAGTAACCTTAGTTTTAGAGAAAAAAGAAGGTATCTTTTTAGATGAAATAAATCCTAATGTAAAAGTAGAAGAACTAAAAGTATCAAATATACATAATACTTTAATCAGAAAAGCTATTAACTTTACTAGAAAATTTTTATTTAAATTAAAATATCATAATAAATATGATTTTAGTTGCTGCTACGCAACATATAGTTATAGTAGTGCTAAAATAGCTCAAATAGCTTCAACTAATTCATCTATTTTTATACATGGTAATTATAATGATATGTATCCTAATAAAGATGAATTCTATGAATTCTTTAATTCTAGAAATATAAGTAATTTTAGAAAAATAATATTTGTATCTAATGAGAGTAAAGATGCTTTTTCTACTAGATATCCAGAGTTAAAAGATAAGTTCTTAGTATTAAATAATTTTATTGATACAGATGAAATAATTACTAAGAGTAAAGAAGAAATTGATATAGAGAAACCTACTGGTACTTTACTAGTATTTATAGGAAGATTAGATGATCAGTCCAAGAAAGTATTCAGACAAATAAACTTAGTAAAAAATATTCCTGATATAAATTTATGGATAATAGGAGAAGGACCAGATAGATCTAAATATGAAGATAAAGTACAAGAAGAAAAACTAACTTCTAGAATTAAATTCTTAGGTCAAAAGAAGAATCCATATCCATATATGAATAAAGCAGACTATATAATACTAACTTCTGATTATGAAGGATTCCCAGTAACTTATTTAGAAGCTATTACTTTGAATAAAGATATTATTACTACTATTCCTACTAGTGATGATTTAATTGATATTAGAAATTATGGACATGTTATTTCTAAAGATGAAGATAAGATGATAGAAGAAGTAAAAGATATTATTAAAAGTAAAAGTACAGTAGAAAAAATAGATTTTAATAAGAAACAAAAAGAGAGAATTAAACAACTAGAAGAATTATTTGATGAGGTGATCTAATGCCTAAGTTTAGTATAGTAGTACCAGTCTATAATGTTGAAAAATACTTAAAGAAATGCCTAGATAGTATTAAAAATCAAACATATAAAAACTATGAAGTAATAATAGTAAATGATGGTACTAAAGATAATAGTATGGATATTGTAAAAGACTATGACTTTAAAGTAATTAATGAAGATAATGAAGGACTAAGTCAAGCTAGAAATAATGGTATAAAAAAAGCTCAAGGAGATTACTTAGTATTTGTTGATAGCGATGATTATATAGAAAAAGATTTATTAAAAGAATTAGAAAAAAGTACAGATAATAATCCTGATATAATTAGATATCAAGTAAGAGAAGTAAGAGAAAATAACTTAACTGACTATAATGAAGAACCATTTAATAATAAAAATGGAGTAGAAGCCTTTAAGTTAATAACTAAATATCATTATGTAGAACCAGCTTGGTGTTATGCTATAAAAAGAAAATACTATGAAAAAGAAAAATTTAGTTTTAAAAAAGGAGCTTTTCATGAAGACTTTGGTCTAATACCTCTTGTTATTATGAAAGCTAATGTAGTAAACAGTATTCCATATATTGGTTATAATTATATTAAAAGAGAAAACAGTATTATGAGTAATACTGATTATAATAAAACACTAAAGAAAGTAGAAGATTTTTATAATCATTATAATTACTTAGTAAAAGAAATAGATAATACAAAACTAGATTCTAAGTATTTTAAAAGTTTTATTTCTAATAGTTTAATCTTAAAAATAACGGAGTTAAATAATACTGATTATCATAAATATTTAAATAAGTTAAAAGAAGATAAAGTATTTGATAATCTACTAGAAGATACTCTTAGTAGAAAGATTAAAAAGAGACTAATATCTCTTTCACCCAAAATATATTATAGAAAGAAATGATAATATGGCATATAAAGTATTTAATAAAGGTCTAATTAATAGATATGGTAAAAAGTTTGAAGAAAAAAGTATTTATTCACTAGATACATCTGAAAGAGAATTAAAATTTGGTAATAACGGTTATGGTTATCACTACGTTGACTATCTTGAAGATGGATTGAGATACTTTGATGGTATGAATGAAGAAATAGATATCGCAACAGTATATCCATTAGGTGATGTAGTAGAAAGCTTTGATGACTATTATGGTTACTATAACATGTACGTAACAGATAAGATATATATAGATCATGTCCTAAATAGAAATGAAATAATAGACTATGCTTTAGATTTATCTATTCCTAAAGCAGAGAGATTTATAACGGGATATAAATTAAATGACTATGAAAAAGAACTATTCGAAAAGTGTTATCATGATCCTCATATAGATAAAGCTATTGATTATTACCAAAATCATAATATGGATGCCTATAATACTCCTAAAGTATTAAAGAAGGTGAGATAGTGAATGACATTAGTATAATAGTACCTATCTATAATGCTTCTAAAACTCTAAATAAATGTATTGATTCATTAATAAATCAAACTAAAAAAGAATTAGAAATAATTCTTATAAATGATGGATCAACAGATAATTCAGGAGAAATAATAGATTCATATAAAGATGATAGAATTAAATATTTTAGTAGAACAAATCATGGTATAGGTAATACTAGAAACTTTGGTATAAATAAAGCTACTGGTAAATATTTAATGTTTGTTGACAGTGATGATTACTTAGACTTAAATGCTTGTGAAAGATTATATACTGAAGCAGAAAAGTATGATTATGACTTAGTAGTTTGTAATTACTATAGAGTAATAAATGATAATTTAATACAAGAAAAAGTACAAAAATTAAATGATTATACTTTAAAAGGAGACAAAGAAATACTTTTAAAAGTAAATCTATCTCCCTGGAATAAGATATATAAAAGTTCTTTAATTAAAGATAATAAAATTAAATTTATGGAAGATTTAAAATATGAAGATGCTCCATTCGTAATAAATGCTTTATTAAAAGCAACTAAAATAGGTCAAATAAAAGATTATTTAAATTATTATGTTATTCATGAAAAAAGTGAAACAACTATTAGAGATGAAAAAGTATTTGATATTATAAAAATAGTTGATATTATCAGAAATGATTTAAAAGATGAAGATTATTTATCAGATACTTTAGATGAATTAACTATTCAAATATTAGCTAATTATAATATTCAACAAAGAGTTCAAAAAGATAAGAATTTAGCTATGAAATTTATAGATGAGTCTTTTAATTATTTAGAAAAAAACATACCTAATTATAAACAAAATAATTATTTTAAAAAGAGAAATAAATTAAAAGCTCTAATAGAGAGGAGCAAACCTTTAACTAAGTTATACGTTAAGTTATATTATAATAAGTAGGTGCATTATGGTAAAGAAAAGATTATATTGGATAGATGTTTTAAAAGGTATGGGTGCCATATTAGTATTATTAGGTCACTTAGTACCATACAATAGTATGATAAAAATATACATATATTCTTTTCATGTACCATTATTTTTCTTTATATCTGGATATGTATTTAAATATGAGAAGAAAATAGATTACTTTTTTTATAAGAAAGTAAATAGATTATTAATACCATATATAAAGTATTCAATACTTTCTTTTTTTGCTAGTTATTTTGTAGAAGATGTAGTAGCATCTAAAAGAGAAATCTTATATCATATTTTCTTTGTAGGTGGAACTAACTACTTTAATACATCACTATGGTTCTTAGTTATATTATTCTTTACTTTAATAATTGCTGAAATAGTAGGCCTCATAGTAAATAAATTAAAGATTAAGACTAATCAATTAATAAATACTCTAATACTATTATGTTTATTAGTAGTAGGTTTGTTGTTCATTAAATTTAATATAACTTTACCATTTGGTATTCAGATATTACCTCATTCTTTATTAATATTCTATTTAGGTTACTTATATAAGAAATCAACCAAGTTACCAAAATTATTATCTAAACTACTAAAGAAGATTACTATTATGAAATATGCTATTATACCTGTTGGAATATTAGCTATAGTACTAGGTCAAATTAATGGTAATATAGCTATGTCAATGAGTGAATATAATAATTACTTTATATATTTATTTGTAGCTTTAGTAAATATTATGATATATATTTTGATTGCTAAAAAGATTAATAGACAAAAAGTATTAGAAAAATTAGGTGAGTTATCTCTATTTATGATATGTACTCAGAGAATACTAATAAAATTTATTTATTATTTCCAAAATAAATTTGACTTAACTTTACTACAATCACCTAATATTCTCATTGACATTGGTATAACTATACTTATACTTATGTTATACTTAAGTTATGGAAAGGCCAAGGAAGTGATTAAAATGAAAAAGAAATCATGGATTTTGACTATGTTATTAATATTAATTAGTTTTAATATAACTTGTGTAAACGCCAAGTCTACTGGTTGGGAAGTTATAGATGGGAAATACTACTATTATGATTCTCAAACTAATGCTTACTTAACTGGATGGCAGACAATAGATGGACTAAAATACTACTTTGATCCAACAACAAGAGTAAGATTACAAGGAATACATGAAGTAGATGGTAAGAAGTATTTCTTTGGAGTAACAAAAGGTAAAGTAATGTATGGTTGGATTAACTATGACAATAAAAAGTATTATACAGATCCAACTACTGGAGTATTATCTAGTGGAGTAACCAAAGTAGGAAGTAAAAACTATTTCTTTGGCATAAATACAAATAAATTAATGTATGGATTAATAAATAATCATGATGGAGAAAAATATTATAGTAATAAAGATGGTGTTCTTCAAACGGGATGGCAGAAGATAAGTGGAAAAACTTATTATTTTGATAAGACAACTTATAAAGCTAAGAGTGGTTGGCAGACAATAGATAATTTAAAATACTACTTTGATCCAACGACAAAAGTAAGACTACAAGGAATACATGAAGTAGATGGTAAGAAGTATTTCTTTGGAGTAACAAAAGGTAAAGTAATGTATGGTTGGATTAACTATGACAATAAAAAGTATTATACAGATCCAACTACTGGAGTATTATCTAGTGGAGTAACCAAAGTAGGAAGTAAAAACTATTTCTTTGGCATAAATACAAATAAATTAATGTATGGATTAATAAATAATCATGATGGAGAAAAATATTATAGTAATAAAGATGGAATTCTTCAAAAAGGCTGGCAAACTGTAAGCGGAAAAACTTATTATTTTAATACTGTAACATACAAAGCTGTTAAAGGTTGGCAAACTATAAATAATTTAAATTATTACTTTGATCAAACGACAAGAGTAAGACTACAAGGAATACATGAAGTAGATGGTAAGAAATATTTCTTTGGAGTAAATACTGGTAAAGTAATGTATGGTTGGATTAACTATGATAATAAAAAGTACTATACAGATCCAATGTCAGGAGTACTCGCAAGTGGCGTAACTAAAGTAGATATTAATAGTTATTTCTTTGGCATAAATACAAATAAATTAATGTATGGACTAATAAATAATCATGATGGAGAAAAATATTATAGTAATAAAGATGGCGCTCTTCAAACTGGAATGCTTGAAATAAATAGTAAATGGTATTATTTTGATAAAACTAATTATAAAGCTTTAAGTGGAATTCAAATTATTGATAATGCTGAATACTATTTTGATCCAACTACTAAAGTAAGAGCTAAATACATAACTAAAGTAGATGGAAAGTATTACTTCTATGGAATAAAGTATGGTAAAAAACAATATGGATTAATATCATACGATGGTGAGTATTATTATGCTGATCCCCAAACAGGTGAACTACAAACAGGTTGGGTAACTATAGATGATAAATTATATTACTATTTACCAGATAGTAAGAAAAGAGCTAAAGGTGTTCACAAAGTAGATGGAAAATATTATTTCTTTGCGATCACAACTGGATTAGTTAGAAAAGGCTGGATAAATTATAATAATAAAACATATTATGCTGATCCCCAAACAGGTGTCTTAGTAACTACAAATACTACTATAGATGGTGTATATTATAAATTTAATAGTAATGGAACTATTATTTCTCAATGGATAAAGGATTCGCAAGGAACAAGATATTTATTCGCAAATGGTAAATATGCTGATGACTGGACTCATATTGAAGGAGGAAAACACTTCTTTAATTCACTTGGTTATTTAATTGATAAAAATGCTAGAAAAGTAATAGACGTTTCTGCTCATAATGGAACTATTGACTGGGATAAAGTAAAATCTAAAGGTGATATAGATGCTGTAATCTTAAGAATCGCAGCTGGTTGTGAAAGTGAAGACACTAAATTAAAATACAATATAGAAAACTTAAAGAGATTAGGCATTCCATATGGAGTATACATCTATAGTTATGCAGAAAATGAAAGAGAAGGTAAACTATATGCTCAGTTTACTAAAAAAACATTAGACAAATATTCTATGAATCCAACATATGGAGTATATTTCGATCTAGAAAATAATGGTATAACTAATTATCTAAAAGCTAGTGATTATGATAAGATAGTTAAAGGATTTATGAACTATATGGCTGGTACCAAATATAAAAGTGTTACTAGAATATATACATATAAATCATTTGCTGAAACAAAACTAACATCTAGTTATACAAAACAATTTATATACTGGATGGCTCAGTATTATCATTACTGTACTTATAATGGCAGCTTTAAAGCATGGCAATATAGTAGTACAGAAAAACTTCCAGGTATATCAGGAAATGTTGATATGAGTGTTTGGTATTAATAAAATAGTACTATAAAAGTACTATTTTTTTATTATATATGGTATCATATAAGTATAAATATCTCATAAATATGAGGTGATAATATGAAGAAATTAAATATAACTTTTTGTAGTTTTCCAGACTTTTCTAATAATGCTAAAGCATTATATGAATATATGAGTAATAGGTATGGAAACAAGCTAAACTATACTTGGATAGTATATAATAAAGATTCTGTAGATAAACTAAATAAGCAAGGAATAAAAGCTATTTTAATTGGTACAGATGAATTTAAAAACTATGTTAAAAAAACTGATGTTTTCTTTACTACTCAAGGTAACTTAGATGGCGATAAAACAAATAAATCTATTTATGTAGAACTATGGCATGGAATGGGTCCTAAAATGAATGGCTATTTCAGTAAAAAGCCAAGTAAAGAAGATATAGTTGGTTTTGATCATATGCGAAAAATATTTGACTATGTAATCGCACCTAATGATTTTTGGAGAGTAGTTTATAGTTCTAAGTTATATGTAGAATACTCTAGAGTATTGCCACTAGGTATGCCTAAATTAAACTATTTTAAGTACTCTAATGGTATAGAAGGATTAAATAAAGTCTTAAAGATGGATACAACTAAATTTAAAAAGAGAATTATCTATATGCCAACTTTTAAGAAAGGTTTTCATCATAAAGATGCTTTAAGCATAAATACTAGTAACATATTTGATTTTGAAAAATATAATGAACAAGACTTAATAGATTATTTAGAAAAGAATAATTATTTACTATGTATTAAGAGACATCCAGGAGATAAGACAAAGTATACAAAAGTTGAATCAAATAATATTAAGAATATTGATGATAAAGAATTATTAAAAGAAGACTTGAGTATAAATGAAATATTAAATGCTTTTGATATGTTAATAACAGACTATTCATCTGTAGGAGTAGAATTCTTATTCTTAGATAGACCAGTATTATATGCTGTAAATGACATGGATGAGTATTTAGATAATAGAGGAATACTTTTCTCTAATAAAAGCTTTTGGTTAAATGGCCCCCAAGTAAAGAAAATAGATAAATTCTTTAAAGAAACAGATAAATTATTAAATGATAATAAGTATTATCGTACTGAAAGAAGTATGGCTAGAAAGCTTTTCTTTGGAGATATAAAAGATGGTGGTTGTGACAAAATATGTGACTATTTCTTTAATGAGAATGGTGAATTAAATCCTAATATAAAACAATATGTTTGTACAGAGACAGTTCTAAAAGAACAAGTAATAAGAGATAAAGCTGCTATCAAAGATTTAAGATCACAATTAAAGGAAATAGTTGAATCAAAAGGATGGCAATTCTTAGAAAAACTAAGAAGTATTAAAAGAAAATTATAAATGAGGTGTTAATATGGCAAATATTGCAGTTATTCCCATAGGCGGAGTTGGTAAACGAATGCAAAATGAAATACCAAAACAATTTATAACTATCAATGATAAACCATTATATATGTATACACTAGAAAAAATTCAAAATAATAATAAGATAGATAAAATAATAATAGCTTGTTTAAAAGACTACAAAGATAAAGTAATAAATGAATGTAAAGAAAAGAATATCTCTAAAGTAATGGCCGTTGTATCCGATGGAGAAACACAACTAGGTTCACTATTTAATTGCTTTGAATTCTTAAATGGTCAAATAAAAGATGATGATAAAATACTTATTCATGTTGGAAATAGACCTAATATAACAGGAGAATTAATAGACAGATGTCTTGACTCATACGACGAAGTAGGCCCTCTAGCCGCAACTATCCCAGCCGTAGAAGTAATGATTAATAAAGATACAAGAGAAATCATTCCTAGAAATGATATTGTCCGTATCCAAACACCACAAGTATTTGCTTTTAAAGATATTAAAGAATTAATTCCACGCAAGAATGAGTATAAATTTATTGCTAATACAATGTGTGATTTATTTATTAAACTAGATAAAAGAATAAGCTTTATAGATGGAGACTTAATGAATTTTAAAATTACTTATCCAGAAGACTTAGAGTTATTTAAGAAAATTATTAGTTAAATTTTATATATGATATAATTATAGTAGAGGTGTAATTGAAGATGAAAATAAAAAACATCATTGCTAATTTTAAACATTATTGGTTTTTAATGACGCAATTAATTTCTCGGGATTTTAAGGTTAAATATAAAAGATCAGTGTTAGGAGTAGTATGGAGTTTACTATATCCAATTTTGATGTTGACAGTAATGACTATAGTATTCTCTAATATGTTTAAATTTAGTGTACCTGGAGTTAACTATGTAGTTTACTTAATGACAGGTATTATTATGTGGAATTATTTTAGTGAAGCATCTAATACAGCTATGACATCAGTTGTTATGAACTTTACTTTAATAAATAAAGTATATATACCAAAATATATTTTCCCAATAGCTAAATGTATCTTTGTAGGAATTAACTTTGTTTTAACATTAATTCCTTGGTTAGGAATAATAGCTTTATCTTACTTTGGTTTAGGAAAATATACTTGTCACTTTAATATATATTTTTTAATATTACCATATATATTCTTATGTTTATTCTTCTTTACGATAGGAGTAAGTTTATTTTTATCATGTGTTTCAGTATTCTTAAGAGATGTATTTTATATCTACGGAATAGTCTTAACTATGTGGAACTACGTAACACCAGTATTCTATAGTGTTGAAATGCTACCAGAAAAGTTACAGTACTTATGGCAATTTAATCCACTATATCAGTATTTAACAGCTGCTAGAGAAATAGTACTATATGGTAGAAGCCCATCTCTACTTACTCTTGGACTATTAGGATTGATGGCTATCTTGAGTCTAATTATTGGTGGTATAGTCTTTAAGAAGAATCAAGACAAGTTCATTTATTACGTATAGGAGGAATACTTTATGATAATTAAACTAGATAATGTATCAATGAAATTTAACTTAGGTATAGAAAAAGAATTCTCTATAAAACAAGCATTTGTAAATTTCTTTAGTTTTAAACATAAAAAGAAGAAAAAAGAAGAATTCTGGGCTTTAAGAGATATATCTTTTGAAGTAGAAAAAGGTGAAGTAATTGGCCTAATTGGAAGTAATGGAGCTGGTAAATCTACTATGTTAAAAGTAGTTAGTGGAGTTATGAAGCCAACAAAAGGAGAGTTAACGGTCAATGGAGTTATATCCCCAATGATAGAGTTAGGTGCAGGCTTTGATCCAGAATTAACTGCTAGAGAAAATATTTTCTTAAATGGAGCTATCCTAGGTTACTCCAAGAAATTTCTAGAAGAAAAATTTGATGAGATAGTAGAATTCTCTGAATTAAAAGATTTCTTAGATGTTCCAGTAAAGAACTTCTCTTCAGGAATGAATGCAAAATTAGCTTTTTCCATCGCAACTATTGTCAATCCAGAAATCCTTATTGTAGATGAAATATTATCCGTAGGAGATATTAAATTCCAAGAGAAGAGTAAAAAGAAAATGTTAGAGATGATTAAAGGTGGCACAACAGTCTTATATGTATCACACTCATTAGAATCCATAAAAGAGCTATGTGATAGAGTTATTTGGATAGAACATGGAAAGATTGTAGAAATGGGTAAAACAGAAGAAATATGTCGTGATTATTACAAATCTCAAATGAACTAGGAGGCCGGTAGAATGAGTAAAAAATATATACACTATTGTTGGTTCGGAGGAAAACCTCTACCTAAACTTGCTAAAAAATGTATCAAGAGTTGGAAAAAATACTTACCTGATTATGAAATAATAGAGTGGAATGAATCAAATGTTGATTTAAATGAATGCCCATTTATCAAAGAAGCTTATGCTAATAAGAAATGGGCTTTTGTAGCTGATTATGCTAGAACTAGAGCTCTTTATGAAAAAGGTGGTATCTATTTTGACACAGATATGTTAATAACTAAAAATATAGATTTTTTACTAGACAAAGAAACTTTCTTAGGAATAGAAGATTCAATGATGGTTAATGCTGCTGTATGGGGTACAAATAAACCTAAAACAGTATTAGCTAAAAGATTATTAGATTTTTATCAGTCACAAGAACGCTTTGATACTGATAATATGTATAGTTATAGTATTCCAAGATTAATAACTAAAATATTAGATGAGTATGGTTTTGATCCAACAGAAAAAGATGTTCAAGTTCTAAATAAGAATATCTATATTTATCCAAGACCATATTTTTATCCATTATCATATGATTTTAAAAATAATATGTTTACCGAGGATACATGTATGATTCATTACTTTGATGCTACATGGATACCTAAAAATGATCAAATAGAAATGAAAATGATTAGAAAGATAGGTAGAGATAATACTAGAAGAGTATTAAAAGTATATAGATTGTCTAAAAAAGGAGTAAAGAAGATAGCAAAAGGTGTATTATATCCAGCTGTCTTATATAAAAGATATAGAGAAAAAGTTAATAAAAAATACTTTGATAATTTAGCTCTTGCTTTAAGTGATTTAGACAAAATAAAAGAAGATTATATAGCTATGCATAATCCAGAATGGTTAGGTGTAACTTCTGCTACTATAGAGTTATTTAATTCTCGTGTAAGATGTGGAGAATTATTGCGTAAAAAAGATGTTAAAAAAGTAGGAGATGCTATCTTAAATAAGAATATAAAACAAGTTATCTTCAGTGCTATGTGTATAGGTTGGAAAGACTTGGCAATCTATCTAAAAAGTAAAAATAAAGATATAAAAGTAAAAGTATTCTGGCATGGTAATCATTCTCAAGTATCAGAGCCATATGGTTGGGAAAGAAATATTGAAATAATAGAACTTCATAAACAAGGAATAATAGATGTCTTCGCAACATGTAAAGGAAGCATGATTAGATTCTACGAAAATGAAGGATATAAAACAACTCTTGTCAGAAACAATGTAATATTACCTAAAAAGATTACCGGTAATCCACCAAAAGATAAGATAAAAATAGGTATATATGCTGCTAAAAGTGATGATTGGAGAAAAAATTTATTTACTCAACTTGCCGCAGCTTCTCTAATTCCTAATGCCGTAGTAGATATGGTTCCTCTAAATCCAGAAGCTAAGAAATTTGCTAGTGAAATTAATTTAAAATTAGAAGGATTAGATAAACCTATCCCAAGAGAAGAATTATTAAAGAGAATGAGTAATAATACCATAAATTTATATGTAACGTTCTCTGAATGTGCTCCAATGCTTCCTGTAGAAAGTTTCGAAGTAGGAGTACCATGCATTTCTGGTAATAATCACCATTACTTTAAAAATAATGAGTTAGAAAAATATTTAATTGTAAAGAATGAAGAAAGTTCAACTGAAATAGCTAAACAAATTAATAACTGTCTAGCTAATAAAGATAAAGTAATTAAATTGTATAAGGAATGGAAGAAAGAAAATAATGCTTTAAGTAAAGAAAGTGTTAAAACTTTCTTAGAAATGTAGGTGAGACTATGAAAGTAAGAGAAATAGATACAATTAAAAATAAAGATTTTATAGTCTTATTACCAGAATCAGATCATATGATTAAAGATAGTGTTGAATATACATTTAAAAATGTTTTCTATCTAAATTATGAAAAGACTGAAGAAGATTCTGAAAAACTAATTAATTTTATAAATAATAAAGATAATGAATTAATATTATTTGACTATGATGAATTTTATCGTACTATACTTCCATATATAAAGAAAAATAAAAGAACTAAGTGGGTCTTTAAGGATAATATATCTACACTAACTAATGGTTGGTCTAGAGCCTATTATAATAATGTGGTTGAATTCTATGATAGAAATATAGTAGATGAAATATTATTCTTAGATAAATCAACATATGAAGTATTTAAAAATGCCGGCTATAGAACAAAACATATTTTATTAGACAGTAATCCTAATTTAGAGAAAACTAAGAAGTCTAAATCAATAGGTTTAATAGGAAATGATTTTGATCCAAATAATAATATTTATAATGAACTAAGTGCTTTAAAACTAATAGATTATGATTACATAAAACTATTAAAAAGTATGCCAGCTACTAAGCATTTTATAAGTTTCTTCGATATTAAAGAAAAAGAAGTAAATACAATTGATGAAGTAATAAAAGATAATGATATTAACTTATATTGTAATTTTACTTTTAATAATTATGAATTGGTATTAAAGAGTATGGATATGGAAATACCATGTTTATTAGGTAATACTGATATCTTTGATAATTATCCAAATCTAAAAAAATATTTAGTACTAGAAAGTGATGATGATATTGGAGAAATAGCTGATAAAATAGAAGCTATAAGAAAACATAAAAAAGATATATTAGAAGAATACAAGAAGTTTAGAAAAGAGTACTCAAAAGAAGTAAAAGAATTAATTAAAAAGATATGAAAGGAATATTATGAATAAAGTAAAAGCATTTATAAAAAATAATAAAGATATAATTATATGTACTTTAATAGCTATGATAGTATGTTTATTTCTATTCTTAGTATACTATCCAGGTATTATGACTTATGATGGAAATAACCAGTGGAAACAAGTACAGACAGGAGTTATAAATAATGCTCATCCTATCTTTTCTACATTCTTTATGTTGCTTTTATCTAAGATTCATAATACTACAACGATAGTTATTCTCTTTCAAATATTAGCTTTCTCAGTTACTTGGGGCTTATTAGTAAGAGAAATAAGAGTAAAGAATGAAAAACAAAATATTATAAAATATATTTATACATTTATTATGTGTTTTATACCTATAATTGGAATATATATAATTTCTCTATGGAAAGATATACTATATAGTATTTATTTACTAGGACTAGGAGGAATTATTCTATATGGTATAAATCATAATTTTAAATATAAAAATTATCACTATGTATTAACGGGTATATTATTAACTTTAATTGCTAGCTACAGACATAATGGTATTATAGTAGCTATTCTTATGTTAATGATTATAGGAATAGGTTTACTAGTAAAGAGAAAAACAATTACTAAAAAGACAGTAAAGAAATATAGCTTAGTATTCTTAGTATTTATAATTGCTATGTTATTAATTGCTATACCTAAAAAGATATATACTGATAAAACTAATAAAGAAGTAAAAACTAATCAATTAGAAAGAAAAATATCTCTTAAAAATAAATATATTTTATGGATGATACAAGCAGAATTAAAAGAGGGAAAAATAAAAAATAAAAAAGATTTAAAATTCTTAAGTAATATAACTAACTTAGATAAATTTAAAGATAATTATAATCCATATATAATTAATGACTTAGTATATAAGAATGACTTGAATGCTAATTTTATAAATAAAAATGAAGATAAAATATTAGATATATTAATAAAGTATGCTGGTAAAAACCCAGAAGTAATAATTGATCATGTTATAAGAAGAGATGCTTTACTAATAAATCCAGTATCAAAAAATATTACTTATGTATATGTATATAGTTTTTCTGAATGGGATTATCTTGGTTTTGATAAATTAACTCCAAAAACTAAGTTTAAATTCTTTAGAGATAATATATATGATAGAGTTATTAATTTATCTTTTAAAGGAATACTAAAATATTTCTATCAACCAGCTCTAATATTATATATAAGTATAATAATGCTAATAATACTATCTATAAAAGTATATGGTAAAAGTATTCATTTATTAGGTTTACCAATGTATCTTAATACTATCTCTTTATTGCCAATTAATCTAGCTCAAGACTTGAGATATGTATATATAAATTACTTAATATTCTTTGTAATATTATTAATATTTATTATTAATTTTAAAGAGATAATAAAAAGAGATAAAAAAGCTAAGAAATCTAAATAGGAGGATCTATGAATAAAATATTATTAATAATACCTGCATACAACGAAGAAGATAATATCTTAAAAACATATCAAGATATTATAAATTTCAATAAAAAGAATAAAACTAATTATGAATGTATTGTGATTAATGATGGATCAACAGATAAGACAAGAGAAATACTTGAGAAAGAAAAGATTCCTCACATAAATTTAATTCATAATTTAGGTATAGGTGGAGCTGTTCAAACTGGATACAAGTACGCTAACTATAATAATTATGATATAGCTATTCAATATGATGGTGATGGTCAACATGATGTAGCTTATGTTGAAAAATTAATAGAACCAATTATTAATAATAAAGCAGACTTTACAACAGGAAGTAGATTTATAGGAAATATAAGTAAATTTAAAACTAGTGCAGCTAGAAGAATGGGTATACATATAATATCTTTCTTCATTAAATTAGTAACAGGTTTTAAACTATACGATACAACTAGTGGTTTTAGAGCAGCCAATAAAGAAATAATTAGTTTATTTGCTAACGAGTATCCAATAGAATATCCTGAACCAATAACTACTGTAGAATTATTAAAAAGAGGATATAGGATAAAAGAGATAGCTGTTAATATGAAAGAAAGAGAAGGTGGTAAATCTTCTATTCGTGCTTGGAAAAATGTTTATTATATGATGAATGTATGTTTATCAATTTTAATAATGGGCATAAGGAGGTATAAAAAATGATTAATAGATTATATATAACTGCTTTTGTAATAATAGTATTATTACTAATTATAATAATTGATCTCCTAAAAAAAGGAAGAATACCTGTCAAATATGCTATAGCTTGGTGTTTTGCTTTAGTATTTGGATGCATATTACTAGCTATACCAAACTTATTATCAACTATTTCTAAATTCTTAGGATTTGAATTACCATCTAATATGGTTTTAACAGTCTTTATACTATTACTATTCTTAATTACTATAGTATTAACTGTTATGATAGCTGGTCAAAAGAAAAAGACTACTTTATTGATACAAGAAGTATCACTATTAAAAGAGCAATTACAAAAACAAAAAAAATAGACAGGAGACTACTATGAAAAAAGCATTATTAATAATTACAATCTTAATAATTTCTGGTTGTGGAGTATTGTCATATATTTTAGGATATGAAGCACAAAAAATAAATGAATATAAGTTTTATACTGATAATAAAGACCTTCAAATAACTAGTATTTATATTGGAGATAGAATTCGTTCTAATAAAAACTATTTAAATAAAAATACTGAGTTAGATAAAGAAACAAATAATATTATTTTAAAGAAAGAGAGTAGATATACTCCTTTTTTGACCATTAAAAGAACAAAAATAGATAATATTTATATTCAATTTGAAAGTAAAACAGAAACTGGAGAAATATCAGTAGAAGAAAATTCTAAACTAACAGACGTTATTAGTATTAAAAATAATAGTAAATATACTTATAGTAATTCCACGGCCAGTTTAATAATTAATTATATTAAGAATATTAATATTAAACAGATATTATTATTAATATTAATAGCTCTAGTAGAAGGAATAATTACTTTTATATGTTTAAAATATATATTAAAATTCTTAGATAATTTAGATAAAATAACTATTCCTAAAATAATACTATTTGTATTATCTGAATTTATATTATTTTTACTTTCTTATTATGTATTAATATTAGTATTTGGTCTATTAACTTTAGTACCAATCTTTATACTTTTAATACACTATATTATAAAGAATAAAGAACTTATTAAAAATAATCTACAAGTATGTTATGTATTAATTGCTACTACTGTAGGTATAATGATGCTATTTACTATACCACCGATGAATGTACCAGATGAAAATATTCACTTTTGTAAAATATTTGTTGCTGCTTCTACAGATGATTATTATATTAAAGGTAAAGATCACCTACCAGTTGAAGTAGAAGAGTTTGTAGCTAACTACAAAGATGGTACTTTAGATGCTAGATATAAATTATCTCCTAGAACTTATTTCTATGATATGTATAATACTTTAAATTATAGAAGATTATCTCATGATACTAGACTACATAGAAAAACAGCTGGATTATATGTAATGTCTTATATACCAGCCTTAATGACCATATTAGTAACTAAAATAATTAATATGCCTATTTATTATGTATTTATATTAGCTAGATTAGTTAACTTAATAGTACTTATTTGTACTATATATTATGTAATAAAAAATATCTCTTACTTTAAAAAAGCTTTCTTTGTAGTAGGACTTTTACCAATAGTATTACATCAAGCTGCTGCAGTTAACCAAGATTGTATAACGAATGCTATATTTATTTTTGTACTTTATAAATTTATAAACTTAATATTTGGTGAAGATAAAGCTGATCTTAATAATATGGCTATTTTATTCGTATCGGCATTATGTCTATCTTGTTGTAAATTTGGCTATTTCCCAGTAAGCTTCTTAGCTCTTTTAATCCCGGCTAATAAATTTACTAGTAAAAAGTTATACCATATAACAAGATTATTATTTATATTCATTCCAATGTTATTGTCATTATATACAGCTGGAGCTGGTACTAAGCTAGCTGGTCATATAGGTAATTATAATTATCGAGATCATTATAGAGTAAATTTAATATGGACTAATCCCAAACTATTTATCATAATATTATATAATACTATTATACATAGATTAGATTTAGACTTCTTTAGAGGTCTAATAGATGGTTATGGTTGGTCTACAAAATGGACATCTAGTTTACCACTATTTATATCTCAAACATCATTAATGTTATTAGTATTATGTAAAGATAAGAATGATAAGAAAATGAATTTAATTCAAATATTAGCTTTCTTAATTATAATTGCTATGATATGTGCTATTATTTATGGCTCAATGCTATTTGGTTGGACTATAGTAGGTAGTACTAGTATTGATGGGCTACAACCACGATACTTTGTACCAGTAACTTTAATGCTAATAATGGTATTATCTAATATAAAAATATTTGATATAAAAGTAGAAAATAAGAACTTGTATTATGCTATATCAATTATAATTATTAATATAGTAGCTGTGTATACATTACTCACAAGTTTTTACATATAAAGTTAATAGATACTATTAACTTTTTTTTATAAAAAGAAATATGATATAATTAGTATGATTATGGAGTGATTTTATGAATAAAACTATCTTAATATTCACAGCTTATTATCTTCCACACTTAGGTGGAATTGAAAGATACTTAGATAATTTAATGCATGAACTAGTAAAATTAAAAGTACGAGTAATACTAGTCACATCTAATTATAATGATGATAAAAAACATGAAGTACAAGATGGTATAGAAATATATAGAATACCAGTCTTTAATATTTTTAAAAACAGATATCCTATATTTAAATTAAATAGTGAAGAAAGAGGAGTATTAAAAGAACTAGATAAAGAAAAAATAGATGCCATAATAGTTAATACTCGTTTTCACTTATCTTCTCATATAGGAGCTAAATATGGGAAAAAGAGAAGTATACCAGTCTTCTTAATCGAACATGGTTCACAGTATGTAACATTAGATAATAAATTTATTGATTTCTTCGCTAATAGATATGAAGACTTTCTAACTTGGAAAATAAGGAACAAAATAACTGCTTGGTATGGAGCTTCTCCATCTAGCTGTAACTGGTTAAAACACTTTAATATAGAAGCTGCTGGTTACTGGAATAATGGTATTAATACTAATTTAAAACTACCAGAGAAAAAGAAACATCAAGGTATAAATTTCTTATATGCAGGAAGACTAATTAAACAAAAAGGAGTAGGTAATATCCTAGAAGCTTTTACTGAATTAGAAAAGAAATATAATAATATAAAAATTAATATAGCTGGTTCTGGAGCAGAATTAGATTATTACAAAGAAAATTATAAAAGTAAAAATATTAAATTCTTAGGTCAAATAGATTTTTCTAAATTATTAGAGTATTTTTCTAAAAGTGATGTTTTCTTGTATCCATCACTTTGGCCAGAAGCATTAGCTTCATCAGTATTAGAAGCTGGTCTAATGGAAGTATCTACTATTGGTACTACTCAACCAGGTATTATAGATATCCTAGATGAAAATAATGGTATACTAATAGATGGTAGTGTAGAAGAATTAAAAGAATCTATGGAATTATTAATAAAAGATAAAGAATTAAGAGATAAATTAGCTAAGCAGTTACACAAAGATGTTCTTAAGAAATTTGCTTGGAATAATAATGCTAAAAAAGTATTAAAAGATATAGATAAATATCTAAAATAGGAGATAAATATGCGGGTTAAAAAATCATTTTTAAATGCTACAACTAATTCACTGATACTAGTAATTAGATCAGTATTAATGTTTGCTGTTAGAATAGTATTTGTAAAGACATTAGGTCAAACTCTACTAGGTGTAGATAGCCTATTTACTAATTTATTACTAGTACTATCAATGGCTGATTCAGGTATAAGTACAGCTATAAACTTTAGTCTATATAAACCATTATCAGATAAAGATTATGATAAAGTAAGTATCTTAATGTCTTTCTATAAGAGAGTATATAGAACTCTAGGATTAATTGTAATTGGTATAGGTATAGCTTTTATACCATGTTTAAGTATTATTATAAAAGAACCAGTAGAGAATTTATATTTATTATATTTGATATATCTCGCAACTACTGCGATTACATACTTTATATCATATAAAGATGCTTTATTAAATGCTGATCAAAACTACTATAAATCAAGTATTATAGTAGGTTCTACTTATAGTTTAATGTATATTACTAGAATAATATTCTTAATTGTAATGCCTAACTTTATAATATATGCACTTATACAATTAATAATGATGTTTATTCAAAGAATATTAATAAATAGATATATTACTAAACAGTATTCTCATATTAAATTTAATTTAAAAGAAAAACTACCTAAAAAAGAAACAAAAGAAATATTTAATAAGATAGAATCTATGTTTATAAATAAACTAGGTGGTTTCTTAGTAAATGGTACTGATAATATTATAATATCTGCTACTTTAAAATCTGGATTAGGAGTAGTAGCTGTTTATACTAATTTCTATTCTATAGTTAATACAGTTGATACTATTATTACTAGAGGTTTAAGTGGAGTAACATCTAGTTTTGGAGATCTAGCTGTCAATGAATCTAAAAAGACTCAAGAAGATGTCTTTAATAATCTAAACTTTATATCATTTGTAATATATGGATTATTCTTTGTAGGTTTCTATTTCTTATTAAATGAATTAATAGTAATCTTCTTTGGTAATAACTTTAAACTAGGTTTAAGTATAATATTACTAATATGTTTAAACTTCTATATAACTGGTATTCTAAAACCATTAGACGTTGTTAAAGAAGCTACAGGTAACTTTGTCCATGATAAATATGTTAACTTGATGCAAGCAGGAATAAATATTATTCTATCAATTATCTTAGCTAAGTACTTAGGCTTATTCGGAATAGTACTCGCAACATTCTTAAGTTATGTCTTACTTCCATTATGGAATAGACCATATGTAACATACAAATATACTTTTAATAAGAATCCATTTAATTACTTTAAAATTCATATTAAATATGCTCTTAGCTTAGTATTGATAATTTTCTTAATAAGTTTAATTATAGATAAGATAGTAATAAGCAGTTTAATATTAGACTTTATAGTTAAAAGTATCATAATATCAATTCTCTATTTATTATTAATAATACTTATTTATTTCAAAACACCAGAGTATAAATTCTATTATAATTTAGTAAAAAAAGTATTAAAAAAGACTAATTAATTAGTCTTTTTCTTTTGGAAACTTTATTTCTAATACTGGATGACAAACTCTTTTATCTTTAGGAGGTAATTTCATATAATCACCATAATAATGTCTTAGTATTTCGTCATATCTCTTAGGTATAAAAACTTTTAAACTTTCAAAATCATGTTCAATAGGATCAGTTAAATACTCTTTATCAATAATTTCTTTAAATAGATATGTTCCTGCATAAGAAGCTATCATTTTAGTATCTTTATTATTATCTTTTCTCATCAATTTAGAAAGTCTTTTCTTTAATCTTTCACCATTATAGAAAACAGATAATATACTTATTATTTTAATAATAGTATTCTTTTTCTTATCTTCCATATAATTTAGATGATTATATTTCTTTAATAAAATCATTTTTAAACAATAAATATGAAAATATCTTAGTTTAGAAAAGAATGAATCATCTTTAATATTATCAAAAGCAAATACGTCAATCCATATACCAGCTCTACTATCATCTTTAGAAGAAGTAACCTCTAAGTACTTTGAATCCTTTCTTTTTAATTTAGAGAAAAGCATACCACATTCTTTATCAGTTTCTATAGACTCAAAAAAGAATCTCTTTTTATCTAATTCTTTAGCTTGTACTTTTATGAATTTATCATAATTATCTCTAGTAAGACATACATCAACATCATCATCCCAAGGAATAAATCCATTATGTCTAACAGCTCCAATTAATGATCCACCAATAAGATAGTATTCAATTTTATTCTTTCTACAAATTCTATCAAATTCTTTTAGAATTTCTAGTTCTACATCATGAAGTTTTTTTAATTGTTTATCAGTTAAAGTAATTGACTTTTTTCCCATATTATCACCAAAATGATTATAACATTATTGAATACTATTGTCTAATAAAGCTTTATGTTAAAATTTAGTTATGCTATAATGAAATTGAAATACTAGGAGGTTTTTATGAAAAAAGTTGCAATTATCATAGCTGGTGGTGTAGGAGCTCGTATGGAGCAATCTATACCTAAACAGTTTTTAAATGTAGGCGAAAAACCTATAATTATCTATACATTGGAGGCTTTCCAAAGACATCCAAATATTGATTCAATAATTGTAGTATGCCTAGATGGGTGGCATGAAATATTAAAATCTTATGCTAAACAATTTAATATTACTAAATTAGAATCAGTAGTATCAGGTGGAGAAAATGGACAAGGCTCTATTAAAAATGGCTTAGATGAAGCTAAGAGATTAGGCTATAAAAAGAATGACATAGTACTAATACATGATGCTATAAGACCTATGGTCGATAATGAAACATTATCTGCTAACATTGCTACAGCAGAAAAATATGGTAATGCTACTGTAGTAGTTCCAGTCACAACAGTAGTCCTAAAGAAAGGTAGACATGAAGAATATTCAGAAAAAGTTGTTAATAGAGATGGCCTATATTTAACACAAACACCTCAATCATTTAAATTAGGAGAGATATTAAGTGCTCATAAAGAAGCTAAAGAAAAAGGTATAACAAACTCCGTAGCTAGTTGTGATTTATATACTAAGTTAGGTAGAAAAGTTTATTATTCACCTGGATCTGAAACTAATATAAAATTAACTAGACCTGGTGATATTCTAATATTTAAGGCTTTACTAAATACTAAAAAGCCAGATTGGATGTCTTAAAATGAATTTAACATTATATAAACAAGGTATTAAAAAAGTTTTAAAGTATAATTCTTTTGAAAAATTAAAGAACAAATCAATATTAATACTAGGAGCTAATGGTTTAATAGGTTCCGGAATAATAGATGTATTAGCATACTTAAATTCTGAATTGAACTATAATATTAAGATAATATGTTCTGTTAGAAATAAAAATAAGATATTAGAGAGATTCAATTCATATAATAATTTAAAAATAGTAGAACAAGATTTATTAAAAGATTTTACTATAACAGAAAAAGTTGATTATGTAATAAATGCTGCTAGTAATGCTCATCCATTAGCTTTTTCTACAGATCCAGTTGGTACTATAAGTGCTAATTTCATTGGTACAAAAAACATCTTAGAATATTGTAAAAGTAATAAAGTAAAAAGAATGCTATTTATTTCTTCAGGAGAAATATATGGACAGGGTAGTGATGACATAAAAGCTTTTAAAGAAGACTATAGTGGTAAGATAAATTCAACAGATTTTAGAAGTTGTTATCCAATAGGTAAACTAGCTGCTGAATCACTATGTGCCTCTTATTTGGAAGAATATGGAGTAAAAACTGTTATTGCTAGATTATGTCATACTTATGGACCAACTCAACAAGAAAACGATAGTAGAGCATCACAACAATTTATAAAGAATGTTTTAAATGATAAAGATATTGTTTTAAAGAGTCCAGGCGTACAAGTAAGATCATATTGCTATGTATTAGATTCTGTTACGGGAATTTTAAGAATACTATTAGATGGTAAAAGTGGTGAAGCCTATAATGTTGCTAATAATGCTTCAATTCTTTCTATCAGAGAATTTGCTGAAACTGTCGCAGCAACTAAAAATAGAAAAGTAATTTTTGATATTCCAAGCGAAAGTGAAAAAAGAGGATACAATAAAGTCACTAGATCAGTTTTAGATGGAACTAAACTAGAAAAACTTGGTTGGAAACCAATATATGGATATAAAGATGGAATAAAAGAAACAATAGGAGTATTAGAAAATGTTAAATAAATTAAAAAAAGAAGTTTATGAAGCTAATCTAGAATTAGTAAAACAAGATTTAGTTGTATATACTTGGGGAAATGTATCTGCTATAGATAGAAAATCTAACTTAGTAGTAATAAAACCAAGTGGAGTAGACTATGCTACTATGAAAGTAGATGATATGGTTGTAGTAGACTTAGATGGAAATATTGTTGAAGGAAAATTAAGACCATCTTCAGATACTCCAACTCATCTAGAATTATATAAACATTTTAAAGATATTGGTGCTGTAGTACATACACACTCTAGTTGGGCAACAGCTTGGGCTCAATCAGGTAGAGGCATTCCACCTTATGGTACTACACATGCTGACACATTCTATGGAACTATACCATGTACTAGAGTATTAACTAAAGATGAAGTAAATAAAGATTATGAATTAAATACTGGTAAAGTAATAGTAGAAACATTTAAAAATATAGATGAAAATGCTATTCCTGGAGTACTATGTAAAAGCCATGGACCATTTGTCTGGGGAAAAGATGCTAAAACAGCTGTCTATAATGCTAAAGTATTAGAAGAAGTAGCTAAAATGGCTTATCATACAGAAATATTAAATAAAGATATTAAAGAAGTTAATCAATACTTATTAGATAAACATTATTTAAGAAAACATGGTAAAAATGCTTATTACGGTCAAAAATAAGAGAGAAAAGAAGATTTATCTTCTTTTTTTGTGGAAAACAAATTAAATATTTGATACAATGTTATTAAGAATAGATGAGGTAAGAGATATCAATAGGTGGGAACGGTGAATAATATGAAAAAAATAGAGAGAAACTCTAACCATGAATTAATGCGTATTATATCCATGTTTTTAATTGTATTGGGACATTCAATACTATTTGGAAACGCTCTTAAGAATTCACAAAATGAAAGTGTTACTATGATACTTATGATTTGGGAATTCATTCTTCTAGTACACGTTAATTCTTTTGCTTTATTAACAGGTTATTATCAATCTAATAGTACTTTTAAACAATCAGCTCTTTGGAAAATAATTAATCAAACTTTATTCTATAAAGCATTAATCTTAATTATTTTAACAGCTTTAGGTTTGATATCTTTAGGAAAAGTAGAAATATTAAAAGAACTATTTCCTATTAATATGACCCAGTATTGGTTTATAAAAGTATATTTCTTACTATATTGTCTTTCACCATTTCTAAATAAATTTATAAATGTCTTAAATAAAAAAGATTTTAAAAGATTACTTATTGTTGGTTTTATACTATTCTCTATAATCCCAGCTATTACTAATTATGGGGCTTTTAGTAATAATGGATATACTCTATATAATTTTATTTATTTATATTTTGTAGGTGCTTATTTAAGAATTTATCCACTAGACAAAAGTTATTTATTTAAAAGATTATCTAAGAATGCTTATCAATTATCTTTAATAGTAATATTTATTACTTCTGTAGCACTAAGATTTATCTTATATTATTTTGCGGATAGAATAGCTGGTACAAACTCTATTTTAGATGAAATAGCTATAACTATTACACATGGTATGGATCATTATAGTAGACCACTTCTAATGATTCAAAGTATAGCTTATTTTTCTTGGTTTACTAGTATTACTATAAAATCTAAGATTATAAATAAAATATCTCCATTAGTACTAGGAGTATATATAATACATATTAATATGTATCTAAGAGAATTCTTGTTTAAATGGGTAGGTGTAGATAGAGGACCAACTTATT
Source organism: uncultured Muribaculaceae bacterium (assembly GCA_964486215.1). Classification (GTDB taxonomy): domain Bacteria; phylum Bacillota_I; class Bacilli_A; order RF39; family UBA660; genus RUG343. The sequence continues at coordinate 59,214 of CAZALI010000004.1, forward strand.
CTTATAGATTACTAATTGATGTTCTTTTAGGAACAATAATTATCTTTATAGCTTGCTTAGTAATAGAATATATTAGACAAGTAATATTTAAATTTATTTATAAGAGAAAGATATCTAAAAAGATTAGAGATAGTTATTATAATTTATTACATAATATTTATATAAAAGACTAAGAATATAGAAATATATTCTTTTTTATTTTTATGATATAATAGAAGTAATTTGGGAGGTATTTTTATGGAGTTTATTTGTTTGTTTTTCCCAACTCTTATAGCTATGGGAAAAGATATTAATACAAAGAATATTTATAAAGTAATATATGATTATGCTATGTATAATTTAAGTATTAATTTTATATCATTTTTAATAGTTAGAGTAGTTACTCAGTCACAATTAGTTATAGATAGTAACTTATGGACTATGAAATTTACTCTTAAATATATAATACTTAGTTCATTTATAGCTCTTATATTGCCAAAAGTAATAGAATTCTTAAAGAAGAATTTCTCTATATCTATAAAGAGGTCAAAATGATTAAGAAAATTATTAAGAATTTCTTTGTATTCTTATATATATTTATAATTACTTTAATATATTTTTCTACTAAATGGGCTCTTCATACTTTTGAATTTCTAAATTTTGATGAAATAGTTTTTCAATTAACTTCACCATTATCTGGAACTGAGAGTACTATTATGACTAGTTTTTATAGTAATAGTTTATTCCCAAGTATAGTATTTTCTGTTATATGCTTTATATTGATAAAGACGCTTTATAGTTATTTAAGTACTGAGTATCTTAATATAAATATAATGATTAGAAATAAGAAATTTAATTTTAATATTAAGACTATTATTCTAAAGATAATTATAACTACTATAATTATTATTAGTGGACTATGTATTATTAATAATAGCTGTACTAAACTACATTTACCAAAGTATCTTAAATCTTTATTTGAAAGTTCTAAGTTTATTGAAGAACACTATGTAGATCCAAAAGAAGTAAAAATAACTTTCCCAGATAAAAAGAGAAATTTAGTATTTATCTTCGCAGAATCATTTGAAAGTAGTTACTTTCCAGTTAGTTTAGGTGGAAGTAATAATAAAAATCCTATGGAACCATTAAATACTTTAACTGAAGAAAATTTAAATTTTTCTGATAATGAAAAGTTTGGTGGTTCACAGCAATTAGCAGGTACAACATGGACAACAGGAGCTATAGTAGCTTATACTACAGGTCTACCAGTAAAAATAGATCCTACTCTTACCAATGGCGCTGATAGAAGTAATGTCTTAAATGGAGCTACTGCTTTAGGACATATTCTAGAAAAGAATGGTTATAATGAAACATTTATGATGGGATCAGATAGTTCTTTTGGTAGTAGAAAAGGTTATTTAAAAAAACATGGTAATTATTACATCTATGATGAAAAAGAAGCTAAAAAGTTAAAGAAAGTACCAAAAGATTATCATGTATGGTGGGGTATAGAAGATAAGAAATTATTTGAAATAGCTAAAGATGAATTAACAAGATTAGATAATGAAAGTAAACCATTTAACTTTTCTATATTGACTACTGATACTCATTTCCCAGGTGGTTTTATAAATAAAGAATGTACTGGATATCATTATGAAGATGACTATTCTAATTCAGTATATTGTAGTGCTAAAGAAATAAGAGACTTTATTGAATGGATAAAGAAACAATCATTCTATGAAAATACAACTATTATTTTAGTTGGAGATCATCTTAGTATGGAAAAGGATTATCTACCATTAGATCAAAAGAGAAGAGTTTATAATCTTATAATTAATTCTCCTATAGAAGCAAAACAAACAAAGAATAGAGAATTCTCATCTCTAGATATGTTCCCAACTACTTTAGCTAGTATGAATGTAAAGATAGAAGGAGATAGATTAGGTCTAGGTACCAATTTATATTCCGATGAAAAAACATTGATAGAACAATATGGATATGATAAAGTTAATAGTGAATTAGAAAAAAGAAGTATATTTTATGATAATAAATTTATTTATAATAAATAATTTCCTCTAATAGGAGGTACATATGAAAAAATGTAAAATTATTATGAATCCTAAAAGTGGTAAAAAGAAAAAGACCAATTATACTGCTTTATATGACATACTTAGAAATCACGGTTATGATGCGGAAATAATATATACTAAAGCAGCCAAAGATGCCACTAAAATAGTAGAAGAATTACCTAATGATATTGATTTAGTAATTTCTGCTGGTGGAGATGGTACTCTAAATGAAGTAGTAACTGGTGATATGCATAGGAGAAAAATGCTTACTCTAGCTAACTTACCACTTGGTACTGTAAATGATGTAGGTAATATGTATGGACTACATCAAAGCACTTTAAAAAATTTAGAAGCTATATTAAATGGTGTCCCTAAAAAGATAGATGTTTGCTATATAAATGATACAGTATTTGTCTATGTAGCTTGTTTAGGAGACTATACTGATATGGCTTATGCTACACCAAGAGATTTAAAAAAGATGTATGGTAAATTTGGTTATATTATGTATGGATTAAAACAATTTTTAACTAATAAAATCCATAATTATAATATCAGATATACTGTAAATGGAAAAACTTATACCGATGATTATTCATTCTTCTTTATTACTAATTCATCACGTATTGCTGGAGTAGACGATGTCTACTATGATATAAAATTAGATGATAATATGTTCGAAGTAGCTATGGCTAAAATAAGACGTAAAAAAGATATGTTTAAACTATTAGGTATGATGTTTACTAGTGATATAGAAAATATACCTAATATAACTTACTATCAAACATCATCTATAGATATAGAATTCTTAAATCCACCTAAGACATCTTGGTGTATAGATGGAGAAGAATACAAGAGTACTAGTACTAAATTTTCACTTAAAGTTATTAAAGGGCCTAAGATGTTAATGCCTAAAGTGAATCTAGATAGATTATTCAATAAATGAAATGAGGACTAATTATGAATGAACAAGAACAAGCAGATAAAAAAATGATTTTTAATTACTTAAAAGAATTTGCTGATCCGCTTCCATATAAAATGAGAGATAGAGATTTATCTATACATTATTATAAAGACTATATAGAAGCAAAATATAGAGGATTAAATACTCATCATCAGACTTATGATGTAAATGCTAGTATCATAGTATATTGTGATAAAGTATTAATTAATATATATGAAAAACATGCCTATTATGATAAGAATACTGGTACTAAAATATCTAAAAAAAGATATCAAACAGGTGGTTTTGAATTATTAAATGATATCATTAATATGCAAAATGTAACTACTATGGTTGAAACTCATAGAAAAGGAAATAAAGCAGGTAAAAAAGAAGTTAATATCCTAGCTAATGAAAAAGAATATACTTTTACTGATGGTAATGATTTCTTACATAATTATCATGGACTTCAAGAGTATTATAATCAAAATAAAGAACATGTTAAAAGAATATAATTTAAATATTCTTTTTTTTATGATAATATCTTATTAGAGGTAAAATTATGTTTCAAAAGAGAAGAGAACAAAAATTAGTAATTAAATTATCTTTATATTTATTATATTTAATTATAATAACTATTCTTTTTATCGCAGCTTATAATATTTATAAAGATTCTAATACTATAAAATCTTTTAATAAAGTAGAAAAGACAAGTGATTATGCTTATATAAATATATCTCGTATGTCTAATAAATTTGCCTATTATAAAGATAAAAATATTGGTATACACTACGTAATGGAAATAGAAGATACTAATAAATGGCATACGTATTTAATAGCTATAAATGAAGATAATATAAGTAAATATCAAGAACTTATAGATTATACTAATAATAAAGTAAAGAAAGCTAAACCAATCAAAGTATATGGTTATCCTATTGTTATAAGTGATGAATTAAAAAATGTTTCTATTAAACATATAAATGAATTCTTACCAAAAGAAAATGAAGTAAATATTAATAAAGACAATTATGATGATTATTTAACTAATTGTTACTTAGATACTACTAAGTCAAAAAAAGAAGACTTTAATTTATTACTATTCATAGTACTATTCTTAATACTAATAATGATCTTTTTAATGATATATACATTATTAGAAAATAACATAGTAGT
>CAZALI010000005.1:0-57045 GCA_964486215.1 uncultured Muribaculaceae bacterium
GGAGCACATTGTTGTATGAAGTATTGACAGAGACTACAAGAAATTGGGTTAAGGAGCATATGAATGATAAGATAAATATTGATGGTAAAGAATGGTTAGTTAGAGATTATATATCTTCTAGGTCAAGTGATTTTCTTATTGATAGAGTGAAGTCTTTTTCACGAAATACTGTTGATTATTTTAATTCAGAAGAATTTAAGAAGAGTTTGGTTACTAATGTTGGTTTTGCTGTTCCTGGAATACTTGATAGACTATATTTAGGAAATGATCATAATAAGCCATATCCCCATTTTAAAGTTCAGGTTGGCTCTAATGAATATCATTTAATAAAAGACGATATAGAAAAAGCTGTTATATCTATTACACCTGATATTTTGAGAAATGATCCTAATTTTTCTGATACTATTAAAGATAAAATAAAATCACAGCAAGAGAGATTTTTTATTGATCGAGATAATTTCTGTTTTGATATAAATACTAGAAAAGAAATACAAGAGTACATTAATTCAAAGTCACAAGTTGACAATAATAATTTTAATCATGATTTGCATAAAATGTTTAAAGATAATATTGAAAATGAAAATGTCATTGAAGAAGTAAACACTTTGAAAAAAAAATAATTAATTTTTCAAAGTGTTTTTATAAAAGGTTTTGTGTTTCTCTGATTTAAGATGTATTATAAAATTTACTTTTTTTAAATATTATGGTATAATTTATCTACTTGGGGATGATATGGTTTCGACGGGAGTATTAGAGCATAGATGGCAAGTCGGAGGAACACGTCAAGAACACAAGCAATAAATGCTGAAAAAAATAACAATGCATATAGCATGGCTACTAGCTATGCTTTCGCCTAATTAATTAACGGCAGTGCACTCAACTCTATTTTTATCTACGGAATAGTTTTGGGTTCGATTTAGTAGATTATAGTTATTGTTTGTCTAGGCAGTAATCGAATATTAAGACTAGTATATTTATTAGGTCGTTAACTACTTGTTAAATATATGAATATAATTAGTTAACTAAACTTGTAGATGTTTATGTAGCTATATTTTCGGACAGGAGTTCGATCCTCCTCATCTCCACCATAATATATAAATTTGAAGATAATAAATATTATCTTCTTTTTTTATGTAAATGGAACTATACCAAGATTTTGTTATATAAGGAAAATGAGTTATAATTAATATAGTAATGGTAGGTTTTTATGGATAATGAATTAAAAGAGAGTAGAGATTTTAGACAAGTTATTAAGCTTTTTAATATTGAATTAAAAAGTAAAGGAATATATGATTGTGAGTATTTACTAATAAATAATTCTATTGAAGAAGTTTTTCATGTTTTAGAGGATAATTGTGAATGCTATTCTTTAGTAAAAGATGAAAGGTATAGTAATGACATAACTTTTTCATCAGTGCTAGAAACTTATTTTGAAAAAGTTAAAGAGTATTATCAAACAATAATGATTAAAGAAGGTAGTACTGATACTATCGCAGATAGATACTTTAGAAAAATAACTGAACCTGTTAAGAAAGATGGAGAGTTTATTATATATGATAAAAGTAATATAGAACTTTCTGGTACAGATGTATTAAAAACAATGGAATTAATGAGGGAAGCAATTATTGCATATTATAAAGTGTACGATAATAAAGAGTTAATAGCAGAACTTACTACTACTGATCCGGAAATTAATGATGAAATAGTCTTTAGAATTAAGGAAGAACAATTACTACATTTATTAGGAGTTAGTATTAAACAATTGAATAGTAATCCAGAATTTGCACGATTAACAGGAAAGTCAAATATGAGATGGGATGAAGTTTTAGATTGGATAATGAAAGATATAGATGGAAATAATGATTTGGCTCAATATCAAGATGATTGGTTAAAAAGAATTAAAAATTCAAATGGAAAAAATGTTGTTAGTCACCAATATAGACCTGACATTAATAGTCAATTATTAAACTTTGGAAAGATAAGATCTAAATCTCAAACGTTTTTAAAATATGGACCAATGGAAGCTGTATCTATGGTAGCTAAACTTAAAGATGGAAAAACTCTATCTAAATATTCAAAAAGCAATATGGCAATGATATCAAGAGCGGAAAGTTTTAGAAAATATCCTTGGGCATACTTTGGTCAAGTGCAAGGACGTAATGGTAATTATATGGAAACACTACAAATAGACACAAGTGACAATAAAAAAGAATTATTTATGGGCTCAAAACCTGCTATTGTAAAAAGTGTTCAACCTGTAAGCGATGATGGTAGTGATGGTAGTGGAACAGGAACTATGCCTGCTATATTTAGTGAAGAGGAACAAATGGATTTATTTATACAAGCATATGAGGAATTCAGTGATGTAATGGATTTTACAAACTTAATAGAGTATTTTAATAATTTAAATGATTCATTAAATAAGAGTAGAACAAAAAGAACATCAAAATAAAAGTAGTCTATGTTGACTATCTTTTTTTATTATTATTTGGTAATATATACGTGGTGAGTTTATGAAAGTTATGTCATTTAATTTAAGACATTCTATTATTCAGAGTATTACAGGTTATTGGTTCTTTAGATATAGAAATATAGTTAAATATCTAAAGAAAGATACATATGATTTTATTGGTACTCAAGAAGTAACTAGGTTTAGTAAGATATACTTAAGAAAAAAGATGACTAATTATAATATTATTGGCGAGGGTAGAAAGAGTAGAATACTTAGTAATGAATATAATGTAATACTTGTGAATAAGAAGTATAAAATTTCTAGATATAAGACTTATTCTTTATCTAATGATATAGAAGTTCTTGGTACTAAACTACCTGGTTATAATTTTCCTAGGATTTGTACTATAGTTCATTGTAGTGATAATAAGAATAAATATATGCTTGTTAATACTCATATTGATAATTCTAGTACTTATAATAAGAAGAAAATGTTGGATATACTTAATGTTTTATTAAAACTGGAACATAGAAAAGATGAATTGATTATTCTTACTGGTGATTTTAATATGAGTATGAATAAAAGAATAGAAGAATTTATTGGTGAAAATAAATTAAAAAATATATTTGATAATGATGATAAAGGAAGTTTTGTTAAGAATAAAGATATGAGAAGAATAGATCATATTCTTGTTAGTAAGAAGTTTAAAATTAAGAAAGCTTATATAGATTATGCTTGCAATGAAAAGAAATGTATTAGCGATCATTATGCTTTAATAGGAGAAATATGTTTATAGTATTTCTTTTCTTTTGTTTACTTTTATTTTTTATTTGATATAATTAAATTAAGATAGAAGAATAGGAAGGAAGGTAATAATGAGTAAAAGTAATATTCATGTAACTAGCGAGATAGGAACTTTAAGGAAAGTATTATTACATAGACCAGGTAATGAACTTTTAAATTTGACACCAGATACTTTGGGAGATCTATTATTTGATGATATTCCATATTTACCTGATGCTCAAAAGGAACATGATGCTTTTGCACAAGCTTTAAGAGATCATGGCGTAGAAGTATTATACTTAGAAGACTTGGTTGCTGAAGCTATTAGTGTTAATAAGAATGTTCGTGAAAAGTTCATTAAGCAATTTATGGCTGAGGCTGGTATTAATACTATTAAGTATCAGAAATTAGTTTATGATTTTCTTGATAAGATAAAAGATCCTAAGGAACTAGTTTTACAAACTATGGCAGGAATACAGGTCGGAGATATTCCTAAGAATAAACGTGAAGTTGAAAAAACTTTAGTTGATTTAATTGATACTCCTGATAAGTTTATTGCTGCACCAATGCCAAATTTATATTTTACTAGAGATAATTTTGACAATGTTGGTGAAGGCACTAATTTAAATCATATGTATTCAGTGACTCGTAATAGAGAATGTATTTATGGTGAGTATATTTTTAAATATCATCCTAAATATAAGAATACATCTCTATATTATAATCGTAGTTATAACTGGCATACTGAAGGTGGAGATGTCTTGAATATCAATGAGACTACTGTAGCGGTTGGTATTAGTCAAAGAACTGAGGCAGCTGCAATCGATCAGATGGCAAAGAATTTCTTTAAAGATCCTGATTGTAAGATAAAGACAGTATTAGCATTTAATATTCCTGAATCTCGTGCATTTATGCATTTAGATACAGTATTTACACAGATTGATAAATATACATTTACTTATCATCCTGGAATAATGGGTACTTTGCAGGTATTTGAAATAACTGAAGGATTTGATCCTGATACTTTTGAAGATTTAAATGTTAAAGAAATAAATGCTCCTCTTGATGAAGTTTTAGAAAAATACTTAGGACATAAAGTAAAATTAATTCCTTGTGCTGGAGGAGACAAAGTAGCTAGTGAGAGAGAGCAATGGAATGATGGTTCTAATACTTTGTGTATTGCTCCTGGAGTTGTAGTTGTATACGACAGAAACAATGTTACAAATGAAGTACTTAAAAAAGAAGGAATTGAAGTTGTTGAAATTCATGGAGCTGAGTTATCTCGTGGACGTGGAGGTCCTAGGTGTATGAGTATGCCATTTGTGAGGGATGATGTTGAATGGTAGATTTAAGAGGAAAAGATTTCTTAAAGTTACTAGATTTTACTCCTGAAGAGATTAGATATTTAATTGATAGAGCTAAGACATTAAAGAAACAAAAGCATAATAATGAACCTCATGCTTATTTAAAAGGAAAACAAGTAGCGCTTATTTTTGAAAAAGATTCTACAAGAACAAGATGTTCATTTGAAGTAGCTGCGCATGACTTAGGTATGACTTGTACATATCTTGGTCCTACTGGTTCACAGTTAGGCAAGAAAGAGACTATTCAAGATACAGCTAGGGTACTTGCTTCAATGTATGATGGAATTGAGTATCGTGGGTTTGATCAAACAATAGTAGAAGACTTAGCTAAGTATTCTAAGGTTCCAGTATGGAATGGTCTTACTACAGAATTTCATCCTACACAAATGCTTGCGGATATTATGACTGTTGAAGAAGAGTTGGGTGATTCTAAAGGTAAAAAGCTTGTTTTCTTAGGAGATGCTAGAAATAATGTTGGTAATTCTTTAATGGTTGTTTGTTCTAAACTAGGAATGCATTTTGTATGTTGTGCTCCTAAAGAGTTATTTCCAAATGAAGAATTAGTTGATACATGTAAGAAAATATGTGAAGAGACAGGCGGATCTGTAACACTATGTGAAGATGTGATGGAAGGAACTAAAGATGCTGATGTTCTTTATACAGATGTATGGCTATCTATGGGTGAAGATCAAAGTATGTGGGAAGAGAGAATTAAATTACTTTCTCCATACAGAGTCAACATGGATGTAGTTAGAAATGCTAAAGATAGTGTCATATTTTTACATTGTTTACCATCTTTCCATAATACTAATACTACTATTGGAAAAGATGTTTATGATAAGTTTGGCATAGAAGAGATGGAAGTGACTGATGAAGTATTTGAATCTAGTCATTCTAAAGTATTTGAGGAAGCTGAAAACAGGATGCATACTATTAAAGCAGTTATGCTCGAGACTTTAAAGCAATGAGTAAAGTTGTAATAGCTTTGGGTGGTAATGCACTTGGCGCTACTCCTACAGAACAATTATTTATTGTTAGAAAAACGGCCAAACGAATTGTTGATTTAGTAGAGATGGGTCACGATATCATAATATCTCATGGTAATGGGCCACAAGTAGGTGTTATATATAATGCTATGACATTATATGGTAAAGTTAAAAATACTGAAGTTTTTCCATTTGCTGAATGTGGTGCTATGAGCCAAGGATATATTGGATATCAGTTGCAGCAAGCTATTCATTCTGAATTTAGGAAACGCGGAATGCGTAAGAAGATAGCTACTATTGTTACACAAGTAGAAGTTGATCCAAAAGATGAAGCATTTAAAAATCCTACTAAACCAATTGGAGAATTTGTAACAAAGAAAGAGGCAATCAAGTTAGCTCGTGAAAATAATTGCGTATACAAGGAAGATGCTGGTAGAGGTTATAGAAGAGTTATTGCTTCTCCTAAACCAAAGAGTATAATAGAAATTAATACCATTAAGCAATTAGTTGATAATAACAATGTCGTTATTGTCTGTGGTGGTGGAGGTATTCCTGTTATACCTATTAGAAATGGTTATAAAGGAGTAGATGCAGTAATTGATAAAGATAGAACTAGTTCTCTTCTAGCTAGAAAACTTGATGCTGATAAGTTACTAATTCTAACAACAGTAGAAAAAGTAAGAATTAATTTTAAACAAAAAGATGAAAAAACTCTAGATTCTATGAGTCTAGATGAAGCAAAACATTATATTGAAAATAATGAGTTTGCTGCTGGAAGTATGCTTCCTAAAGTAGAAGCATGTATGGAATTTGTTTCTCGTACTAAAGGCAAACAAGCAATTATTACTTCTCTTAGTAAAGCTCGTAAAGCCCTTAGTGGAGAGACAGGTACAGTTATTTATAAGGAGGAAAAATGAAACGTAAAAAGACAAATGTTAAATACAGTAAAGAGACACCACTTTCTTTATCTGCATTTACAATAATTTTAATCTTAATATTTATACTTGCTATTATTACACACTTTTTACCAACTGCTGAATTTACTAAAGATGTTATCGTTAATGGTAGTGGAGTAAAAGCTGCATCATTATCTACTACATTGATGGCTCCAGTACTTGGATTTGCTGATGCTATTGATATATGTTTATTCGTATTAATACTTGGTGCTTTTCTTAAGATTGTTAATAGTACTGATGCAATTGAAGATGGTATTAAAGTATTAATAAAGAAATTACATGGACATGAATTAGTATTAATACCAATTCTAATGTTCTTATTCTCAATTGGTGGTACTACTTATGGTATGCTTGAAGAAACTGTTGGTTTCTATGCATTACTTGCTGCTACTATGGTAGCTGCTGGTATGGATACTATAGTTTCTTCTGCAATAGTTTTATTAGGTGCTGGTAGTGGAGTTTTAGGTTCTACTATTAACCCATTTGCTGTAGGAGCAGCTGTTTCAGCTTTACCTAAAGATGTTCAAGTAAATCAAGGAACTATTATTGGTTTAGGTGTTATCTTATGGTTAACATCATTATTAATATCTATATTCTTTGTATTAAGATATGCTAAGAAAGTTAAAGATAAAAAAGGATCTACTTTCTTATCTCTACAAGAAGTTAAGAATATGGAAGATACTTATAAAGATAAAGATAAAGAACCTGTTGTTGAATTAGAAACAAATCAAAAAGTTACTTTAATTCTATTTGCTTTAACTTTTATAATTATGATTATAGGATTTATTCCTTGGGAAGATTTTGGAGTAAATATATTTACTAAGACTGGATGGATTACTGGTGCTCCACTTGGTCAATGGTACTTTAACGAAGCAACTTTATGGTTCTTAATTATGACTATTGTTATTGGTGTTGTTAATAGATATAGTGAACATGATTTTGTTGAAATGTTTATTGATGGTGCTGATGACATGGTAGGAGTTATTTTAGTAATAGCTATAGCTCGTGGAGCTTCTGTATTAATGCAAGCAACTTATTTAGATAACTACATTATTTATAATGCTGCTAATGCTTTAGAGAATGTTCCTGCTACAATATTTGCACCACTTAACTATATCTTACATGTTGGATTATCTATCTTAGTACCATCTTCTTCAGGACTTGCATCACTTTCTACTCCAATTATGGGCCCACTTGCTCAAAATATTGGTTTATCAGTAGATGCTACTGTTATGGAAATGGTTGCAGCTAATGGTTTAGTTAACTTATTTACTCCAACTTGTGGAGCAATTATGGGTGGACTTGCTTTAGCTAAAGTAGAATATACTACTTGGTTAAGATGGGTAGGAAAAGTTATTGCTTTAATTGCTATTACAAATATTGTTATTTTGACTATAGCTATGTTAGTATTATAATTGTAAAAAGAGAAGATTTATCTTCTCTTTTTTTTTATTGTGTTATAATTATATAGTAGGATGTGAAAATGTATGAAAAAGAGGTTGGCTTTAAAAAGTATATTCTTATTAATAGTAATTACTATTGTCTGCTTTAGTTTGACGGGTTGCAAAGAGAAGAAAGGAAAGCTTGTTTTAGCTACAGAAGCTGGTTTTGCTCCATATGAATATTATTCTGGTGATGAAATAGTTGGAGTTGATATTGATATTGCTAGAGAGATAGCTAAAGAACTTGATTATGAATTAGTAATAAAAGATGTAGCTTTTGATTCAATAATTAGTGAAGTAAAGACTGAGAAGAGTGATATTGGAGCTGCTGGTATTAGTTATACTGAGGAAAGAGCTAAACAAGTTGATTTTACTATTAATTATGCCGAATCTAAACAGGTTATTATTGTATTAGATGATAGTGATATATCTAGTTCTAAAGACCTAGATGGAAAGCGTGTAGCAGTACAATTGGGTACAGTAGCAGATGGTTATTTAACTGATAATTATCCTACAGTTGATGTTGTTCGCGAAAAGAAGTTTTTAGCGGCTATTGAAGATTTGAAGAAGAAAAAAGTAGATGCTGTTGTAATGGATGAGTTACCTTCTAAGAAATTAGTTACTAGAGATATGAAAGTTTTAAATGAACCACTAGTTGTAGATAATTATGGAATGATAGTAAGAAAAGGTAATTACAAACTACTTAAAGTTGCTAATAAAGTCATAGAAAGACTAAAATCAGAAGATAAAATAGATAAAATATTACTTAATCATATGGGCATGACAGATAATTCTTCTAAGGGGAATAGACCTGCTATCATAGAACATTTCTATCAAAGTGTTATATATGATGGTAGATACAAATATATTTTAACTGGTTTAAAGAATACTTTACTTATAGCTTTAGGTGCTGTAGTTTTAGGTGTTATACTTGGAACTTTAATGGCTGTTATTAGAAATTTTTATGCTCATACTGGTAAGTTATACCTATTAGATTTACTAGCTAGGATGTATGTTACTGTTATTCGTGGTACACCAGTAATATTACAATTAATGATTATATACTATGTTATATTCGGCAAGACTTCTGTTAATATTGTCTTAGTAGGTATACTTGCTTTTGGTATTAATAGTGGTGCTTATGTAGCAGAGATTATTAGAGGAGGATTAAATTCTGTTGATAAAGGTCAGATGGAAGCTGGTTATTCTTTAGGACTTAGTTATCCTGCTGTTATTAGATATATAGTCTTCCCATCAGCTATTAGAAATATATTGCCAGCTTTAGGTAATGAGTTCATTACTTTGGTAAAAGAGACTTCTGTTGGAGCTTATATAGGTATTATTGAGCTTACTAAGGCTAGTGATATTATCGCAAGCCGTACTTATGATTATTTCTTCCCATTAATAATAATAGCTTTAGTATACTTGGTTATTACGATGATACTATCTAAGTTAGTAGGTATTATGGAGGCGAAGTTAAATAATGTTAGAGGTTAAAAAGTTAAAGAAAAATTTTGGAGATAAAAAAGTATTACGTGGTATTGATTTAACTGTTAATAAAGGTGAAATTATAGGTATTATAGGTCCTTCTGGTTGTGGCAAGTCTACTTTCCTAAGATCTATTAATTTACTTGAAAAACCTACTAGTGGTGATGTTATTTTTGATGGAGAAAGTTTAGTTAATTGTGATGATTTACCTAAGATAAGAAAAAAGATTGGAATGGTCTTTCAAAGTTTTAATTTATTTGATTATATGACTGTAATTGATAATATTACTTTTGCCCCAGTATACTTGAAATTAATGACTAAAAAAGAAGCTACTAAGAAGGCTAGAGAATTACTTAGAGATATAGGTTTAATTGATAAAGCTGACTATTATCCTTCTGAATTATCTGGTGGTCAAAAACAGAGAATTGCTATTGTTAGAACTTTAATTATGAATCCAGAGTTAATTCTATTTGATGAACCTACTTCAGCATTAGATCCTGAAATGATTGGTGAAGTTACTAATCTTATGAGAAAGATTGCTGAAACTGGTATGACGATGATAATAGTTTCTCATGAAATGGATTTTATAAAGAGTTTTTGTACTAGAGTAGTGTTTATGGATGCTGGTGAAATAATTGAAGATGGTACTAGTGAGGATATTTTTGATAGACCTAAGGATGAGCGATTAAAGAAGTTTTTAACGAAGGTGTGGAATAGATAATGGAATTTGATAATCTAGATGAATGTATTAATGAACTATTAAAAAAAGCTTCTAAATATGCTTGTGAAGGTGTTATAGCTAATGTTGGTGGTCCTTTTGGAGCTGGAATAATCTTAAAAGATAAAGATAAATACAAAATACTGGTAGTAGAGAGAAATAATGTTATCCAAAAGAAAGATCCTACAGCTCATGCAGAAGTTAATGCTATTAGAAAAGCTTGTAGAAAACTAAATACTAATTTTTTAGAGAATTGTATTTTAGTTACTACAGCTAAAAGTTGTCCTATGTGTATAAGTGCTGCTATATGGGCTAAGATACCTGAAGTATATTATGCTGTTGACTACGGTTATGCTATGAAGAGTGGCTTTAAAGATAAAGATATATCTGATTATATATGTAATAAAAATGATATTATTGATGAGATAAAAGTTAAGACTAATATTGCTGAAAAACCATTTAAAATTTGGAATACTAAGAGAGACAGGTTTAATTACTAGGTCTCTTTTTTTGACTAAAAAGGCTTTCTGTGTTATAATATTAAGCATTCGGGAGGAATGGATATGTTAAAATACAGGAAGTCTATATTAAGACTTGCCTATTCACTTATTCTATTAATAATATTATTATGTGCAATAAGTAGTTATCGTAGAAATGTTATTTATTCTAGCTTGAATATTAGTTATGATAATAAAAATGTTAAATTTGGTAATAAAGTTACAGCTGCTGATATAGTTAAAACATCTAATGCACCTTATAAGATTGTCAAAGGTTTTGATTCTACTAAGCTTGGTGAGCAAGAAATATTAGTTGAGATTACTAAGGAAGATGTTACTAAAGTAATTCCAATATACGTTACTGTAGTTGATGAAACTAAACCAGTAATCACTTTAAAGAATGAAGATGTTTTTGTTACTTTAGGTGATGAATTTAAAACTCTTGATAATATTAAATCAGTAGTTGATGATGGTGCTTCATTGAAGTATATTGAAAAGCCTAAAGAGGAAGATAGAAGTTACTATACTATTAAAGGTGTTGTTGATACTGATACTTTAGGTACATTTGAAGTAGAAGTAATTGCCGTAGATAGAGCTAACAATATTAGTAATAGTAAATTTAAGGTTTCTGTTACTGAAGATATTGTAGTACCTGAGGTAAATGAAGAAACTTCTACTACTATGAATGATTCATTACCTGCTACAGCCAATTCTGGAGATATAGTAAGTATTGCTTACTCATTAGTAGGCAGTCCATATGTATCTGGAGGTAACCAACCTGGAGGATTCGATTGTAGTGGATTTGTTCAATACGTTTATTCTCGTGTTGGTAAACAAGTTAGTAGAAGTTCATATACTCAAGCATATGATGGTGTAGCAGTTAGTTATGCTAATGCTAAGCCTGGAGATATATTAAACTTTGGACATGGTGGAGTAGTTAGTCATTCAGCTTTATATGTTGGTAATGGCTTAATGATTCATGCTACTAACCCAAGTCAAGGTGTTATTGTTAGTAGTGTAGCTGGATGGGAAAGCGGATCTATTGATAAAGTAATGGGCGTAAGAAGAGTAAATTAATGTATTTACTCTTTTTATTTTTATGTTTTTATTCTATAATAGGTATTGGTTGGGGACGGTAAAATGAATGATTATATATTAAAAGTATTAAATAAACCAAAGAAAGGTTTATCTCGATTAGAAATATATGAAAAGATAGAAAGAAGAATTAGTAAAGAAGATTCTTCTTTTAATGGTTTAAGTAGAGAGATGATGTCTGAAATAGATAAGTCACTTGATGAACTATTGAAGAACGCTGATGTTGTAGAAGTAAATGGTAAATATAAAGCTATTAAGAATACTTCTTTCTATAAAGGCATTTTTCATAGATTAGGATATGGTACTGGGAAAGTCGTTGTAGATAAATCTTATATGGATAAAGAGAATAATTTAATAATTAAAAGTGATGAATATATGATAGATGCTAAGTCTACTTCTAATGCATTAGATGGTGATGTAGTACTTGTAGATGTAGAATCTAATGGTAATAGAATTTATAAGATACTTGAAAATTATTTTATCGATGTATATGGAGAACTTAATTATGATAAAGATTGGGGTTATAATTTAAAACCAGTTAATAAGAAGTTAAGTGAAGTTTTTATATCTATTTCAGATGAGGATGTAGAGAAATTTAAATTATATTTAGGAGCTAGAGTTAAAGTTAAGTTGCATAGAAATAAAACTAATCATTTTCTTTTATCTGATGTAATAGAAGAACTTCCCCATAAAGATGAACCAGGTAAAGATATTTATTGGGAAGCACTTAAGCATGATATGGATAATGAATTTAGTGATGCTTCTTGGCAACAAGTTAGGAATTTACCTAGTAAAGTATTAGATACTGATAAGATAGGTAGATGTGATTTTACTAAAGATCTTATTTTTACTATAGATGGTGTTAATACTAAGGATATGGATGATGCTGTTAGCTGTAAATTACTTGATAATGGTAATTATTTATTAGGCGTTCATATCGCAGATGTATCTCATTATGTTAAAAAAAATTCACCACTAGATTTAGATGCTTATAGAAAAGGTACTAGTACTTATGCTGCTGATACTGTTATACCTATGTTACCTCATGAACTTTCTAATGGTATATGTTCTCTTAATCCTAATACTGATAGGTTAACTATTTCTTGTTTAATGGAGATTAATCAGAGTGGGGAAGTAGTTAATTATAATATAGTTAAATCTATTATTAATTCTAAATTAAAGATGGATTATGATACAGTTAATAGTATATTAAAAGATGATATTATTCCTTCTAGATATAATGAATTTGTAGATACACTTAGATTATTAGAAGCATTATCTTTAAAACTTAGACGTAATAGATTAATAAATGGATCTATAGAATTTAATGTTGGAGATAGAGAAATAGCTTTTGATGAAGAAGGCAATATGCTTGGTATAAGTGATCATATTAATGATATAGCTGAAAATTTAATAGAAGAGTGTATGGTTGTTGCTAATGAAACAGTTGATAAACATTTATCTAAAATAGGAGCTCCTTGCCTACATAGAATACATGATGTTCCTAGTGAAGAGAAAGTTAGTGGATTAATTAGATTTTTAAATATAATTGGTCATCGTTATAATACTTATAGTGCTGATGAATGTATTTCTAATCCTAAGTGTATGCAGAAACTTATAAATTTTGTAGAAGATGTTTCTATAGGTGATAATCTAAGTAAGAAAGCTATTCAGACTATGTCTAGGGCAAGATATTCTCCTAATAATATAGGACATTATGGTTTAGGAAAAGAAAATTATTGTCATTTTACTTCACCAATTAGAAGATATCCTGATTTAGTTATTCATAGATTGCTTGATGAATATCATTTTAATGAAGATGAAGATAAGATAACATCTTTAGATTTAATATCTATTGGTAAGCATACATCTTTAAAAGAAAAAGATGCTGACGAAGTAGAAAGATCAGTTTTAAGACTTAAATGTGCAGAGTATATGCAAGATTATGTTGGACAAGATTTTAATGCTACAGTAGTTGAAGTAGTAGGTAGTGGATTAATACTTGAATTAGATAATCATATGGAGGCATATGCTACATTACAAGAATTAAATAAAGAAGAGGGTAAAGCTCATTTTGAATTAGAAACTCTTTCTATTAAAACTAATAAGAATACTTATTCATTTGGTGATGAATTAAATGTTAAAATACTAAAGAATAATGATGTTTTGCCTCTACATCATAGTGAAAAAGATAAAGAAGAGTACTTAAAAGATATTTCTTCAAGAGAAGATAATCTTGATGATAAGAAAGTATATGTAAGTATAAATTCTAAAATTAATAAGTACTATCCTCATATAAAAAAGAAATAATTTATTGATAAAAAGCGTTATAAATGTTAATATAATAAGTGATAATTATAATAGATATTATCACTTTTATTATTATGGAGATGATGAAATGAATATTAATGTTTTGTCTATACTTAGAAATTTAGTAGATATTTTCATAGTATGGGCTATATTTTACTATATATTAAAGAATATTAAGAATAATGTTAAATTAGCTCTTATATTTAAGGGCGTAATTTTCATTATGATTTTAAGTATTATTAGTAAAATATTTAATTTAGTTACTGTTAGAGTATTATTACAGTATATTATTGAATGGGGACCTCTAGCTTTGATTATTATTTTCCAACCTGAAATTAGAAATATATTGGAAGCATTAGGTAGAAGTCAATTACTTGGTAAACATAAAGTACTTAGTGTTGATGAGAGAGAAAGACTTGTATATGAGATAGTTAGTGCTTGCGATTATATGTCTAAAGAAAAGATTGGAGCTTTAATAGTACTTGAGAGAGATATTAGTTTAAGTGACTATATTAGTAAAGCTAAGAAGATTTATGCTGATTTATCTAGTGATTTATTAGTCGCAATATTCTATGAGGGAAATCCACTTCATGATGGTGGTTGTATCATACAAGGAGATAGAGTTACATGTGCTGGAGCTGTATTCCCAACTAGTAGTAGTACAAAGATAGATAGAAATCTTGGTACTAGACATAGAGCAGCTTTAGGTCTTAGTGAAGAAACAGATGCAATTTGCTTAGTAGTTAGTGAAGAGACTGGTAAATTATCTGTTTGTATAAAAGGTGAAATGTTACATGACTTAAGTCTTGATGATGTAAGAATGTTATTAATAGATGAGTTACAACCTAAAAATGAAGCAAGTGTAGAAGATGTAGAAGAGGAAGAGATTTATGAAGAAGAAAAATAATATATTTAAGAGATTATTACATGGCTTAGCTTCATTATTTGATAAAATTCTTATTACTCCTATTATTAAATTGATGCTTAAGCTAATGGATTTAGTTAATGCTATAGGTAGATGGATAGATAGAATTTCAGCTAATAAATCATTTTTATTAGTAGCTAGTTTGATACTTGCTTTTTCTACTTTTATAATTATTGATAGAGAAAGTGATATTACTGTTGATCAATATGCAGAAATACTTTATAAACAGCCAGTAACAGCTGTATATAATGAAGAATTATATGTTGTTGAAGGTTTACCTGAGACAGTTGATATTACTTTAGTTGGTCAAAAAAGACATATTTTCCTAGCTAAACAATCTCCATCTAAAGGTGTTAGTGTTGATTTAACTGGTTTAAAACCAGGACAACACAAAGTAAGACTTAAATATTCACAGAGACTTAGAAGCCTTGATTATAAGTTAGATCCTAGTGAAGTAACAATTATGATTTATAAGAAAGTTAGTGCTAATAAGAGCTTGAGTTATGATATCTTACATAGTGATAATTTAGATACTAAGTTATATATTGATAAAGTTACACTAGATAGAACTGATGTTATCGTTAAAGGTAGTAAAGAATCACTTGCTAAAGTAGCTACTGTTAAGGCATTAATTGATGTTAATGATATACCTAAAGAAGCTGTTGGTGAAGTTACACTTAAGGAAGTTCCTCTAGTAGCTTATGATGCTAATGGAAAAGTAATTAATGTTGAGATTGTACCTAAGAGTGTTGATTGTAAATTAAAGATTACTTCTCCAAGTAAAGAAGTACCTATTAAGATTATTCCAACTGGTGATGTATCACTTGGTAAATCAATTAAGTCTATTGATTCTAATATTTCTAAAGTTACTATTTATGGTAAAGATAGTGTAGTAGAGAAGTTAGATCAATTAACAGTAAAAGTTGATGTTGATAACTTAAAGAAGGATAAGACATTTAATATTACATTAACTAAGCCTGCAGGAATTACAGAATTAAGTGAAACACATATAACTGTAACTGTTAGACTTGATACTTCTGCTAGTAAAGTTATTAATAACGTTAGAATTAGAACTGAAAACTTAGCTGATAATTTAACAGTTAATGCTTTAAGTGCTAATGATAGTACTGTTGATGTTAAAGTAACTGGTAGTGCTGATGCTATTAAGAATATAACTGCTGATAATATTAAAGCTTATATCGATCTTAAGAATGCTAAAGTAGGAGAGAATAAGTTAAAAGTTAAAGTTACTGGTGATGATGTTACTTTGAAGTATGAAGTTAAAACTAATAAAAATATTACTGTTGTAGTAATGCAAAAATAGTCGCAAGACTATTTTTCTTTTTATTCTTTTGTGGTATAATGATTTCGGGTGGTTATGATGGCACGTAAAAATAAAAGAAAACGTTATAATGTAGAAGAAAATACAAGTGTAGAGTTTAAAGCTAGTATGAAAGGTACTATTATTACTATAATAGGAGTTTTAATAGTATTAGGTTTATTTTATTTATTAACTCTTTATATAACTGCGAAAGGTGAAAAGAAGGAAATAGCTCCTGCTAATATAAGTTATGAAAAGATAACGGTTGGTTCTATTTTAAATAGAAAAGATAAATCATATCTTGTAGTTTTATATGATAGAGAGAATGATAATGAGATTACTGCTGCTATTAGTAATTATAATGGTAAGCATAAAGTAGATGCTTATTATGTTGATTTAGCAGATGGACTTAACAAGAAATATGTTAGTAATAAAGCTAATACTAATATAAGTGATATTAGTGAATTAAGAGTAAAGAATCCTACTATGTTGAAAGTTTCTAATAAAAAAATAGAAGAAGTATTTGATAGTAAGGAAAGTATTACTAAATACTTAAATAAATAAAGAGCATTTGCTCTTTTTATTTTGTTTATGATAAAATTATTTAGAGGCGATATTATGGCTAAAAAGAATGATACATTTACTTTAACTGAAGTATTAATGATGATGTTATTGTCTGCTTTTTTTGGGGTAGTAGTAGGCTTATTAGTTAGTCATACTAGAATAATGTTATTTGATAAGTCAGATAAACATATTGATGAGATTGTTAGTACTTATAATAATATAGTTAATACTTATTATGGAAAGGTAAATAAAGAAGAATTAGTTAATGGAGCTATAGATGGAATGGTTAATTCTCTAGATGATCCATATTCTTCTTATATGAATAAAGATATTTCTAAACTTTTTAATGATAATATAAATGGTTATTATGAAGGATTAGGTATAGTAGTAGTACAAGAAGATGATAAATTTGTAGTTAGTGATGTATTTAAAGATTCTCCTGCTTCTAAGGTTGGAGTAAAAAAAGATGATATTATTATAAAAGTTAATGGTAAGAGCTTAGATAATTATACTTTAAGCAAGCTAATTAGATTAATGAAGAAGAAAAAAGTTGTTAAACTTGTAGTTAAGAGAGATGGTAAAGAGAAGAAATTCACAGTAAAGAAAGATAGGGTAGAAGTACCTTCTGTTACTAAGAAAATCATAGATAAAGATATTGGCTATATAAAAATTGAGACATTTGCTTCTAATACAGGTAAACAATTTGAAGATGAATTAATTAAATTAGAGAAGAAGAATATAAAGAGTCTAATAATTGATTTAAGAAATAATCCTGGGGGACATTTAAATCAGACAGATAGTATTTTAGATATGTTTATTACTCGTAAGAAGGTTTTATATCAAGTTAAAAGTAAAGGCAAGACTACTAAGGTATATTCTAAAACTAAAGAGGGTAGAAAATATCCAGTTATAATACTTATGAATGAGGGCAGTGCTTCTGCATCTGAGATAGTTATAAGTTGTATGAAAGAGAATTATAAAAATATTAAACTTGTTGGAACTATGACATATGGAAAAGGTACTATTCAGAAAGAAGTTAATTTAAAGAATGGTACTAGTTTAAAATATACAACAGAGAAGTGGTTAACATCTAAAGGTAAATGGTTAGATCATAAAAAAGGTGGAATAAAACCAGACATAGAGGTAAAAGAAGCTGAAGAGGGAGACAAACAACTAGATAGAGCAATTGAAGAAGCAAAAAAGAGTAGGTAACTACTCTTTTAATAAGCAATTAATTATTAATTGATAATTATCTTTGTGAGGTGTACATGTCGTTAGAACTAGCTGATTTTTTTCATTATCAGGTACTTTAATATTACCAGTTTTCTTTTCATTCCAAATATCATTCACAATATAGTTATATGTTTTGTTTTTATATGTAAGTATTATGAGATCATTTTTCTTTACTTTATCTAGATCTTTAAAATAGGCTATATGTCCAGTACCAGAATGAGCTGCGATTACTATTAATGAATTGTTTTTATTTGGTTCATTAGTTATTTCTAAGACAGCTATGTTTCTATCAACATTATTCAAATAAGAATTTAATTCATATAAATTCTCTTTTAGATGGATATTTTTAATATATAATTCTCCAATTTTATCATCTTTATATTTACTTTTTTGTATATTTCTACCTATTTTAGTAATTAAAGATTGATTAATAATTGTTTCTTCATTTATTAAACAGTAATACATTTTAATACAATTAATTATTCCTATGACTATTAAAAATGTTAATAATAATTTCTTTTTCATAATAGAATAGCTAATAGTATTTCTAGTATAGATATATTTGTTTTAGTATTTGGTACTTCTATTTGATAATCTTTTAAGTTTAATACTTGATCTTTTTCATCTATAACTTTTATTTTTATTGGGTTGTTAAATGAATATCCTTCTGTAGTAGTTAATTGTTTAATAGTATAGTTACCATATGGTAAAACTATTTCTGCTTTTCCATTATTATCAGTTTTAATAGTTTTAATTAACTTGTTTTTAGTATCATAGATATTAAATTCAATATTACATTCAGGTTTTTGATGGTTCTTATTACCATATGTTTTATTAATAATTATCTTCTTTTTAATAACTTCATTAGTTAACTTTAATTCTATTTCTGTTTGATTTGGAGTTATTTCAAATGGAATTTCTTCTTCATTTAGTTTACATCCTACACCAGCCGTTAATTCTTTTAGTATATATTTTCCATATATAAGGTTTTCTATTGATCCAGTTGAATCTTCTCCTATAGTTATTTTATCAATGAGATTATTTTCTTCATCATAGATACCAAAAATACTATTCTTTAGTTCTGCTTCTCCAGATGGTTTAATACTATTAGTATCTTTATCTAGCTTGATTAATTTTAAATTTGTTTCTTTTACTACTATTCTTACATTAGCATTTTTACTATTAATATTACCTGTTTGTACTAGATTTTGACTACCATTACTAGTATAGAATAATACTGGTTTATTGTATGAATTATCTGTTCTAGTTAGAGTTATATTATAACTACCTGCCTTTAAGTCTTTTATTATTAATTTATTATCTTTGATTGTTAAACTTGAAGACTTATATTTACTTAGAACATTATTAGTATCTATTAATTCATATTTTTGTCCTACTACTAAATTAATTTCTTTATTATTGAAAGATGGTACTTTTTCTCCTTGAGTTATTAGATTATTTATTTCGTTTATCATTCCATCATAGGTAGTTACTTTATTACCATTTAATGTATCTGTGAAGAATACTTTGTCATCGCCAGCGAGATATTTCCAAATCATTGTTTGAGTTACTGCATACCATGATTTATCACTGTGACCTGGATATCCATATCCATAATGGGCAATTTTACTAATTCTGTCTATTTGAGTACTTGTTAAATTAGATGGATTAGATTGATTATAGTCAGCAGTATCATAGAAGCCTTCAAAGACTTCTATACAGTAAGCAAATTCATCAGTACCAGTTTGTCTAAAGAAGCGAGCCTTTTGATAGTAATTAGTTCCAGTAGATGTATCTTTTTTAGTTATGTATATATTGGGAATCATTTCAGCTTCATAGAATTTATATGTAGCAGCATGTACTTTGTCACAACAAATAATAATTGCGCTTAATATTAAGAAAAATAATACTTTTTTCATAAATCTCCTCCTTTTCTTAATGTCTAAGATATTAACACTTTCTTTGAAACATTAAAAATAGAGGTTTTGTTATTTTAAAAGATTTTTGTTTTATAAAAAAATAATTTCTTTTTAGGAAATTATCTTTTTTATATATCTTTTCTATTCAATAAAAAAACTTTACTATATTTAGAAAAAGTGGTAAAATAGCTGATTAATTGTGGGGGAGATAGTATGATTTTTTCTAATTATACAATATATGATGGAAAAGTATATCAAGTGTATTTTGATAAATACAATTTAAAGAATAGATTCTTTGATAAAGACGGGGAAGTTACAGGAGAAGTAGCTTTAGCTTTAAATAAGAAATATAATGCACCTAAAAATAATTATTTAAAAGGTAGCGGTAAATTATTAATAGGTATATTATCAGTTGGACTTGTTATAACTGCATTAACTAATATAGAATTTGAAGGTAATAGTTTTGATAATACTCCAAAGTATATGTTAAATAATACTTATGAAGGTGGTTCAAATACTGAGGAAGTAGAAGAACCTATAAATATAGAAAACTTTTATGATGAACTTATTAATAGAAGTGGAGATAATAGTGAATATATATCTTATATGAGAAAGCCCATTAAAGATAATTTAGACTTTTTACAACATGATGAATTATTATCTACAATTGATGATTTACAAATAATAGAAGCTGATGAAAGTAGTTTTGCAAATCCTGATATTATAGGTAAATATGAAATATTAGATAATAAAATAACTGTTAGAGATA
The DNA here is from genome assembly GCA_964486215.1 of uncultured Muribaculaceae bacterium. Classification (GTDB taxonomy): domain Bacteria; phylum Bacillota_I; class Bacilli_A; order RF39; family UBA660; genus RUG343. Next base: position 20,823 of record CAZALI010000005.1, read on the forward strand.
ATCTTAGTGATTCTGAAAAATACGATACAATAGTGCATGAATTATTCCATTATTTATCTAGATCTGGTATAAGCGAAGCTAATGATATGAATGATGGATATCTTGGAGATGGACTTAATGAGGGAATTACGCAGGAATTGGTGAATGAATACTTTTCTAGGAATGATGATATATATCCAATTGGTGTAGCTTATACTAAAGCTTTAGCTGAGATTGTTGGTAAAGATCTTATACTTGATGCTTATTTCCATGGCGACTTAAATATATTAGAGACCGGTTTATCTGGTTATGCTGATGAAGATAGTGTTTATATTCTATTAAATAATATAGATCAAGCTACAGCTAATTATGATGATTATATTAATACTCATAGTATAGATGATTATGAAAGTCTAATGAATAATAATGAAATGGCTTGGGAAGTTTTAGGAGATATGTACAAACTTTGTTATGGCAAAGATATTGAAGATGATAAATTAATGTACTTATATAAGAGTGCAACTATGTTAAGAGATGAAAAAAGCAATGTTGATTTTGTTTATATGGGTATTTCTAAGAATTACTTTAATCCAGATAAGTTAGATCAAGAGAATTATGATGTATATTACTATACTAATTATGGTGAAGTTATCTATGATGAATTTGATGAAAGTAATAGACTTAAAGGTAAGGTAAAAAAAAGAAACTAATTATTAGTTTCTTTTTTATTTGTTTCATCAGGATTTTCTCCAGGTTTTATTACTTTGATTCCTACTTGTTTTTCAGTAACTATAACTTTTCCAGTATATATCTTTTTATTATAAGTTATTGTGTATGAATAGTTACCTGCTTTAGTAGTAGTTACTCCACTTAAGTCTAAGACAAGGTTGTTTCTAATTTCTTCAGGTAAATTTTCTTTAATATATGAAGATACGTTAGTTGAGATAGCATCTCCAACTTCTAAGTTAATTTCTTTTAATGTTAGAACAAAGTTTGGTAATTCTTTAGCTTTAATAGTAAATTTACCAGTATATGTTTTCTTTTTAAATGTAACAGTATATGAATAAACTCCAGCTTCATTAATATTAACCATAGAAGTATCTAACTTTAAAGCTTTAATAACACTTTTTTCTAGAGATTCAGGATTTTTTAAATAATCTTTTACATCTACACTTAGTGGATTATTTATTTCTAATTCCATGTCTTTTAATTCTATTTCGTTAGCGTTTAATTGAGCTACTTTTTTAGAATTAACATTGACACTATATACTCTTTTAACTACTGTTCTATCTTGAGCATTTAAGATTAAACCAGTAATTATAAAAGTAATTCCCCATACGGCAAGTGTAATCGATAAAATTCTTTTTCCTTTTTTATCTATATCTTTCATATCCTCATCCTCATTTTGATTATATATAAATTTCCTTATTATGACAAGGTTTTATAGGATATGGAATTGTAAAGATGTAAATGTTATAATGATTTTCTTCCTTGATAAGTATCTCTTTTAACCATTTCTTTATCTATATCATTTAGAACAGTAAATTTCTTTATTAACCAATTTGGCTCTATTAAGTATTCTTTATTTGGATCACCAGTTATTCTATTAATTACTATATCTTCTCTTAATAGTTCTAACTGATCTACTACAATATCAATATATTCTTCTTTAGTTAAGATACGAAATTTTTCTTTTTGATATAACTTTTCTAAAGGAGTATCTTTTGCTACTGACAACATATGTATTTTTATACCTTGAATATCTAAGTTATTAATATATTTTACTGTGTTTAACATATCTTCTTTTGTTTCATATGGCAAGCCATTTATTATGTGTACTACGACATTAATATTTCTTTTTCTTAGTTTTTTAACCATATTAGTAAAACAATCTAGTGAATGACATCTATTTATTAATTTAGCTGTTTTTTCATTAGTAGTTTGAAGACCTAATTCTACTGTTAGATATGTTCTTTTAGATAAATCTTCTAAATAGTTTAAACATTCTTCAGTAATAGAGTCTGGACGAGTAGCTATATTTAAGCCAACTACATCTTTTTGTTTTAAGATAGGTTCATATAACTCTTTTAGTTTTTTTACTGGTGCATAAGTATTAGTATTAGATTGGAAGTAACCTATATACTTGGCTTTAGGCCACTTATTTAGAAGCATTTCTTTTACTTCGTTAAACTGTGTGATAATATCTTTTTTTCTATCTCCACCAAAATCACTAGAACCATTATGACAATAGATACATCCTCCGTATCCTACTGTTCCATCTATATTAGGGCAGGTAAAATTACCATTTAAGCTTACTTTAAATACTTTAGAATTAAATTTATGTTTATAAAAATAATCTAAAGTATAATATTTTTTATTTGTATCAGAATATTTAAACATTTTACTCTCCATTTACACAAAAAATACGTATATATATCTATTATATCATAGCTGTGTGCTATACTTATAATGGTGAAGTATATGGCAGTTAAAAAGAAATTAAAATTAAAACCTGCGTATATTAATTTACTTAAAACTATAGGTAAAATACTTGGGACTATTTTAGCTATTATTTTAGCTGTCTTCTTATTTTATAGATATGAAATTAATAGTATTAAAAAACTTGGTTATAGTGAAGAAGCTAGTCAACAAATACTATTTAAATTTAAAAAGAAATACGTTAGTAGTATTACTTATAGTAAGACTTTAGATACAGCATTTAGAAGTAAAGATTTTAGCGAAAAATACATGAAAAAGTACGAACATATTGATTATCATAAAGGTGAACATTTTATTAAGAATATTAATACATTACTTAGTAAAAAGTATTCATATAATGATATTAATATGATATTTTCTCATGGTAGTGATAACGATGTACTAGAGTTTTCTAAGAGAGATAGAGTTAATTATTTAGAAGAGTATTATTCATATGATTTTGCAAAACTAAAAAATTATGATAAGTACGTTAAACATAGTGAAGAATATGGAGAAAATGCTTATGTTACAGTAGTTAGAGTTAATTTGATGCTTGATGAAGAAGAATATAAGAATCCTATTATTGTGGATAAATTTAAAACTAATATGTTAGTTAATAAGCATTTTAAGTTAGATGATAAGTTTAAAGTAGAGGAGTTAGTTACTATTCCTAAAGATATGGCTAGTGAAGGTGGATTAAAGCTACAAAAAGAAGCTTTTGAGGCTTATAAAAAGATGAGTGAAGATGCGACTAAGAATGGCTATTCTCTATATATTAATACAGCTTATAGAAGTCATAGTGATCAACAGAAGTTATGTGATTTATATACAAAGACTTATGGTCCAGATTATACTAAAAAATATGTAGCTTATCCAGGATATTCTGAACATGAAACTGGTCTTGCGATAGATGTAGCTAGTAAGAATAGTAATGTATTCGCTAATTCTAAGGAATATCTTTGGATGATTGATAATGCTTATAAATATGGATATATTCTAAGATATACTAATCAATTCGTTTCTGATACTGGTTTTAGATCAGAAGCTTGGCATTACAGATATGTTGGTAAAGAGATTAGTAAATATCTTCATGAACATAAAGTATCATTTGAGGAATACTATGCAGTATTTATAGATAAGTAAAACGGCTTAGCCGTTTTTTTGTATTAATTTGGTATTTTTTTTATATAAAAAATATGTTATTATGTTAATAGAATAAATGGGAGGGTGTTAGTATGTATCCACTAGGTAAACAATTTGCTTTTAACAGTGATAAAACTAAGAGTGATACTAAGACAATAATTTCAGGTAGTCATTATCGTATTTCTGTTATATCTGAAATGATTGTTAGACTTGAGTACTCTCCTACAGATACTTTTAATGATAAACCAACACAATTAATAAGAAAGAGGAATATTGGTATTCCTGATTTTTCTGTTAAACAAGATGAAAATATTATAGAGTTATCTACTAGATATTTTACTTTAGTATATGTTAAAGGACAGCCTTTTGTTGGGACTGGATTAGATCCAATGAAGCATTTAAAGATAACTTTAAATAGTAGAGAAGCTGATAGACAAAAAGATTGGTTCTATGGCCATGCTGAAGCTAGAAACTTAGGTGGTAATATTGTCAGTACTGATATAAATGTTCCAGCTAATATTCAAAAAGGTTTATACTCTTTAGATGGTTTTGCTTCTATAGATGATTCTCTTAGTAAGGTTATTATGGAAGATGGTACTTTAGCTGATCCGGTTAAAGGTAATATTGACATATATGTCTTTATGTATGATAAGGACTTTAAACAAGCTTTATTTGATTATTTTAAGATGACTGGTACACCTTCACTAATTCCTAGATATGCTTTAGGTAATTGGTGGAGTAGAAATACTAATTATAACGATAAGAGTTTAAGAGAATTAGTTAGATCTTTTGAGAAAGAGAGAATACCTCTATCAGTAATATTACTTGATAATGATTGGCATATTAGAAATATAGGTAATTATAGAGACTTAAAAGATGGCTTTACTTTTAATAATAATTTGATTAGAAATCCTAAACAAACGATAGAAGAATTACATAAGAAAGGAATTAGATTAGGATTAGTAGTTGATCCTGATGAAGGTTTTTATCCTCATGAAGCTTTTTATAAACAAGCAAGTGAAGCTTTAAAAATATCTAATTCTAGTATTATTAAATTTGATCCGCTTAATCCAAAATTATTAGATGTTTATTTTAAGATGTTCTTACATCCACTTGAGAGTATAGGTGTAGATTTCTTCTGGAATGATTCTAAAGCTTCTATGGATTTGACTAAACTTTGGGCATTACAACATTACATGTACTATGATTCAGGTAGAAATACTGAGAAACGTGGTATGTTACTATCTAGAAGTGGTTGTAGTGCTCCTCATAGATATGGGGTTTTATATGGTGGCTCTAGTGAGATTAGTTGGGCTGCGCTTAAGAATTTACCATTTAGGTATTTGAATGCAGCAAATATAGGAGTTAGTTGGTGGAGTCATGATGTAGGTGGTAATCATGGTGGTATAGAAGATGATGATTTATACATTAGGCATCTACAATTAGGAGTTTTTTCTCCAATCCTTCGTTTTCATGGAGCTCGTGGTATTTATTATAAAAAAGAGCCTTGGCTTTGGGATGCGAAGACTAGTTCTATTTCAGCTAGATATTTAAGACTTAGACATAGATTAATTCCATATATTTATACTGAAGCTTATAATTATACAAGAGCTGGTATTACTCTTATTCAACCATTTTATTATAATTATATGTGGACTTATGATGATTCTTTATATAGAAATCAATACTATTTTGGTTCACAATTATTAGTATGCCCTATACTAGAAAAACGTGATGAGACAATGAAACGTACTATTCATAGATTCTTTATACCAGATGGTATTTGGTATGATTTTATGACTGGTAAAAAATTCTTAGGTAACAAGAAATATGTTTCTTTCTTTAAAGATGAAGATTATCCTGTATTTGCTCATGCTGGTAGTATTATTCCTCTATCTAATAAGAGTGATTATAATAATACAGAGTTGCCAACTGATTTAGAAATTCAAATATTCCCAGGAGTTAGTAATAACTATACATTATTTGAAGACGATGGAATATCTTCTCTATATAAAGATGGCTATTACTTAAAAACTTCTATTGATTATAACTATTTAAAAAATAACTATACTGTTATTATTAGAAGTATTGATGGTAAGAGTGGTATAGTTCCTGCTAAAAGAAATTATAAGATGGTATTTAGAAATACTCGTGAAGCAGATGATGTTACTGTTTTCTTTAATAGTGATAAGATTGATAAGATGGAAACTTATGTTGATGGTAATGACTTCGTAGTTGAACTTGAAAATATTCCTACTGTTGGTCAATTAACTATTAATTGTAAAGGTAAAGATATAGAAATAGATGCAGCTAGAATTATGAATGATGATGTTAGTAGTATTTTACTAGATTTAAAGATAGATACATATTTAAAAGAGGAAGTCGCAGATATTATGTTTGCGAATGAACCTATTAGTAAGAAGAGAGTATCTATACGTAAGATGAAATCAAAAGGATTATCTAGAGAGTATATTAACTTATTCTTAAAATTACTTGAATACTTATCTGATGTATAGGAGGTTGTATGGTTAACTGTAAGAAAATAAAAGATGATGCTATATTAAGATATATGAGTGAAGTAGACTTTGATGGTGATCCTAATGAGGTTATTTTACTTCATCTATCTAATGGTGATTTAAACGATATATATACTGATAGTATTATTAATAAATTAGAAGATAAAGATAGAGAAGAATTACTTAATACAGTAAACAAATATACATATTTATGTTTTAAAGATGGGGATTATTTAAAGTATACTAAGTCTGTTGATACTCCTATAAATGATAAAGATGTTAAATTTGGTTTAATATTAGATAATTATGAATTCTTAGTAAAACTTGCTTATAAGAATTTAGATATTGTGAAAGAATTAAATAAGTTTAAAAATAATAGTGAATTTAATAAGACTAGTGTTATTAATACAATTAGATTTAAATTTAATGATGATAATAAGTTAATTGATAGTATGACTAATTTTATTAATACTGATAAGTTATATAATATATTTAAAGACGATGATAGAGCTTATATATATTTAAATCCAAATGCTTTGTATGATAAAGGTAAAATGAGAACTTCTTTAGATTTAGCTGTTAGAATATATAACTATTCTAATAAAAAGAGATTATCTAGTAACGATGTATTAAATAAGAAAGAATTATTTGATGAAGTTTGTGATTTTATAAATTCTCGTCGTTGTAATATTAAACAAATAATAGAAAAAATATAATAAAACGTTGAAATTTAAAGATATTAATACTATAATAAGTGATATCTTAAATATATTATTAGTAGTAGTAATATGGATTTTTATTGAAGAGATCTTATGGTTGGTGGAAATAAGAATAAAAGAAATATGAACTTGACTAATGGATGGATATATTCGTTACTCGCGTTAAGAGATATGAGAAGTAATTAAGGTGGTACCACGATGATTTTCGTCCTTAGGTAGCACTTTTTTTATGGAGGAAATATGATAGAAGAGATAGTGTTATTTGTACTGACATTTTTATTTTTACTTATAATATATGAATTAGTTATAGTTAGAAGAGCTAAAAAAGATAAGAATAAAATGCCTGCAGAAATACTTTATTTAAGTAAAAAGTATAATTTAGATGTAGAAAAGATTAACTATAATCAATTATTACAAGTAGTTGCGATTGTATCATCTCTTGATATGGCAATAGTTGTATCTATAATGTCGATTGTTAAAAATACTATAATAGCTATTCTTGGAGGTTTTGTATTACTAATGATATTAATAGTAATTAGTTATAGCTTTGTAGGTAAGATGTATAAGAAAGAAGGTAAAAAATGATTAATCATAATGAAATAGAAAAGAAATGGCAAAAATATTGGGCAGAACATGAAACTTTTAAAACAGATATTCATGATTTTTCTAAACCTAAATTTTATGTACTTGATATGTTTCCTTATCCTAGTGGGGTAGGACTTCATGCAGGTCATGTAGAAGGTTATACTGCTACTGATATAGTATCTAGGATGAAGAGAATGCAAGGATATAACGTACTTCATCCAATGGGATATGATTCTTTTGGATTACCTGCAGAACAATATGCTGTACAGACTGGTAATCATCCTAATGGATTTACAGAGAAGAATATTGCTTATTTTACCAAACAATTAAAAGCATTGGGATTTGATTATGATTGGGATAGAATGATTTCTACTAGTGATCCTAAATATTATAAGTGGACACAGTGGATATTTAGGAACTTATATTTAGATGGATTTGCTAAATACATAGATATGCCTGTTAATTGGTGTGAAGAGTTAGGTACTGTTTTATCTAATGATGAAGTAATTGATGGTAAGAGTGAACGTGGTGGTTATCCTGTAATTAGAAAGAATATGAAACAACTTTGTATTGATCAACCTAAGTTTGCTGAAGATTTACTTGCTGGACTTAATGAAATAGATTGGCCTGAGTCTACTAAAGAAATGCAAAGAAACTGGATTGGTAAATCTACTGGAGTAGAGATGGATGTTGAAATAGTTGGTGGGGGTAAATTCTCTATTTATACTACTTGTATTGAAACAGTATATGGAATTACTTTCTTTGTACTTGCTCCAGAAGGTAATTTAGTGCAAGAATTAATGCCTAGAATTAAGAATAAAAAAGAAGTAAAAGCTTATATAGAAGAAGTTAATAAGAAGAGTGAATTTGATAGAACTGAGCTTAATAAAGGTAAGAGTGGTTGTAGACTAGAAGGAGTTAAAGCTATTAATCCAGTTAATGGTAAAGAAGTAGATATCTTTATTGGAGACTTTGTACTTGCTAATTATGGTACTGGTGCTGTTATGGCTGTACCTAGTCATGATCAGAGAGACTTTGAATATGCTACAGTACACAAGATACCTATGATAGAAGTTATTAGTGGTGGAGATACTAAGAAACAAGCTTTTGAAAAGTACGATTACTTAGGAAAGAATTGTAAGTTAGTAAATTCTGAAGAGTTTACTGGTATGATTGTGGAAGAAGCTAAAGAAGCTATTACTAAGAAATTAATTGATATGGGAGTTGCTCGTAGAAAAGTTAATTATAAATTCCGTGAATGGATATTTGCTCGTCAAAGATATTGGGGAGAACCAGTACCTATAGTTCATACTGATGATGGAAAGGATTATGTACTAGAAGATGATGAGTTACCACTTGTTCTTCCTGAACTAGAAGATTATAGAGGGCATAATGGAAAAGCACCTCTTGAGAATGCTACTGAGTGGAAGAAATATGATAAGAATGGAGTTAAAGGTATTAGAGAAACTTCTACTATGCCTGGATCTGCTGCTTCTAGTTGGTATTTCTTAAGATATATTGATCCACATAACGATAAAGAATTAGCTGATAAAGAGTTATTAAAACACTGGATGCCAGTAGATTTATATATTGGCGGTCCAGAGCATGCTGTTGGTCATTTAATCTATTCTAGAATATGGAATAAGTATCTATATGATAAAGGTATATCACCTGTTAAAGAACCATTTAAAAAACTTGTTCATCAAGGTATGATACTTGGTTCTAATGGTATTAAAATGGGCAAGAGATATCCAGAATTTGTCGTTAATCCTATCGATATAGCAGAAAATTATGGTGCTGATACATTGAGACTTTATGAGATGTTTATGGGTCCATTAGAGGCTAGTAAACCTTGGAGTCAATCTGGTGTTGAAGGAGCTAAAAAGTTTATTGAACGTGTATGGAGAACATTAATTGAAGATAATAAAGTACAAGATAAAGACAATCCTAATTTAGATAAAGCATATAATAAAATGGTAAAGAAAGTTACTAATGATTATGAATCTCTTGATTTTAATACTGCTATTAGTGAACTTATGATCTTTATGAACGCTTGTCAAAAAGAAGAAGTAATTCCTAAAAAGTATGCTGAAGGATTTGTTAAATTATTAAATCCTGTTACTCCACATATTACTGAAGAAATGTGGGAAAAGTTAGGACATGATAAGACTATTGCTTTTGAGAAATGGCCTGAATATGACGATAATCTTACTGTTGATGATAGTATTGAAATTGGCGTTCAAGTTAATGGTAAACTTAGAGGTACTATTAATATCAATGTAGATGAAGATGAAGAAAGTGTTAAAGCAAAGGCACTTGATGTAGAGAATGTTAAAAAGTTCTGTGATGGTCATGAAATAAAGAAAGTTATTGTCATTAAAAATAAGATTGTTAGTATAGTTATTAAATAGACTCTTAGGAGTCTATTTTTTTGACATATAGCCTTAAATATGGTATAATTAGCGCCATAAATGGGGGATGTTTATGTTTGAGAAAGTGATAAACGTTTATGTTATTGGTGGCAGTGTTTTTGAAGAGAATATGTATAATCTTTTAATGCTAAGATTTAAGGAGAGTTTCTCTTATGATAGTTTATCTATTGAGAGAGCTTTTAATGATTTGCATGCCTTAGAAAAAGAATATAATATGATTAAAAATAGAGCTAGTGTTGATTACTATGATTTTTCTTTTTTGAGTGAAAAATTACGAATAGATAGAGATCTAAGAAGATTTATAGTTAGTTTTGGACATGATGTTGGTATATTGCCTGGAGATTGTAATTCTTTAACTCCTCAAAGTATAGTTGATAAAGAATTTAATGAAAACTTTAAATATATGAAGAAAGATATGCATAATGCTATAGAAGTTAGAAATGGTGAATATTCACCTCGTGATACTTATAGAAGTGTTGGTGAATTCTTTAAATGGAGTTTTGAAATTAACTCTGCTAGAGAAAAAGCCTTTAATATGCAGAAAGATAATTTAGATGCCTTTGACTATGCTATGAATCTTAATACTATTGGCATAAATGAAATTATTAAGATAAATGATATTGTTAATAATTCTAATCCTGATAAAGTTAGTGGTTTTAAAAAGACTAATAATTATATCAGAGGAGCAAGATTTGATGTTTCAGATAAGACATCTGTTCCTACACAGATGGCAGAGTTAATAGCTGATTATAATAATAATTTTGGTATGGAGATACTTGATCCTGGAGATAGTAATATTTCTAGTGAAGAAAGAGATGCTAGACTATTAAATATCTTTAAAAGAGAAGCATTATTTCATATTAGATTTGAAAGAATTCATCCATTTGAAGATGGAAATGGAAGAACAGGTAGAATTATTATGAATAAACATTTAATGGATCTTGGTATGGCTCCAGTACTTATTACTAATATTATGAGTGATGAATACAAAGAATATATTGCTACTTGTAATTCTGATAAATTAGCTAAGATGATGTTAGCTAGTTCTTCTCAAACTTTATCTACTTGGATTTCATTTAGAGATATTTATTCTCTAAGTAAGAAGAGTTTAAAAGATAATTCTACTTTAGCAGAATTAATACTAAATAATAAGAAATCTAAGATAAAATCACTTTATAAATTAAAATAGCTTATAGCTATTTTTTTTGTTATAATTAATTAGGTGAATACAATGAAAAAAAATAGAATATTGAGGAAACATTCATTCATAACAGGTGCTTTTATTAGTACTTTAGGTATTATTATTAGTAAAGTACTTGGTGTAGTATATGTAGTCCCATTTCATGCTTTAGTTGGCGATGTAGGTGGAGCTCTTTATGGTTACGCTTATTCTATTTATGCTTTCTTTATTGGAATTAGTACTGCTGGTATACCACTTTCTGTTAGTAAAGTTACATCTTATTATGCTGCTAAAGGAGATTATAGTGCTAAACAAAGAACTTTTATTCTAGCTAGGAAGATGGCTTTAATACTTGGTTTTGTATCATTCTTAATATTAATTATATTTGCTCCAATGATAGCTAAGCTTATTATTGGTAATTTAAGTGGTGGTAATTCTCTTTCTGCTATTACTGGTGTTATTAGAATAATTGCTTTAGCTGTATTAGTAGTACCAGTACTTAGTATTTATAGAGGTTATATGCAAGGTCATATGATTATGACTCCTCCTAGTATTTCACAAGTAATAGAACAAATAGTTAGAGTAACTATTATAGTTATTGGTAGCTTTTTAGTTATAAAAGTATTTAAGGAATCTGTATCTTTAAGTGTTAATGTTGCTTTACTTGGAGCTCTTATAGGAGCTATTTGTTCATACTTATATTTAAAAATAGTATATTTAAAAAATAAGAATAAATTTAAAGATAAAAATAATACTTATAGTAGTAGTAAAGTTACGAATAAAGAAATTATTAATATGATTATAATATATGCAATACCATTTATTATGATTGATATTATTAAATCTTTATATGATTTAGTAGATATGAGTACAATAGTTAAGAGTTTAGCTATGTATGCTGAATATACTACGGCTGAGGCTGAAAGTGTTATGAGTATTATATCTACTTGGGGTAAGAAATTTAATATGATAGTTATTAGTGTTACTACTGGTATTATTATGAGTCTTATTCCTAGTTTAAGTAGTTCTATTGCGAAAGGTGATAAGAAAGATATTAATGATAAAATTAATGATTCATTCAGTTTACTACTATTACTTGCTTTACCTATGAGTGCTGGTATTAGTATTTTATCTTATCCTATTTGGAATTTATTTTATGGTAGTGGAAATGGGGCAGTAGTACTTAGTTATTTTGTATTTACTTCTATATTTATTTCACTATTTACTTTGAGTGTTACTATTATACAGTTGTTTAAAGAATATAAAGTACTATTAATTAGTATGTTAGTTGGATTATTGTTTAAGATACTATTAAATGTTAATTTAATTAATACATTCTTTAAAGCTGGTCTTCCTCCAGTATATGGAGCTATTACTGCTAGTATTATTGGATATTTAGTTACTTTTATAATATGTATTGTTTTCTTATATAAGAAATATAATATTAGATTTGATTCTGTAGTTAATAATTTTATAGATATATTTATAGATACACTTCTTATGAGCACAATACTTTTATTAATTACTAGATTTATTCCAGTTACTGGTACTAGTAGAATGAGTAGTTTCTTAATTATACTTATATATACAATTATGGGAATTATTATATATGGTATATATGCTTTTAGAAGAGGCTTAATTAAAAATATAGTTGGAGATAGGATAAATAAATTATTTAAAAAGAATTGAATATAGATTTGGATAGTTTTATAATTTAGTTAAGGAGGATATATGAAGAAATATATTAGTGAATTTATAGGTACTTTAGTTTTAGTATTACTAGGTTGTGGAGTTGCGGTTGTGAAAGGAGAAGATACACTTGCGGTAGCTGTTGCTTTTGGTCTTGCAGTTATGGCTATGGCATATGCAGTTGGTCCTATTAGTGGAGGACATTTCAATCCTGCTGTAACACTTGGAATGTTAATAAACAAGAGAATTGATAGTAAAGATATGGTAAGCTATATGATAGCTCAAATACTTGGGGCTTTAGCTGGATCACTTATTTTATTCCTTATTTTGATGTCTACACCTCTTGGAACAGAAAACTTAGGAGCAAATGGTTTTGGAGAAGCAACTGGTGTTACTGTTTGGGGAGCACTTTTAGTAGAAGTAGTATTAACATTTATCTTTGTTTATACTGTACTTTGTGTTAGTAGTGATGAAAAGAATAAAAGTGCTGGATTAATTATTGGTTTAACATTAACACTTGTTCACTTACTTGGAATACCTTTAACTGGTACTTCAGTAAACCCAGCTAGAAGTATAGCACCGGCTTTAGTATCTGGTGGTAAAGCATTTAGTCAAGTATGGGTATTTATTTTAGCACCACTTGCTGGAGCTACACTAGCTGGATTCTTATATAAATTCTTAAATGCTAAAAAATAAAAGACAGTTAACTGTCTTTTTTTGTTAATTTCTTTTTTATGTTTTTTAAAAAATGATATGTTTTAAATAATATATTATAGGTATGATACCAGAAGTTTGAAATAACTAGGTCATATTCACCTAATAATTCTGATACATGACCACCAAAACTCTTTTTGAATAGGAATAGTCCATATAGAGGATTATCTTTATTGAAGTCTCCTGTTATACCATAAAAGTTATATCTTTTTAGTTTCTTTTCAACAGCAAGTTTTACTCCAGCATAGTGAATTGTATAAGCTGATTTAAACTGCATAACATCATCAAGTGTTCCACCTAACAGAGATAATACTTCATTACCATATATTAAGAATAATATTCCACCTAATGTTTTCTTTTCTCCAAATTCTTTTTTGTATTCTTTTATTTTTTCTAAGTCTTTTTTTAGACGAGTTATTTGTTCTTCATCTTGTTTATTATTAGATTTATATCTTTTTTCATTCATTTTTAATAAATTATTTTCATATTTATTAATTCTATCTTTTAGAGCATCTTCATGTTCTTTTAATTCATCTTTAGTATTCTTTTCATATAAGTTAAAATCTATTTCACCGATAAGTATTTTTAAAATACCATCATCATGCATAGTGTTCCACATAGATTCATAATATGAAAATGGTCTATCAATAAATTCTCTTCTATCAGATGTTTTTTGCATTATCTCTTTAAATAGAGGCAGTTCATCTTTTTCTATCTCTCTAGTAGTAATACCACATCTTTCGTTTTTTCTTAGTATTTGTCTTGTTTTAGATTCCATGTCTTTATCTACTTCTTCTTGTGTTTTACCTTCTGTTTCAATAACATGAATCCATCTAGGTTGGAGAGTATCTTGCATAGTATTAAAACCAAAGTGTTTATAACCTAAGTCTATTAAGTTTTGATGAGCTTTTTTATTATTATTTCCACCTTCTACTACTTTTCCATTATTATCATGTTCTTGGTATTCTAGATATGGATCTATCTTAATAAATATACCGTTATTTTTTTTAGCATATTCTTTTACTTTAGTAGTCCATTCCTTTAATAGGCTTTTATCATTATAATCTATTAAAAATCCTCTAGGTGAATAGAACATATTCTTCTTAATAAAAGGTAATTGTTTAGATAGTAATAGTGAAGTACATATTATTTTGTTCTTATCTTTTAAAGCTAAGTAGTGAGGTTTCCAACCATTTTCTTTTTTTAATTCTCCCCAATTAGAAGTTTGATGGAATGATATTTGAGGAGATTTTAGAGCTTCTTTATTAAACTCTTTTTCATTTAGAGTTACTAATTCCATTTTGAACCTCCTTCTTTCTTTTATTTTTCTTTATCTTTCTATATATAGGTACTAGCTTAGTAAATACTATATACATTGGTTTATTTATTACTAAGTCTAATTCTCCAATAAACTCAGTATATTCTCCATTTAATCTTTTCTTAAATAGATAAATACCATATTCTGGATCTGTAGTTTTTGGATTATAAGTAGTACCAAAGAAATCTATTAATTTATATCCGTCTTTTACAGCATCTTTTATTATTTCGTAATAAACTAAGTAGTTTGAATTTAATTCTCTTAAATTAGTAGAGTTTCCACCATGTACTGTCCATACTTTATCACCATACTTAGCTGTGATTATGGATGATAATGGATAAATATCTTCTTTTATACTATCTAATTCTTTTAATAATTTTTCTTGTTTAGTAATTTGGTTATCTATTTCTTTTATTTTATTAGGTATTTGTAAGGTACTTTGATAGTCTTTTAACTCTTTTATTTTATTCTTTATAGTATTTATTGTTTCTTTCTTATTTAGATATACTGTATAAATATCACTCATATTATATTTATTTAGAGTTTTATAGAAATTATCAAAATACTCTATTGGATGAAGAGATAAGTTTTCTCTTTTAGCTGTCTCAATCATGGTAGTATAAAAGTCTTTAATAGAGTCATTATTCTTTTTAATTTCTAAATTATAGATATTTCCTCTATTAAGTATCTTTTTAGTAGTATTGTGAAAGTTATTAGTTATTTCTTCAATACTTTTATCTAGTTTTAATCTAAAAGTATATCTTGGTTCACTATGTTCAAAGGCTTTATTAAAACCTAAGTGTTTATAACCTAATTCTTTTAAATAATCTATTAGTTTGTGATTATCTTCTCCTTCTATGACATTGCCATCTATATCTAGATTATGTAGTTTTATATCAGGATCTATTTTTATATAGATAGCTTTTTTCTCTTTGGCAAATTCTTTTAACTTATTAGTTATTTCTTTTAATAATTCTTTATTAGAAAAGTCTATTACATAACCACGTGGTGCATAGAAATAACTATATCCTAGAGGCAGATGCTTTTGTAGTAATAGAGTAGCTGCTTTAATATTGTCTTTTTCATCTACTAAGCCTAAATAATATGGAGTTAGACCTTTACTTTTCTTTGAGAATTCTCCCCAGGCAGCTGATTGTAGGAAGTGAGATTTAGTCTTATGATTTTTAGTAAAATTATCAAATTTTTCTTTTTCAATTTCTTTTAAAACTAACATATTATTCCTCACTTTCTTGTATTTTAAGTATATCATATAATATATATTTATGTTAGAATATATTTCATAGGTGATTTGATGAGACTTAGAAATTTAAAGAACAAAGAAGAAATTATCAATACTTGTCCATTTGTGATTACTGATGGATCTAAAAATAAAGGCAAATGGAATAGTGTTTTTGGGAATAATAATCCTATTTATATAGAGATTGGTATGGGTATGGGTAAATTCATTTATGAGAATGCTTTACTTAATCCAAATATTAATTATATAGGTATAGAGAAGTACGATAACGTCGTAGCTAGAGCTGTTAAAGAGAGAGAAGCTCTACCTAATTTACTTGTTGTTAGGATGGATGCGAGAGAGATAGATAATGTCTTTGATAGAGAAATTGATAAGATATATCTTAACTTCAGTGATCCATGGCCTAAGAGTGGACAAGCTAATAGAAGACTTACTAGTCCTATATTCTTAGAAAAATATGATAAAATCTTTAGAAAAGATATTTCAATAGAGATGAAAACTGATAATAAAAAATTATTTGAATATTCAATAATATCATTTAATAATTCTGGCTATAAGTTTAATAATATATCATTTGATTGGCATACTGATAGTAAAGATAAAATCATTACAACAGAGTATGAAGAGAAGTTTATAAATAAAGGTAATTCTATATATTTTATTGACGTTAGTAAGTAGTATAAAATATTTTACATTTATAATTTTTTTGATATAATATAAGAAGAGTAGGTGAGTTATGAAAAGAGTAAAGATTATTTTAGTTTTATTAATAGTCTTTGTACTAGTTACTGGTTGTAGTATGACTACTCTAAATAATAATTATGCTCATAATATTGATGCAATACTTTCTAGTAAGAATAATGCTTATAATGTATATTTTGATGGATATAAATACTATGTACCTAGAGGTATGAGATTTATTGATAAGCAAGAGTATAATGCAATTTTGAGTGATACTAAGAATAATAAATATTATTTATATGTAGATGCAATTAGTTATTACAATAAAGAAAATAAAAAGTATAAAGTTGATAAGAGTGCTTATTATGCTAAGAAATTAAATTATAATAATAAGAATGGTTATATTCAAATAGATGAGATGGATTATAATTACTTAGTACAGTATATGTATAATTATTCTAAGATAGAGTGCTATGTTAAAAAGCGTGATTTAGTTAAAGCTATTAATAATATGTCTTATTTGCTTAGAAGTATTAAGTTTAATAGAAGTGTTCTTAGTAGTTTAATTGGAGAGAATGCTTTAAGTTATAAAGAGAAACATTATTCTTTATTTGATAATGATAATAATAGAGAAGATTTCTTAGATGTAGTTTATCAGAATGAGGATAAAGCATATAAGGAAGCAGTAGATGAGGATAAGATTAAGTTAAATGATGAATAGAGGTGATACTCATGGGTTTTGTTGATAAGATCAAGAATGCTTTATTCGAAGAAGTAGAAGAAGAAGTAGAAGAAAAGCCTGAAAAACCTAAAAAAGAAAAAGTTAAGAAAAATTCTGTAAGAGATAAATTAATAAGAAGAGAAAAAGAAAAAGCTAAAGAGAGAGAAAAAGCTAAAGAAAAGCCTGAAAAGCCAATAGCTCAGAAAGTAGTATTAGATGATACTATGGATGAGAGAGTTGATTATCATGAACTAAGAGATGAAGATTTTGATATAAAGCCTCTACAAGATGAGGAAGAAGTAGAAGAAAAAGAAGAGGAACAAGTAGAATCAAAGCCTACATTTACAGTAATTGATGAAAGTGACTTAATAGTTGATGATTATGTAGAAGAAAAACCTCTTATAGAAACAAGCAATAATGAGAAAAAAGAGAATTTTGATTATTACGAAGAAAATAAACCATATGGCATAAATAAAGATAATAATATTAAAATGCATGAGTATGGAGCAATCGCTAAACAAGAAGAAAAATCTATATTTAGACCATCACCAATAATTTCTCCTATATATGGAATACTTGATAAGAACTATAAGAAAGAAGATATTGTTAATAAAAAAGACGTTCTTATTACTAGCAGTTATGATAGAAGAAGATTATCTGTAGATGATGTTAGAAAGAAAGCTTATGGTACTATTTCTGATGACTTAGTAGATGATATGGATAAAGACGTTCCTACTAAAGAAGTTAAAGAAGAAGAGAAGAAAGATGATGACAACGTACTTGTAGATTTAAGTGATGATAATAAAAAACCTACAGTAGATGAAGTTACTATGGGGGACGCAGAAGAGTATTATGATGATTTAGGTCTTGAGTATAATGTTGACTATGTAGATTCTGCTAAAGGTAAACATGTTAAAGAAACTAAAGAAGAAGAAAAAGAAAGTAAGGTAGAAGAAAAACCTAAGAAAGAAAAGAAAGCAGAAGAGAAGAAAGTAGAAGAAAAGAAAGAAAGTAAAGAAAAAGAAGATACAATAGATGACGATGATGATAACTTATTTGATTTAATTGATTCTATGTATCAAGAAAAGGAGTAATTATGATAGATATTAATGTTTTCTTACCTATGCTATTATATATAGCTGGTCTTGTATTACTTATTGTTTTGATTGTACTTGCAGTAAAATGTATTAGTGTTGTTGATAAGTGCGATAAAATACTTGAAAACTTAGATGAAAAAGTTAATTCTTTAAATGGTGCATTTAATGTCGTTAACAGAATTAGTAATGGTGTTGGTTTAATTGGAGACAAGATAGTAGATTCTGCTAATGGTTTTGTTGAAAAAATAATTAATAAGAAAAATGGAGAGGAGTATGATGATTATGAGTAAAAGAGGAGGACTTGGAAAGCTTTTATTTGGAGCTGCTATAGGATTAGGAGCTGGACTTCTTTTATCACCTAAGACTGGTGAAGAGAATAGAAAAGCTCTAAAGAAGAAATTTGATGAATTAAAGGATGAAGTATCAAAGATTGATAAGGAAGAATTAAAAGTTAAATTCCAAGATAAGATTTTAGAATTACAAGATGATCTTGAAGGATTAGATAAAGAAAAAGTTTATGATTTGGCAGTTAAAGAAGGAAAAGCTATTAAGAAGAAAGCAGAAGAATTGACTGCTTTGGCTATAGAAAAAGGAACTCCAGTTATGGAAGATACTGCAGAAGCTTTAAGATTAAAGGCAGTTGCTGTTACTAAAGATGTTTTAAAGAAATTAGAAGCTGCTGATAAAAAAGATAAAAAGTAATTACAAATATCTAAATTTATGATAAAATACTATTAATTTTCAGTGATTAGTAATTAGTAATAATTATTATGTTGTTTAGAGACTTAGTGGTTGGTGAAAACTAAGATATTAATACTTATGAAATACATACTATGAGAAAAATCGTTAATCGCGTTAAGATTTAGAGATAGTAAATTGACTATAAATTAAGGTGGTACCACGATTGATTCGTCCTTATCTTATTTGTAGTCTTTTTGTTTATAGGAGGCAAATATGACTTTATATGAAGATTTAAAATGGAGAGGATTAATTCAAGATATTAGTAGTCCTGAATTAATTGATAAACTTAATCGTGGCGGTATGACTTTTTATATAGGGACTGATCCTACTGCTGATTCTATGCATATTGGGCATTATTCATCATTTTTAATATCTAAAAGATTAGCTAAAGCAGGACATAAACCTTTATTATTAGTAGGTGGAGCTACTGGATTAATTGGAGATCCTAAACCAGATAGTGAAAGACCTATGATTTCTAAAGAAGAAGTAGAAAAGAATATTAAAGGTCTAACTGAACAAGCTCATAAGATATTTGGTTTTGAAGTAGTTAATAACTATGATTGGACTAAAGATCTTAATGTACTTGATTTCTTAAGAGATTATGGAAAATATATTAATATTAATTATATGCTTGCGAAAGATCATGTTAAGTCTAGAATGGATGTTGGTATTACTTATGCTGAATTTTCTTATATGATGTTACAAGCTATGGATTTTTATTACTTATATAAGAACTATAATTGTGAATTACAAGTGGCTGGTTCTGATCAATGGGGCAATATTACTACAGGTATAGATTTAATTAGAAAGAAATTAGATAAAGAGGCATATGGAATGGTTATGCCACTTGTATTAGATGCTCAAGGTAAGAAATTTGGTAAGACTGAAGGAAATGCTTTATGGTTAGATGAAGCAAAGACTTCTTCTTATGAGTTATATCAATATTTGATTAACTTAGATGATTCTATGATTATTGACTATTTAAAGAAATTAACTTTCTTATCACGTGAAGAAATAGAAGAAATAGAGAAAGAGAATAGTCTTAATCCAGAAAAGAGAATTGCTCATAAAGCTTTAGCTCGTGAAATTATTACAGATTTACATGGCAAAGAAAGTTATGAAAGAGCTGTTAAGATAAGTGAATCATTATTTAGTGGATATATTTCTAATTTTACAGAGCAAGAAATATTAGATGCTTTTAAAGGATTAGAACCATTTAATATAAAAGAAGATATTAATGTAGTAGATTTACTTGTAGATAATAATATTTGTTCTAGTAAGAGAGAAGCTCGTGAATTTATTAATAATTCTTCTATTACTATTAATGGAAATAAGGTTACTGATACTAATATGGTTATTAGTAAGAATAATTGTTTATACGATAAATATTTAATTGTACGTAGAGGTAAGAAAAAATACTATATTGGTATGTATAATTAACATTATTTTACAAGGAAAGTATATAAAATATATCTTTCTTTTTTTATTTTTGATAAAATTAAAGTGGAGATGAATCGTATGAAGCATAATACTAGTACTTTAAAATATGTTATATATATAATATTATTTATATTATTTATTGAGTTGTGTTATGCATTATATGGATTCTTGTTTGCGAAGAAGAATAATATTTATTTTGATGGTATTAATACTTACAAATATATGGATTCTAATTATATAGCTGTTGGTAGTAATAATAATAATGATAAATACTATGAAAAAGCTAAACTTAGTATTTTTGATAAAGATTTAAATAAGATGAAAGAGAAACTATATAATAAAGGTTATAATAGTACTTTTTATGATGTTATTAAAGATGAAGATAATTATATAGTAGTTGGTTCATATGAAGCTACTAGAAATGATCATTTAATGAAGAATAGAAGAGGAATGATAGTTAAATATGATAAAGATGATAATATTGTTTTTGAAAAAGAACTTTCTCATTTAGCTAATTCTTCTATTACAGCTATAAAGTTAGTAAAAGATGGTTATATAGTATGTGGAAATAGTAATTATAGCTCTAATAATATTACTAATACTAATGCTGGGGGAGCTTATTTAATTAAATATAGTAAAGATGGTAAAGTTATTTGGGAAAGAAATATTGGAGATAAATCTAGTGCTAAATTTAATGATTTTATTATAGTAGATAATTATATATTCGCAGTAGGTATTAATAATATAAATGTTGGATTAATAGTTAAATATGATATAAATGGTAATTTTCTTACTAGTTATGATTATAGAAATACTGATAATCTAGGATTTAGTAATGTTGTTTATAGAGATGGATATGCATATGTATGTGGTTGTAAAAAAACTGAAAAGAGTAGTAAAGGTTTAATAGTTAGATTTGATGATAACTTAGGTTTTGTTGATGAAAAAGTATATAATGAGAATAATTCTAGATACAATAAATTATTATTTGATGAGGATCATTTGATAGTAATAGGTACTGTTGATAAAGATGATTATGATGGCATTATTGGTAAGTATAATGATGATTTAAGTGAAATAGATATAGTTAAATATGGTGATGAAGAAGATGACTACTTTACTGATGTTAAGATAATTGATAATAAATATGTTGTTGTAGGCTATTCTTCATATGAAGATAGTTTGCTTACTAAGTTTATCTATTATAGTGATGCTTTAAAAGTATTGGAGGTAAAATAGTGTATATTACTCTAGTTAGACATGCTGAGACTTTTTCTAATGAAGATAATAAGATGGCTGGTTTTAATAATAGTAAGTTATCTAGACGTGGAGTTAATAATGCTTTGATGTTAAAAAGTGAAATTAAAAATGAAAAGTATGATTTATGTTATATGTCACCATTAGCTAGATGTGTTGAGACAGCTATGATATTAATTGGAGATAGAGTATTAACTAAAGTTGATGACAGATTAATTGAGAGAGATATAGGTGAATTTAGTAGTAAGAGTCAAAAAAAATATGACAAGAAGAAGTATTGGGAGTATAATTTAAATAGTAATGATAGTGGAGTAGAGAGAATACAAGATGTATTTAAGCGATGTGAAGATTTTTTAGACGATGCTATTAAGAATAATAAAGATATAATGATTGTTTCACATGAAGCTGTTATTAGATGTATGCATCACTTACTTCATAAAACAGATTTGAATAGTGATTTAACAAAGATTGATATACCTAATTGTTATATAGAAAAGATAGAGGTGAAAAAATGGAAGACGAATATCTAAAAGTATACTTAGATAATATTAAACAAGGCATGCAGAATAATAAACAAGTTGATTTGCCAGATGAATTTATAGCTGAACTTTACGAAAAATATGCTGGTAAAAATAATATTAATCAGCATGAAATCGTTGATTTAATTCAAAGAGATATTCAAAAGTATTTAGGTGAAGATGAAACAGTTGCTATTGGTAAAGAAGAAAAGCCTAAAGAAGGAAATGTGCCTAAAGAAAGAGCTGATACAGTACAAGTACAAGAAGCTACTTTAGCTGGAATAGCTACAGCTAAAACTCCAGAAGAGTTACAAAGTATAATTTCTGTTATACCTAATATGGATGTAAGATTAAAAGATTTAGATTTAGGTGATGATGAGTTTAATAATATTAAGCGTGGAGTATTTGAATTATATAAAGATAAATTATCTAGATCAAATTTTGATATTTCTTCTTTAAAGAATATAAAGATAGAAAATTATAATCAAATTGATGATTTAAAGGCACCTGAAGTTGAACCTAATAAGGTTCAAAAAAATGATGATGTAATACACAATACAGAACAAAAAGACTTAAATATTATGTTTAATGATGTTAAAGTTAACGTTAGTCAGAAAAAAGAGCAAATTAAAGAGACTGATAAAGTACTTATGAAGACTCCTAAGGAGCAAGGTTTTGCTTATTCACCAGCTATTAATATAATGATACTTTTATTATTATTTGCATTCTTTATTATTGCTGCATTAGCGCTTGCATAAAAAAAAGAACTTTTTAGTTCTTTTTTTATTTATTATAGAATTCAACTATTAGTGATTCGTTAAAGTCAGCATTTAATTCATTTCTTTCTGGTAATCTAACATATGTTGCTTGTTTCTTGTTTTCATCATAACTAATGAAATCTAATCTCTTAGTTATTTTTTCAAGTGCTTCATTAACTACTTTTAAGTTTAAGTCTTTTTCTCTTAATGAGATAACATCTCCTGGCTTACATCTGTAAGATGGGATATCTACTTTCTTACCATTAACAGTAATATGTCCGTGGTTAACTAATTGTCTAGCACCACGACGAGTAGAAGCAAAACCTGCACGATAAGTTAAGTTATCTAGACGAGATTCTAGTAATCTTAAGAAGTTAGTACCATGAATTCCTTCTAGTTTCTTAGCTTCGTCAAAAGTTTTTCTTAATTGTCTTTCACTTAAACCATAAGTAAATCTTACTTTTTGCTTTTCTTTTAACTGAGTACCATAGTCTGATAATTTACCATGACGATCTGCTCCGTGTTGTCCTGGACGATTAGGACGACGAGTTAATTCTTTTCCGCTTTCAGTAGTAGAAAGTCCAACACTACGAGATCTCTTGTATTCAGATCCAGTATATCTAGACATAATATTCCTCCTTCCATTATTTTACAAATCAATGAAATGATTTAGCCAAGTTTTAGGGAGTTTTCTTTCACTAATAACAGCACTCGCTACTTAAATAAAAAACACATTAAAACTTTCTAAACCTGCTGTTTCAAGGAATTGCACTATATATTATATGGGAAAAGCTTATTATTGTCAATTTTTATATTACTAAATAACTAAAAATAGTGGAAAATTATCTTGATAGTGTGGTAAAATGTATTTAAGATTGGAGTGGTATCTATGCAAGGACAATTACTTATTATTGGATCAGCTGTTGTATTAGCTTTAGTTATTGTTATAGTTATACTTCATATAGTTAGAAAAATAGAATCTAAGTACTATAAAAACCAAGTAAAAGAATTAGAAATAGAGAGAAATCAGGTAGCTTCTACTCCTGTTCTTTTGGAGTTATCTAAAGTAGAACCAATTATTAAGAATGATATGATGGAAGAAAAGTATAATAGTTGGCAAGATAGATTTACTGATATTAAAGAGAATAAATTAACTATTATAGATGACATGTTATTAGACTTAGATGTTTATGTCGATAAAAGAGATTATAAAAATTGTGGAGCTAGAATAGCTAAAATAGAGTTAGAAATATACAAAGTAAGAGAAGCTGCGAATGCACTACTTGATGAAATTAAAGATATTACTTTAAGTGAAGAAAAGTATAGATCTATAGTTATTAAATTAAAGACTAAGTATAGAGAATTAAATACTAAATTTAATGATAATAAAGATATTTATGAAGAATTAGCTGATTCTGTTTCTCTACAACTTGAAAATATAGAGAATAAGTTCTTAGACTTTGAAAAAGTAATGGAAAAGAATGACTATACAGAAGTAGTTAATATAGTTAGAGCTCTTGATACAATGATTTCTCATATAGAAGTTATTATTAATGAGATGCCTGATGTATTACTTATGGCTAGACAAGTATTACCTAAGAGAATTAATGAAGTTGAGACTACATATAAAGATATGGTTAAACAAGGATATCCTCTTGATTACTTGAATATTGATTATAATATTAAAGAATCTCGTAAGAATATTGATTCTATTATAGAAAAAGTTAAGATGTTGAACCTAGAAAACTGTATGTTTGATTTGAAGACTATGTTAAATTATTATGATTCTTTATTTATAGATTTTGAAAAAGAAAGATTATCTAAGAAAGCTTATGATGAAGAACTAAATGATTATAAAAAGAGAATTAATAGAGTTAATAAACAAGTAAAGAGTGTGGTTGATAACTTGGATAATATTAAAAATACTTATAATCTTAGTGAAGATGATATTAATGATATTAATGAAGCAGATAAAGTACTTGTTGTGATTAATGATGATTATAAGAAATTACTTCTTAAAGATGAAGCTAAAGCTACTTCATACTCTTTATTACAAGAAGAATTACTTTCTCTATCTCAAAGACTTAGCGAAATGGAAGATAGTTTTAATAGAACATTAAAATCACTTGGAAATATGTATGATGATGAAGAAAGAGCTAGAGAACAATTAACTGAGATAGAAGAATTCTTAAAACAATCTAAGAATAGAATTCATAGTTATAAATTACCTGTCATTACGGATGCATATTTTATTCAATTAGAAGAAGCTAATGATGCGATTGAAGAAGTTATTAATGAATTAAAGAAAAAACCTATTGAGATTGAAACTTTAAATACTAGAGTAGATACAGCCAGAGACTTAGTATTAAAACTATATAATACGACTAATGAACTTATTAAGACAGCTAGAATGGCTGAAGTTAGTATAGTATATGGAAATAGATATAGATCTAATTATAAAGATGTTAATAGAGGATTATTAAAATCAGAAGAATATTTCTTTAGAGGAGACTATAAGAATAGTCTTGATTATGCTATTAAGTCTATTCAATTAGTTGATAAAGACATATATCAAAAACTATTAAGTGTTTATGATAAGTAGTTTTACTTATCTTTTTTTTGTGTTAAAATATGTCTGGTGATTTTTATGGATAAAATTATATTAATTAAGTATGGGGAATTAAGTACTAAGAAAGATAATAGAAATTTCTTTATAAATACTTTATATAGTAATATTAAAAATAAATTAAATAGTTTTGACGTCAAAATTTATAAAGATAGAGCTAGAATGTATATAGAGTTTTTAGATAAAGATTTAGATAATATTAAGTCTATTATAAACAAGATATTTGGTATACAAGAATATGATATTGCTTATATATGTAATAGTAATATAGATGATATTAAAGATTTAGTACTAAATAGTGTTAAAAAAGAAAAGTTTAATACTTTTAAAGTTATAGTTAAAAGAAGTAATAAGTCTTTTGATATTCATTCTCAAGAGATGAATAATGTACTTGGAGGTTTAATTCTAAAAAATATTTCAGGTATTAGTGTAGATGTTCATAATCCTGATTTAACAGTACACGTAGAAATTAGAGATAAAAGTACATATGTTTATTTTAATAAATATATGGGAGCTGGTGGATATCCAGTAGGTACTCAACCTAGAGGATTATTAATGCTTAGTGGAGGAATAGATTCTCCTGTAGCTGGTTATTATGCTTTAAAAAGAGGTATACAAGTAGATTGTGTATACTTTGAAGCTATCCCTCATACTAGTTTAGAAGCTCGTGAAAAAGTAATTAATTTAGCTAAAAAGTTACTTAATTATACTAATAATATTAATTTATACGTAGTTAATTTTACAGAGATACAAGAAGCTATATATAAAAATTGTAAAGACGAATATGTTATTACTATTATGAGAAGAATGATGTATAGAATAATGGAAAAATTATGTGATAAGTATGATGGTAAAGCTATTATTAATGGTGAATCTATTGGACAAGTTGCTTCTCAAACTTTAAATAGTATGAAATGTATTAATAGTGTTACTAATTTACCTGTTATTAGACCGCTAGCTTGTTTTGATAAATTAGAAATTATAGATGCAGCTCGTAAGTTAGATACTTATGATATTAGTATTCTACCATATGAAGATTGTTGTACTGTATTTGTACCAAAACATCCTGTGATTAATCCTAGTATTAAAATATGTGAAGTAGAAGAAGCTAAATTTAATTATGAAGAGTTAATAAATAAGTGTATTGATAATATAAAAACTATCAATATTAGTAATAAAGATAGTTATGATGAATTGCTATAATAATCCGGTAATAAATGTAATGACAATGTAATGAAAATGTGTTGACACTTTTCTCTGAATATATTATAATCTTGTTGTGAGGAGTGATATTATGGCTAGTATTTCTAATACTACTAATTTAAATGTTAGGGTTGATTCAACACTTAAAGAAGAGAGTGATATGTTATTTAAAAATCTAGGCTTAAATATGAGTACAGCAATAAATATGTTTTTAATTAAATGTGTTAAAACATCAAGTATTCCTTTTACTATAGAGGAACCTAAACCTAGTAAAGAATTAAAGAAAGCATTAAAAGAAGTAGATTATATGATAAAACATCCTGATAAGTATAAAGCATATAATAGTGTAGATGAGTTATTTGAGGATTTAGATAATGATTAATTTTTCAACAAATGTTAAATATCATTTAAAATATACTAGTGATTTTAAGAAGAGTTATAAGAGAATAAAAAAGCAAGGTAAAGATGTTGAAAAACTTAAAGTTGTGATAAGTAAATTAGCTAATGGTTTAGAATTAGAAGATAAATACAAAAATCATATGCTTATTGATAGTAAGCATTATAAAATTGTGGAGAATGTCATATAGAGCCAGATTGGTTATTAGTTTATCAATATGTAGACGATGAATTAATTTTAGTGCTTGTCGCTACTGGCAGTCATTCAGAATTATTTTAATAGTGAGAGAAATAATTTGTATTTAATTATTTCTTTTTTTGTTTAATATGATTAGTTATGTTTCAAAGTATGATATAATAGTGAAGTAAGTTTTTGAGGAGGAGTTTTTATGAAATATTTATGTGTAAATGCTGGTAGTAGTTCTTTGAAGTTTCAATTATTTGAAATGCCTGAAGAGAAAGTTATTATTAGTGGGTATATAGAAAAGATAGGACTTGAAGATAGTTTTTGGACTACTAAAATTAATGGAGAAAAGATACATGGTGAGAAATACTTAAAGAATCATAGTGAAGCAGTACAAGTACTAATAGATGAGTTAATTAAGAATAAAGCTGTTAAATCTTTAGATGAGATAGCTGGTGTAGGACATAGAGTTGTGCATGGAGCTGAAAAGTATAAAGATTCTGTTATTATTAATGATGAAGTTATACAAGATATAGTTGATATGACTAAGTTTGCTACTCTACATCATCCTGGTAATTTAGCTGGTATTAAAGCTATGAGAGAAGCTTTACCTAATGTACCTATGGTTGCTGTATATGATACTGCTTTTCATCAGACTATGCCTAAAGTTAATTATATGTATCCAGTTCCTATGGAATGGTATGAAAAACTTGGAGTACGTAAATATGGTTTCCATGGTACTAGTCATAAGTATATTACTATGAGAATGAAAGAAATACTTGGAAGAGACGATGTTAATCTAATTATTTGTCATATTGGTAGTGGTGCTAGTATTAGTGCGATAAAGAATGGTAAATGTTATGATACAACTATGGGTCTTACTCCACTAGATGGATTAATGATGGGTACTAGATGTGGTGCTATTGATCCTTCTATTATTGGTTATGTTTGCGATGAAACAGGAATTAGTGCTGACGATGCTATAGATATTCTTAATAAGAAGAGTGGTCTTTTAGGTATAAGTGGTCATTCTGATAGTCGTGATGTAGAAGCAGCTGCTAAAGAAGGAGACGAAAGAGCTAAACTTGCTCTTGATATGTACGATGATCGTGTTGCTAGATATATTTCTGAGTACTATATGGAGTTAGAAGGAAAAGTAGATGCACTTGTCTTTACAGCAGGAGTTGGTGAAAACGGAATTGAAGCTCGTGCTAATATCATGAAAAGACTTGCTTGTTTCGGAGTAAAAGTAGATGATGAGGCTAATAACTCTATTGCTTCATATAAAGATAAAACATCTGGTATTATCTCTAGTAAAGATTCTAAGATAGATGTTTATGTAGAACCTACTGATGAAGAATTAATGATTATTAAAGATACATATAGATTATGTAATGAAGAAAAGTAGATTAATCTACTTTTTTTTGATATAATTTGTCTGTGGGTGATGTTTATGAAAATATTAGCTATTAATTCAGGTAGTAGTTCATTAAAATTTAGTTTATTTGATATGGATAATGAGAGTGTAATTGCTAGTGGTATATTTGAACGTATTGGTTTAGAGTCTGGTAGTTATACTATTAAATATAAAGGTGAAAAAGTAAGAGAAGTTATGCCTATTAGTGATCATAATGAAGCTGTTAGGTTATTATTTGATAAACTTATTACTTTAAATATAATAGATTCTTTAGATGATATAGATGGTATAGGACATAGAATATTACATGGAAAAGATTTTTATAAAGAATCAGTTATTATAGATGATGAAGTATTAAATAATTTAAATAAATTAATAGATTTAGGTCCACTTCATATGCATGCGAATATATCTGGTATAGAAGCTTTTAGAGAAGCTTTACCTAATACACCTAATGTTGGAGTATTTGATACAGCTTTTCATCAAAGTATGGATAAAGCTACTTATATGTATCCAGTACCATATAGTTGGTATGAAAAGTATGGTATACGTAAGTATGGTTTTCATGGTACTAGTCACAGATATATAGCTAGTGAAGTAGAAAAGATACTTGGTAAAAAAGAATATAAACTTATTAGTTGTCATATAGGTAGTGGCGCTAGCATATGTGCTATTAAAGATGGTAAGAGTATTGATACTAGTATGGGATTTACTCCTCTAGCTGGTGTTATGATGGGTACTCGTAGTGGTGATGTTGATCCTTCTATAATACCTTATGTAATGGAAAAAGAAGGAAAGAATGCTAGTGAAATAGTTAATTCTTTGAATAAAGATAGTGGTTTAGTTGGATTAAGTGAATATAGTAGTGATATGAGAGATATTCTTTCTAGATGTGATGAGAATGATGAGAAAGCTATTTTAGCTAGGACTAAATTTGTTCGTAGAATAGTTGATTATATTGCACAATACTTTGTATTACTTGGTGGATGCGATATAGTAGTCTTTACTGCTGGTATTGGAGAGAATTCTGTATCTATTAGAAGAGAAGTATGTGAAGCTCTTAATGTACTTGGAGTAAAAATAGATTTAGATGCTAATCAAAAACGTGGAGAACTTGTTAAGATTAGTACTGATGAATCTAAGATAGAAGTTTATGTAGTACCAACTGATGAAGAGTTAATGATTGCTCGAGATACATTAAATTTAATTAGAAATGGAAATAATTAAGATGTTTGAAAAGATATATAATGAAATTAAAAAATATAAAAATATTATAATAGTTAGACATATTGGAGTAGATCCTGATGCTTTATGTAGTCAACTTGCTTTAAGAGATTCTATTAGACTTACTTTTCCAGATAAGAAAGTAATAGCTATTGGTTCAGGATCTAAGAAATTTGCATCTATTGGTAGTCTAGATAAGAATGAGTCTCTTGATGATGCTTTATTAATAGTACTAGATACTCCTAATAAAAGAAGAGTAGATGGGGTTACTGTTGATAACTATGATAATGTTATTAAGATAGATCATCATCCATTTATAGAGAAAATGGGAGAGATTGAATATATAGATGAGAAGGTTACTAGTACTTGTGAGATTATTATGCAGATGCTTGATAATGTAGATCTTCGTTGTAATAAAGAGATAGCTGAATACTTATATATGGGTCTTGCTAGTGATTCTAATAGATTCTTATTTAATACTTGTACTCCTGCTACTTTTAAATTAGTTAGTGAATATATGGATAAATATGATTTTAATTTAGAAGAATTATATCCTAAGATTTATATGCGTGATATTAATGAATTAAGACTACAAGGATATATTGCCTTAAATATGAAAGTTACTGATAATGGACTTGCTTATATAGTAATAGATAATGATTTGCAAGTTAAATATCATGTAGATAGTGCTGCTGCTGGTAATATGATTAATAATTTTAATTATATTGAGAATGTACCAATATGGGCTACAGTAACAGAAGATACTCATAATAAAGTATTTAGAATATCTGTTAGATCTCGTGGTATAGTAGTTAATGAATTATGTGAAAAGTATAATGGGGGAGGGCATGCGCATGCTAGTGGAGCTCGTGTTAAGACGTTAGACGAAGCTATGTCCTTTATACATGATTTAGATAAATTATTGGAGGATATTAAAAATGGTAATTAAAGAAGCTAATTTGGATGTTATTGCGACAAGACGTAGTCAATATCCAGTAGATCATAAGCCAGAGTTTTTACTTGTTGGTAGAAGTAATGTTGGTAAAAGCAGTTTTATTAATACTATTTTAGGTAGAAAGAATTTAGCTTATACTTCTACTAAACCTGGTAAGACACAAACACTAAATTTCTATGGAATTAATAATGAATTTTATTTTATAGATGTTCCTGGATATGGATATGCAATTACTTCTAAGGAAAATAGACATAAATTTGGAATGATGATAGAAGAATATTTAGAAACTAGAGAAGAGTTAAAGAGAGTATTTATGTTAATAGATTTTAGACATAAACCTACTGAGGATGATTTACTTATGTATAACTTTTTAAAGTACTATAATGTTCCTGTTACTATTGTTGCGACTAAAGCTGATAAAGTAGGTGGAAGTAAAAAGCAGAAATGTTTAGATACTATTCTTAATACTTTGGATTTAGTAGTAGGTGATGATTTAATAGTATTTTCTAGTGTTACTAAATTAGGTGTTAAAGAAGTAATTAGAAAAATTGAGGAATTAATTTGATGAGTAAAAAGACTAAATTGATTTATGAAATAATTATTATACTTATTTGTATTGGTATAGTATTTTGTTTGTTACAAATAAGAAAAAACGTACAAACTACTAAATTAAAAAAAGAAATACATGAAGTTGCGAATAAAGATTTAGGTAGTTATAAGTTTGACGGAGAAGTTAAGTGTTCTGGTGGATATGGCAAAGTAGAAGAGTCTATAAAAGTATTTTTGAGTAACTATGCTAAAGATATGAATGATGTTAATAACATTATGAGTGATAAGAAAATACTTAATATACTATCTATTGATAACTATAAGAAAGATGCTCCTGAGTTTAAAACTTCTTTAGATTATCTAGATAAAAAAGAAAAAGAATATATTGATAAGATTAATAATTTAATTAAATCTAGTGATGAAGAATATATTAATAATTATATATATAAAAATATTAAAGATAGAAGATATATAAAGTTATATAGAAGTATTATAAAAAAAGAAAGTATCTCACAGAAACTTTCTATTTATAAAGATTCTTTAATTAATCATAAAGAAAAAGTTAGTACGATATTTTCTAATTCTAAAGCTATTATTAAATTATTAAGAGATAATAAAGGTAAATGGAAGATTGATGGTAAACAGATTAAATTTGCGAATAGTGATTTGCTTAATAAGTATAATGAAGCTTTAAAAAATATTAATAAATAAAAGAAGCATTAGCTTCTTTTATTCTTTGTTTCTTAATTTGTTTAGTTTTTGACATTCTCTGTTGAAATCTTCTAGAGAGATAAGGCCATTCTCTAGTCTACTATTTAACATAGCTAGAGTTTTATCATACATACTCTTTTTATTACTGGCATCTGTATATTCTAGAGAATTTGGATCATCTCTAAATGGATTAATATTAGAGTTTTCTAATATACTATTATTATTTTTAATATCTTCCATTTTATTTTGGAAGTTATTTTTTTGATTATTAAAATTATTTCCTATAATCATTCTTCTTTACCTCTATTTTTCCATTGTATTATTATGGGAGTTCCTTCTAAATTGAAATTCTTTCTCAATGTATTTTCTATATATCTTTCATATGAGAAATGTACTAAGCCTTTATCATTAACTCTGAAAGTAAACTTAGGTGGTTTAATACCTGTTTGACTTACAAAGTAGATTCTTAATCTTTTACCTTTATATGATGGAGCTTCATTTAACATTTGAGCTTCACCTATAACATTATTTAATAAACTAGTAGGTATTTCTTTAGTAATAGATTCTTCTACTTTTTCTACTTCAGGCATTAGAGTAGATATTCTTTTTTTTGTTAGAGCAGATAATATTACGATAGGTGAATATGTAGCAAACTGAAATTCATTTCTAATTAGTTTTTTGTATTCAGAAATATCTTTATCTACTTTATCCCATTTATTTACTACTATTATTAATCCTTTACCAGCTTCTATAGCATATCCAGCTATATGCTTATCATGTTCTTTTATATCTTCTTCAGCATTTATTACTAAGAGACATATATCTGATCTTTCGATAGCTTTCATAGATCTAAATAGAGAATACTTTTCTACATTCTCATAGACTTTGCCTTTTTTTCTCATACCAGCTGTATCTATTAATATATAGTCTTTGTTCATATATTTAAAGTTTGTATCTACTGAGTCTCTTGTGGTACCTGCTATATCTGATACAACCATTCTATCTTCATTTAATAAGGCATTTACTAGAGAAGACTTACCAACATTAGGTCTTCCTATGACAGATATTTTAGTTCTAGTATCTTCCTCTTCTTCTTTTTCTTTGAAGTCACGTGTTACTTCATCCATCAGTTCTATAAAACCATTATTGTGAATACTACTGATTGGTATATAATAATCAAATCCTAATTCATAGAAATCATAGATATTATCATTTGTTTTTTTAGAATCATTTTTGTTTATAGCGACAACTACTTTTTTATTGTATTTTCTTAGAGTATCTCTTACTAATAGATCATTCGCTGTGATACCTTCTTTTCCATCTACCATAAAGATGATTACATCTGCTTCATTGATAGCTAGTTCTGCTTGCATCTTTATTTCATCATTAAAGGCCATTTTAGTTGAATCTATACCACCTGTATCAATAAGATAAAATAATTTATTATTATAATTTGCTTTTTCATAGATACGATCTCTTGTTACGCCAGGAGTATCTTCAATAATAGATACTTTTTTACCAACTATTTTGTTGAATAAAGTACTTTTTCCAACATTAGGTCGACCTAGAATGGCTACTGTAGGTAAATTCATAATCATCACCTGTTTCTTTCCTTATTATATCATATATAGTGTAAATTATTGGAATATAATCTTTTTTATATTTAATATTAGACATACAAGTGATATACTTAAGGTGGGTGATGATGTGTGAATTTAGAAGATAAGAAAAAAGAAATTTCTTGGTATGATAATCCTAATATGCTTACTACTTTGATTATTTTAGTATTATGTTTAATACTAGTATGTAGTCAATCTTTAGGTATTGGTAGTCAATTAACTGGATGGGAATTATTTAGAAATGTTATTAATCTTAATACTACTTATGTATTAGTACTTATATATTTCTTATTACTTAAATTGAAGGTTGGTAAAAGATATTTTAATTTCTTAAACTTAGTATTACTATTACTATATTCTATTACTACTATTACTTCATTTTTATCAATATTCCAATCATTTAATATTACTTCTCTTGTAATGTTAATAATTAATTTAATAATGGTTATACAAATATTTCATTCATTCTTAAGAGATACTAGATTTTGGAGAGAATTTGGATTAGAAAAGAGTCCATTTAATGAAATACATAATGATATTTATTTTTATGCTATATCAGTATTAGCTGTTTTATATTTAGCTATTAATTTAATATTTACTGATGAGTTTAATGGAGTAGTTATTACATTATTTGTATCTATGTATTATATTCTATTTAGTAGATTTGTAATGTTATATAGTGATTATTTAGATGAACATGGTATAGATAGTAATAATAGTGGTAATTTTGATACTATAAAAGAAAAAGTTAGTCAAAAGGTTAATAGTGAAGCTGTTTCAGATAAGATTGATGATATTACTCGTCAATTAAATGATCTACAAGATAAGGTACGTGAATATACTTCTACTATTCCTGTTGAAGAAATAAAGAAAGCTGATAAAGCTACTAAGAAAAAGACTACTAAAAAGACAACAACTAAGAAATCTACTAAGAAGGCAGGTGATAAATAATGAATATGTTTGATGAAATAACTAAAGAGAAGAGAGACTTGCCTAAGATAAATTCTATTACTAAAGAGGTTAATAAATACGAATACAATTTCTATCAGAAATTTGGAGTAGTAATCTTTTTAATAGCTTTTGTAGTTGGTATATTACTTGGTAATTTGTTCTCTACTTGTGGAGCTACTAGTAGTTTTTATAGTACTCAGTGTGTCACTAGACAATTCAATTTTTCACTACTTCTTGCGATATGGTTTAGTGGCCTTATGGTTGGTTTATTCTTCTTTGCTTTAGGACATATTATTTATTTGTTAGAAGAAATAAGTGTAAAGTTAAAAAAATAGTGTAATTATTGGTAAAATATGGACAAATTTGTTGAATTTTAAATATATTTATGTTACATTTTAATTGTAAGCATGTGTGTGCTTAACATGGGAGGTAAAAAATTATGAAAAAAGTTGAATTAGTTGAAGCAGTTGCTAAAAAAGCTGGATTAACTAAGACTGATGCTACTAAAGCAGTAGATGCTACTTTTGCAGCAATCACTGGAGCACTTAAAAAGGGAGACAAAGTTCCTCTAGTTGGATTTGGAACTTTCGCAGTTACTAAGAGAGCTGCTCGTGATGGTAGAAATCCAAGAACTGGTGAAGTTGTTAAGATTCCTGCAAGAAAAGCAGTTACTTTTAAAGCTGGTAGTGCATTAAAAGATTCAGTTAACTAATAAAAGCCTTCGGGCTTTTTTATTGTGGACTTGGATATTATAATTTGTTACAATATAGATGCATTATGAGGTGAAGTGTATGTATGATATTGCGTTAGAATTACTTAGAAAACTTACTGATGCTAATTTTGAAGCTTATATAATAGGTGGATTTGTTAGAGACTATTTATTAGATTTGCATTCTAATGATATAGATGTTACTACTAATGCTACACCTAAAGAGATAATAGATATATTTAAGAGTGATTTTAAACCTAAGATAGATTATGGATCAGTTAAACTTATATATCGTGGTATTAGATTTGAAATTACTACTTATAGAAGAGAAATAGGCTCTAGTGATAATAGACATCCTGATAGTATTGAATATATTGATAGTTTAGAAGAAGATTTAAAGAGAAGAGATTTTACTATTAATACTATTTGTATGGATAAAGATGGTAATATTATTG
>CAZALI010000006.1:0-49715 GCA_964486215.1 uncultured Muribaculaceae bacterium
TGTTCCAACAGTACCAGCTTTAAAGACATTGTTTTCTCCAAACAATACTTTAGTATAGGCATGAGCAGATGCTTGATTTAAATCAGAGAAATTTAAGTCTATATCAGGTACTTTATCAGCATTAAATCCCAAGAATGTCGCGAATGGCATATCTTGACCATCTTTAATCATTTTCTCTCCACAGTCTGGACATACTTTATCTGGTAAGTCAAAGCCTGATGAATAGTTAGATGCTAATTCATTACCTTCATCATCTGTGAAGATAGACTTTTTACATTTTGGACAACGATAATGTGCTGGCAATGGATTAACTTCTGTTATACCCATTAGTGTTGCGACAAAAGATGATCCTACTGATCCACGGGAGCCAACTATATATCCTTCACTATTAGAGTGTTTAACTAGTCTTTCAGCAATCAAGTATATTGGATCAAATCCTCCACCTATTACACCACCTAAAGACTTTTTAACTTCTTTTTCTAGGTCTTCTTCGGACATATCAGGTGTTTTTAATTCTTTTTTCAAAAGACTAATAATATTATCTTTACCTTTAATAATATTATTATGTAATAACTCATGTGCTTTTTCTTTATTCTTTTCATTCTTAGATATTGTTTTATAGACAATATCTCCGTATAACTCTGTAGCAATTCTCTCTTCTAGCATATATGGTAGAGGTTCTCCATACCATTCTTTAGCTTTTTCATAAACTAATTTAGTTACTTCTTTAGGACAGTCAACGTACGTTCCATCTTCTGCTTTTACTCGTGGTGAAAATGGTATTCCACCTGTATCAATAATTACTTCTACTATGTCACACATATCAGCTATTTTATTAGTATTATCAATAACTATTTTCTTAGCTTCTTCTGGTGATAAGAAATTAAAAGCACTTAACATTTCATCTGTAGTTCTAAAGTACTCATCTGGTATTTTAGTAATACCATTTCTAGCTAATGGATGTCTTCCTCCACCTGGTACTTTTTGATTTATAATAATTTCTCTATATATTTTATCTTCTTTATTTAATTCATGTACATTACCAGTAGCAACTATTATTTTCCCACATTCTTCTGTTACTCTTATTATCTTTTCTAAGTGAGCAGTTAATTCTATAGGAGAAGCGAACTCATTAGTTTCAATTAAATGAGTATAACAATCTAATGGTTGTACTTCTACATAGTCATAAAATCTAATAATATTAGATAATTCATCTTCACTTTTAGATTTAGCTTCTGTGAATACTTCACTTTCGTAACAGCCACTTCCAACTAGTAATCCTTCTCTATATTCTTCTAAAACACTTCTAGGTATTCTAGGAGTTTTATATAGATAAGTAGTTGATGCGAGTGAAACTATTTTAAATAAATTCTTTAAACCTGTTTTATTCTTTACTAATAAATTTATATGATGAGAACGACCAAATTTATACATCTCATCTGAAGAGATTAATTTATCTAAATCAGTCATTTTCTCTATATTTCTATCACTTAGTTTCTTTAACATTTTATTAAATATTAAAGCTGTTCCTTCAGCATCATAGTCTCCTCTATGATGTGATTCTTCATCCCAGAAACCATCTGGATTTTTATCTGTCTTTAAAATATCATATCTCTTAGCTAAGGCTGTTAGTGAGTG
Organism: uncultured Muribaculaceae bacterium; assembly: GCA_964486215.1. GTDB lineage: Bacteria > Bacillota_I > Bacilli_A > RF39 > UBA660 > RUG343. Next base: position 1,639 of record CAZALI010000006.1, read on the forward strand.
TCTTGAATAGTTAGGATCTAGCGCACGAGATAATTCTAGTGTATCAATAACAGTATTTTTAAATTCACCTAGATTGTATTTCTTATGAGCCATTTCAATAAATGAAACATCAAATTTAGCATTATGAGCAACCATAGGATCATTACCATACCATTTAATAAAGTCTTTAACTGATGTTTCTTCATTATCTTTGTCTTTTAACATATCATCAGTAATATTAGTTAGATCAGTAATCTTCTTAGGTAGAGGTCTACCTGGATTAATTAATTTATCATATCTATCTATTACTTTTCCATTTTTTATCTTAACAGCACCTATTTCAATAATAGAGTCTCCTCCACCAGCATTAAAACCAGTTGTCTCTAAGTCAAAAACAACAAATTCTTCATCTAGCATTATATTTTTATTAGGACGAGTAACAATATTAACTTTATCATCTATCATAGCTATTTCTAATCCATAAATAGCTTTAAATTTATCTTTATCTTCTTTATCTTTGTTATACTTAGTAACATAATCAAAGACATGTGGAAAAGCTTGTACTCCGTTATGATCAGTAATAGCAATAGCTTTATGTCCAAAGTCAATAGCTTGTTTTACTAAAGTAACTTCATCTACTACTCCATCCATTTGACTCATCTTAGTATGAGTATGTAGTTCTACTCTTTTTTCTTTAGATGTATCCTCTCTTTTTGTTTCTTCTACTTCTACTCTCATAATATCTCTAGCATTTAATACTAATTCACGAGAGAATGGATCATCTTTAGTATAACCTCTTACTTTAATCCAACCAGAAGCTAATTCTTTACTAAGTCTTTTATATTCATCATCGTCTCTAACAAATATCTTACAATAAATACTATCAGTAAAATCTGTTATAGAAAGAGTTATTACTTTAAAGTCTGTCTTAGTAGATTCAAAATTATCTATACCAAATATTTTACCAGTAACAATAACATTGTTATCTTCTCCTAAAATAGTATTTATTTTTATAGAGTCTTCTCTTATACTTCTACCTAAAATAACATTAGAATCTTTTGAAGAACTATTTACTGTCTTTTTAGTAGTTGTTTTCTTTTTAGGTATCTCTTTTTCACCTACAATTAAATCTTTCTTTATAGCTTCTTTAATATCATCTTTTTCTTCTAATTTAATATTAATAGTATGTTCATAATCTAAGTCTTTATATATTTCTTCTAAATTAGGTAATATTTTTAATAACTTTTTTTCTTCAACAATATTATTAGCAATTAATACTAATTTATTATCTTTTATCTGCATATTATCTAGATATTTATTAGGTAATTTTATCTTACACAACTTTAATATTAATGGATAATAAGATAAATAAGTATCTATATCTTTATTTGTATCACAAAAAATAATATCTATATTAGATACTTTTTTGTCTAATTTATTAATTTTAGTATAAAGTTCTTCTAGTACAGATACTGGTAATAGAGTTTCTTTACTAATGATAATATTCCAAGTATTAAGAGTAGAAAATACTTTTATTTTCTTTAATTTAGCATCAGAAAAATAATTATAATTATCTTTAGTAAATTCTATTTTATCTAATAATTTTATGATGTTATTATCCATGTTTAGTTCCTCCAGTAATTATATTATGTACCTATTATTCTTTTTTTATATTACATCACCAAGTATTTTATTTCTTACATAGTCTATAAAACTCATTATATCTTTATGAGATAAATATTTATTGTATTTATAATCATCCATATTAAAAGCTATTTTATCTCTCTTCATATAGTCAACAAAGTCTTCTTCTTTTACTCCTAAATACATTAACCAATATGGATATATTTGTTTCTTTAATTCAAGTAATGATTCTCTTCCTGAAAAATAAACACTTTTATCTGTTAATATAGTAGGAATTTCATTTAGTACTAATAATTCTATAATAGCAGTAGCAATAGTATCATTATCTTTGGTTATAGGTAATTCTTTCTTTATAATAAACATTATAATATTTAATAATAAATTTAACTCATTATCTTCTGCTTTACCTATAACAATGTTACCTCTATTCTTATTATTAGGTATAGTAGCATCTATTATATCTAATTCTTTTGGTACTAGGAATATATTATATGGAATTATATTTTTTCTTAGAGTCTTTTTTAAGATATCATTTATTTTTCTTTTATTATGATCCCAGATTTTTAAGATGTTTTTACGATGCTTTTCACTTTCTTTTTTTAGTTTAGTATAAATATCTTCTTCTAAAACAATATTATAAATAGTATCATCTTTAGGAATAAAATTCTTATAATCTAGAAATATATCATTTTTTTCATTGTAAGTCTCTGTGTATTCTTCTCGATAATTATTCCATAATTTATGTTTTAGACTATTTAATTCTTTAGACTGAGATGGTTGAAATACTATGTTCCATATTAAGATATAGTCATTAGTTATAAATTCTAATTCCATATAATTCACCTATACATAAATATATCATATAAAAAAAAAGCTCTCAATAATTTGAGAGTATTTTATTTAAAATAATGAATATAAATATAGAAACCAGCAGCAGCTATAAGTGCTATGACTATTATTACTATAAGCAATTTTACTATAAATGGTGTTTTAGCATCATCAAATTCATCTGACATAGTAAAGTCTTTTGTGGATAAGTCCATACTCTTACTATAGAAATCAGTATCGGCATTATCCATTATCTTATCTTTGTGTTTTGATTTTTCTTTTTCTTTTTTATTTTCTTTTTCTACTTCTTCTAATTTTTCTTTATCTAGAGTTTCATTATTATCTTCTTTTTCTATATGATATTTTGATTCAGTTAAATCAAAGTTATCAGTATTTTCATTTACTTGAGCAGCTACTTTATCTAGAGCTTGAGTAGCCATTAAATCACTTAATAGATTAACAGATGTTTCTTTAGCTAAATCACCAGCTAATGTTTTAGTAGTTATAGTATCAATTATTTCTTTTAATTCATCATCACTTGGTGGTACTACACGTTCTTTTTTCTCTTCACGATACTTTTCTAATTCTTCTTTATTTAGACTAGCTAAGATATTGTAGTTTGTATTAGATAATTTTCTCTTAGCTTCTTCATCTAAATCTTTTCTATTCTTATGAGCTTCTTCCATAACAGTATTTATATCATATACTTTATTTTCTTTATCTTTATATAAATAGTTAAATTCATCTAGTTGTTTCTTTTCTTGGGGTTCTTCTACAATATTTGTATATTCTTTTAATTTGTGATAATCTTCTCTACTAGTTTTTGTTTTAAGTTCATTACTATTAGATATATCATAGGCATTAGCATTAGTAACATCACTAATATCAGCGTATTTAACATTAGAACTGACTTCTTTATATAGTTCTTCATTCTTATCACGTCTAGAACTAGTAGTAGTCGTTTTATTAGTATTATAACGATCCATTCTACGCATACTAATCACCTTCTATAATAATAATATCATAATATGAAGTATTTTTATATAATTATAATTAGTACTTTACGGAAAATGTAAAGTTAGTTATAATTGATTTATAGGAGGATATAATGAAAGTAAAAATTAATGAAGATTCTTGTATTGGATGTGGTGCTTGTCAATCTATTTGTGAGAACGTTTTTGAAATAAATGATGAAGGACTTTCTTCAGTAAAGGTAGAAGAAGTTAGTGAAGATGATGTACAATCTGTTAGAGATGCAGCTGACTCTTGTCCTACAAGTGCTATCGAAATAGAAGAAGAAAAAGACTAGTAATTAGTCTTTTTTTATATTGAATTATATTTAGGTCTTATGACAACGCCTATTATTTTATTATTATATCTTTTTGTCTTTGGACCATAATTTTTTTCACTTACATCACCTGGTCCAGCAGTATACCATAAGTATTTGCCATTTTTCTTACCAGCGTAAGCAAATGTATGAGGATTTTTGGTTTTATCAAATCCTAAGATGTCTCCTGGTTTTAAATTTAGTTGACTAGCTTTTTTATCAGGATAAGATATAGTTACTTTTTTACTTTTCTTTATATAGTCTGCTCCATCACCTTTTATTACACCATCTACACTAATGTATATAACTTTTCCTTTTGGTAGTAGACCAAATTCTTGCATAGCAAGTGATATATAGCTAGCACAATTTACATCATGAGTTTTTTTAACAGCTTCTAAAGAATGAGCTCTTGCACTACCATAATAATGAGCTCTCATAGCAATTAATTTATCAGCTGTAGCTTCTAAGGTATTAATCCATTCTCTTTGATTACCTACTCCTGTAGTTGTTAATTTAAGATTACCATTATCATCTACATCTTTTGGATCTCCTACTTCATACTTTTTATTTTTAAATAACTTAGTTGGTTTTTTAGTAGATGTAGGAATATATTTACCCTTTGAAAACTTATAATTACTAGCCGCTTTCCAACAAGCTGACAATTCAATTTTTTCATCTAACATCATCATAGTAACACTAATAATTGTAGGTATTAAGAATATTATTACTAGAGCTATTATGGCATTTTTTAAATTATGTATTAATTTCTTATTATCTGGATCGTACATCATTCTAGTTAGTACTATAACAAGAGAGACTATTGCTAAAACTGGAGCTAATATTTCTATAATAAAGAAAGCATTTTGAATTACTTTTATTACTGGTAATATAACTTGATCATTACAATTCATATTTTCACCTACTATTATAGAGAATTATACTTAGGTCTTATGACAACTATTATAACTTTATTACCATAACCTTTTGTCTTTGGGCCATAATTCTTTTCACTTACATCACCAGGTCCGGCACTAAACCATAAGTCTTTACCATTCTTTTTACCAGCATAAGCAAATGTATGATATGGCTTAGGTCCATAACCAACAATATCTCCTGGTTTTAAATCTAATTGATTAACTTTTTTCTTTGGATAAGATATAGTTACTTTTTTACTTTTCTTTATATAACTTGCTCCATTACCTTCTATATTGTGTCTTATAAAAATTACTTTTCCTTTTGGTAATAAACCAAATTCTTGCATAGCATAAGAAATATAGTGAGCACAATCTATTCTTCTAATTCTTCTAGCATCTGCCATTGATTTTCCACCTGGAGCACCATTATATACAGCTCTCATTTTTATTAATTCACTAGCTGTACTTTCTAGTGTTTTAAGCCAAGCTTTTTGATTAGCTGATCCTTCGTATGTTAATTTTAGATGACCACTAGTATCTAAATCTGATGGGTCTCCTACTTCATACTTTTTATTTTTAAATAACTTAGTTGTTTTTTTAGTAGATGTAGGAATATATTTACCTTTTGAAAACTTATAATTACTAGCTGCTTTCCAACAAGCTGACAATTCAATTTTTTCATCTAACATCATCATAGTAACACTAATAATTGTAGGTATTAAGAATATTATTACTAGAGCTATTATGGCATTTTTTAAATTATGTATTAATTTCTTATTATCTGGATCGTACATCATTCTAGTTAGTACTATAACAAGAGAGACTATTGCTAAAACTGGAGCTAATATTTCTATAATAAAGAAAGCATTTTGAATTATTTTTATTACTGGTAGTATAACTTGATCACTACAGCTCATATACATCACCTACTTCTTTAAGGAATATAATACTTTTACTTCTTTAGGAGTTATTTTTCTATATTTACCAGAAGATAACCCATCTAATGTCAACATAGCTATTCTTTCTCTTTTTAGTTTTAAAACATCATAACCTATACTTTCAAACAATCTTTTTACTTCATGATTTATACCATCATGTACTATTATTTCTACAATACATGTAGAATTATCTTTATTTATCTTTTTTACTTTTATATTTTTAGGAATAATAAGTTTATTATCTAATTTTACTCCTCTTTTTAATTTAATAATATCATCTTTAATTAATATCTTATTTAATTTAGCTATATATACTTTTTCAACATTATTATTAGGATGGGTAATAATATTGGATAATTCACCATCATTAGTTAATATAATAGCCCCAGTAGTATCATAATCCAATCTACCTACTGGATATATTCTTTTATCTTCATCTATTAAATCTATAATTGTTTTTCTATTCTTATCATCTGTTGTGGTTGCGAGTACTTCTCTAGGTTTATTAAGTAAATAATATACTTTATTCTCTTTAGTTAATAATTTGTTATCTACTTCTATCTTGTCACTTTCTTTTACTTTAGTACCTAGTTCAGTAATTAAATTTCCATTTACTTTTACATGTCCTTCTTTTATTAATTCTTCTGCTTTTCTTCTAGAAGTTAGACCAGATGAAGCAATTACTTTTTGAAGACGTTCCATCTACATATCCTCTAAGAAAGCTATATAGCCTTTATATGCTTCGTATATATCAGCTTTAGATGTAACTTCCCAAGGAGCATGCATACTAAGTACTGGTACACCAGCATCTATGACATGGACACATTTATTAGCTAAGATATAGGCAATAGTTCCACCACCACCAATATCTACTTTACCTAATTCAGCTATACCATAAGATATATCATTATCATCCATAACTTTTCTTATTTTAGCAATGTATTCAGCATCTGCATCATTACTATCATATTTACCACGAGAACCAGTATACTTATTAAATTCTAATCCTCTACCTAAATAAGATGAATTATTTTTATCCATAACATCTGCATATAGTGGATCATATGCTGAATTAACATCAGAAGATAACATATAAGAGTTAGATAAAGTTCTATTAGTAGAAATACTATCATTACCTAATAAATTATGTATTTCATTTATAGCATTTTCATAAAAACTAGATTCCATACCAGTAGAACCTACTGAACCTATTTCTTCTTTATCTACTAAGATACAACTAATAGTTTTCTTAGGATTTTCTACTTCTAAGAAAGCTTTTAGAGAAGCAAAAGCACATACTTTATCATCTTGTCCATAAGCCATAATCATAGATCTATCTAGGCCAAAGTCTCTAGCAGAACCTGCTGGGACTACTTCAAGCTCTGATGACAATAAATCTTCTTCCTCAATATCATATTTATCTTTTAATATTTTTAATATAGTTCTTTTTACCTGATTTTCTTTATCTTCATCATTGATTGGAATACTGCCTATTAGTAGATCTAAGTTTTCTCCATCTACTACTTTAGAAGCCTCTTTTTTCATTTGTTCCATAGCTAAATGTGGTAATAAATCAGTAATACCTAGAACAGGATCTTTAGAATTTTCTCCTATACAGATATTAACTTTTTCACCATCTTTTTTTACTACTACTCCATGAAGAGCTAGTGGTATAGTTACCCATTGATATTTCTTTATACCACCATAATAGTGAGTATCAAAGTATGACAAGCCTTCTGTTTCATATAGAGGATTAGCTTTTAAATCCAATCTAGGTGAATCTACATGTGCTCCTAGTATATTCATACCATCTTCTAAATCTTCTTCACCTATAACAAATAAAGCAATAGATTTGCCTCTATTATTGACATATATCTTATCTCCAGGTAATACTTCTCTGTTGTCATTAATATAATCATTTAAATTAACAAAGCCACATTCTTTAGCTCTAGTAATTACTTCTTTAACTATTTCTCTTTCTGTCTTAGCATTAGTTATAAAGTCTTTATAATCATCGGCTAATTCATTTAAAGTATCTAAGTCTTTTTTCTTATACTTTTTCCAAGCTACTTCTTTCATATCATCACTCCTATAAGTTAAAAATGAATTAAATTACTTTAATTCATCTATATACTTCTTTAAAGCTTTTGAGTCTTTACCAAGTACTATTTTTAATTCATTATCTATTTCAACAATACCTCTAGCTCCTAGTTTTTGAATACCAGCTTTATCTGCTTTAGATACATCTTTTAAGATAACTATAAAACGAGACATATTATTCTTAGTACTAATAATATTGTCCTTTCCACCTAATAATTCTACTAATTTATTGTAGTTTATTTTAGCTTCTGTTTGAGTTGCTCTTATAAGAGCTAATAGTACTATTATTAGTATAACGACTATAATTATATATTCTATTTTCATAAATATCACCAATATAATTATATACTATTAGATAAAAAAAAGAAAGCTAAGCTTTCTAATTTTCTTCTTGTTCTTCGTCTATTTCTTCTTCAGAGTCTTCTATTTCGTCTACAGACTCTTCATCTAGTCTAGTAGGCTCTTCGTCAGCTATTTCTTCCTCTACTTCTTCGTCATACTCCTCATCTTCTTCAGGAGTTATTTCATATTCTTCAGTAGGTTCTTCATCAGAAATATCTTCATCTAATATTGTTGGTTCTTCATCAGGAATTTCTTCATCTTCATCTATTTCGTCTTCGTCAACAATTTCTTCATCTAATTTTTCAGGTGTTGTGAAAGAAGAATCAATGTACTTAAAATCATTTTCCTCAGAATCATCTTCGTCATCTTCTTCAAGTTCACCATTAGCTATATCTTCAAGAAGAGTTTCATGAAATTCTTTTCCTTCTTCATCATTATAGCCTTTGAAAAATATTTCTTTTATTTGATCATGATTGAAGATAGAAGTTACATCTGATCTTATTAGTCCTTCTGGATATAAACAACCACTATAATCATATAATACTCCAGGTTGTTCTTCTGTTTCCATACAATAACCTGTTATCATTAGTTTTTTAGTTCCACCTTCTAGTAAAACCACACTTCCTATTGGCAAATATTTTTCTTCCATTGTCTCCCTCTTTTCTTTTTATTAATGTGTTGCATTAATATCAGCATCACTTATAGCATCATAAGCAATACTATCATTAAATGAAGCAATTCCTTCTTCAGCATCTTTCTTTTCTTTTTCTTCTACATCAACTTCATCAATAGATCCAGCTTTGTAATCATATTTACTATCTGTATTATCATCATCTATTAAATTATCGTTTTTATTAGAAGAACCATTATCATAATATTCAACATCTCCAGAACTTAATCCGTAGTCTCCACCACTTGATTCATCCCAGTTTTCAGTTCCAAAGTTGCCTTCATTATTACTATTAGCACGTTTATCTAAAATAATCTTAGCTCCAACACCAGCTGCTCCGGCAGCGGCTACAGAGGCTACTACTGGTACAACAGGGCTTGTTCCAGAAGATGACTTCTTAGAACTAGAACTTGATGAGTCACTTTCAAGTCCATCTATAACTCCACTATCAGTTTCAGAATCTGTTTCATTTTCTAATCCTGTTAGATCATCAGTTGTTTCTGAGCCTTCACCATCTAAGTTATCACTGAAGTCAATTCCTTCTTCACTAGCACCAGTATCAGCAGATTCATCTACTTGACTTTCTGGAGCTGAAGTAGCAGAAGCACTTGCACCTTCACTAGCACTGTAGTTTTCTGCAAAATTAGATGCAGCTTGTGGTTGTGGATTACTTGCAGGTAAAGGATTATGTGTTACAGCAGCACCAGCACCTGCTCCAGCTACAGTTCCTGTGGCAGCAGCTGCTGCACTTCCACCAGTAGAACTAGCACTTTCAGTTGTAGTACTTGATTGTCCAGTACTAGTTTGAGTTGTTGTTGTACTACTACTTGGTTGAGTAGTTGATGCCTGTGTTGTAGTATTATTTCCAGTACTTGATGATGTAGTACTAGTTGATGAACTACTACTTGAACTTGATGATGTATTTTCAGTAGTTGTAGTACTTTCTTTAGCAGGACTACTAGTAGTACTATCACCATTTCTAGCTTTTATTTGTTCTACAGTTTCAGTCTTAACAGTACTTTCATCTGCTTTTAAGTTTGCTTTTGCTTTTATGCTTGATAACTTCTTATTTACTTGTGTTTTATATTCTGTTTTAGATATTTTACCTTTAGCTAATTTTTCTCTTAGTTTCATCTGAGCAGTTGCCATCTTCTTAGCATCAGCATCAGATAAACCTTTTTCTTTCTTATATTTACTTATTAAAGCCTTCTTCCAAGCTGCACGTGATTTATATTTTGCAGGTTTATATGTATTTACTTTAGATTTAGACTTCTTAGTAGTCTTAGTATTAGCTTTTACATATTCTTTATAGAATTCTTTTCCTGCTTTTGTCTTCTTAATTTTACTAACAACTTTAGTAGATACTTCAGCACTTGTTAAGCTCTTTAATTTCTTAATAACTTTAGCAAGACGTTTCTTTTCTGCTGTACTTAAACTACTAATAAGTGAAGCTGTAGCAGCATTGAAATCTTTACTATTAATCTTTAAGCTCTTAGCTTCCTTATTAACTTGTTCATACGTCTTAGATCCATCAGCTTTAATCATATTTTTAGCAATAGATCTCATCTTATCAGAAAGTGTATCTACATGTGTCTTTAATGTATTAAAGTCTTTATTTAATTTCTCTAATATAGTAATAGAGGCATTAAAGCATGATATATTACTTGCACTTTGATGAACATTACCTAATTCATTTAAATAACTCTCTAAATTAGCTATATATTTCTGTAAATGAGTAGTAGCATCTACTTGATATTTAGATGAGAAACCATCTAATTTATTAGCACCATATAGTAATAGTCTAACATCAAATCTTCTCTTACCTTTAGTACCAATACCATGTCCAGCAAGTACTGCAGTTATAGCTGCTTTACTAGCAGTAGATTTAATACTACCTTTTACGCCTTTTCCTTTTGATTTGCTTATATATCTGCTATCACCATTGCCATTTCCATTATTACCATTGTTTCCTGATATTTTTTCGCTAAGATCTTTTCCTTTGATACTATAGTCAGCCTTAGCTTTTATGACTTTACCATTTTTAATAGTATAACCAAGACCAGCTAATTCTTTTTTACTTATCTGTCCTCTATCATATAAATCTTGTAATTTTTGCTTATTAGATTTTGTCTTTAGTTTTTTTAATTGTTCCTTAGTATAATTCTTTCCATTAATAGGTATTGTAGTTGCTGCAGCTTTTTTCTGAGCTTTACTTTTTGCTTTTAATTGCTTTTTAGTATAATTCTTTCCATTAACAGGTATTGTAGTTGCTGCAGCCTTTTTCTTTGCTGCAGCTTGTTTTCTTGCTTTTTCTCTTGCCTTTTTATCCGCAGCTGATATTTTTTTTAATCTTTTTTGCCCTTCTGCGCCTCTATAACTGTTATATTTGTTTGATATTTTCGTTGGTTTTTTCTTAGCTGCTTTTGCTGCTTCTTTTGCAGCTTTTCTTCGTTTTGCGTGCTCTTTTTCTAGTTGTGCATAATATTTTTTGTTGCTTTCTTGTGCTTTTTTATATGTCTTACTTATTTGAAATTTCTTGTTATTTTTTGCTGCCTTTTTTGCTGCGGCTGATGTTTCTTTTTTTATACTATTAATAACTTTCTTTTGATCTTTTTTTAATTGTGTATAATATTTTTTATTCTTCTCTTGTGCTTTTTTATAACTTCCACTAAGACTAAATGCCATATTTTCACCCCCTAACTATATCTCTTTATTTTGTCATTACATGTTGTTAGAGTCTTCTTACATGTTTCTATTTCATCTATTACTTTATCTAGTGCTGCTTTGGCTGTTGACTTAGTTGCTGGGTCTGTAGCAGCATCATAAGCTTTTTGCTTTATCTTCTTTGTTTCTTCTAAAGCATTTATTCTAGCTGTTACTTTATTCTTTAATACTTCATATTCTTCTAGTTTATGTGCTTTAGCTTTATTAGGTATAGATGATTTTAGAGATTTAATGTTTGCTTCTAAATTATCTAAATCATCATATATAGTTTTAGCAGATACTTTTACTCCGTTACCACCTGTGATTAATGGAGCTTCTCCACCAATTGTATAAGCATTAATACTTAATCCTCCTGTTCGTACTTGGTTGTCCATTAAATTACGAAGATTATCTAATACTTTTTCTAAATTACCTAATTGTTTTTTTGTTTCATCTTCTACTTGTGAAACATTTATAAAACTTGTGACTGGTGTATCTGATTTTATACTATTAATATTCATAATTAACCTCCTACTATATAGGGTATTGTAAATAAAAGAAGATTCTTTTACTTACAATACACTGTATAAACAGTGTACTTTTATTATTGTTCAGCTTGTTGATAACTCTTGATAGCTGTATCTAGAATTTTAACTTGAGCTTTAAAACTTTCCTCATATCTTGGAAATTTCTCATTAGCAAAATCTTGCCATTTATTTTTAAATTCTGTAGCTTTTGCTGAATTCCAAGTAGTTACATTTCCAACATTATCTTCAATTAAAGAATTTAATGTTTGTAATACTTTACTTAATTCATCTGCATCAGCTGATATTTTAGTTTCTATTCTTGATAAATCAGTATAACTAAATGCCATAAATACACATCCTTTCTAATTATTCGCCAATAGCGTTATTAATTCTATTTTCTGCTTCTTGGTATCTGTCAACTTGTTCATTAATTGCATTAGAGTATTCTTGTAGTAAACTACGTCCTTCTTCTAAGCTTGCTTTATAGCTTTGATAATTTGATTTTAGATTTTGATATGCATCATTAGAACCTGTGTCTGAAGTTACCCAATAGTTTCCAATGCTATCAATGTTTGCAGTTAGATCTTCTATTAATCCACTGTATCTAGTGATTTGTTCATCCAAATCATCTTTTAGTTGAACCATACTGTCCTTGTTGTATTCAATTGTGTTGCCGTCCATCATATCACCTCCAAATATATTCAAGAATGTGTGTTGTTACCGAACCCGATTGTGTTCTTACGTACACATATCCTCTATTATCATTTTACATTATTGATAGTCTAAATACAAGCATTTATACTTTTATTTAACATTTTTTACACTAAAAAAAGAACTATTAATAGTTCTCTTCTACTAACTTTGATGATTGGAAGACAAAGTTGTTATTATCATTGACAAATTTCATCTTATAAAGTTTACCACGTGAGTAATTAGAATTAATTGTATCATACCTTCCTGATTCATCAGCAGTTAAATTAGTTATTTGATTAGTCATTTCACTATCTTTGTAGTACTTACCTGTATTATCAGAGAATAGTACTCTGACATAGAAATACATTACTTTGTCTGACTTCTCAGCTTTAGTTACTTTCTTTATATGTGGATATTTACATGTTCTTACACATGAAGTTACTTGAGGAATAGTATATAATTTCTTAGTTGGATCATAGTTAAAAGATGGACATGACTTATAACTTTTATGTACATAGTTATAAGTGCTTCCAAAATATTTCTTTATCTTTTGATTTAATTCTTCTTCAGTAAAAGCTACTCCTGGAGCAAAATTAACTCCTTCTTTTATCTTATCTTGTTCATAACTCTTTAACATCATATCAAATACTTTTTCATTAGATAGATCATTAACAGTAAAACTGTCTTTATTAAAGTAATCTACATAGCCACATTTATTATTTAAACCATTAGTTAGAATATTAAACATAGATGTTACATATTCTCCATCAGCAGATATTAATTCTAATGACTCTATTTCTTGTTGTTTAGCTTTTTCTTTTTTCTTTTTCTCTGCTTCTTTATAGGCAGCTATTCTATTTTGAATAGTATCATAAACAATATAACCTGTTACTGATATTACAGCTATTACTAATACAACTACAATTATTGTAAATATAGTTTTATTTTCTTTTTGTTTTTCTGGATTAACTATGGGATTTTGGTTATTATTTTCACTCATCATCATATTAATCACCTCTGTACTATATAAATATTAACATTTTTATTTATTAAAATAAAGAAATAATTGTTTATTAGACACTTTAATGTTATATTTTTATTGGTGATAGTATGAAAGTTTTATATTATTTAGAGAACTTGAAGATGCTAGAAAAAAGTGGGCTTGGTAAAGCTGTTAAACATCAAATGAAAGCTTGTGAGATAGAGAATATTCCTTATACTACTGATATTAATGATGATTTTGATATTGTCCATATTAATTGGTATGGACCTAAGTCAAGATCTTTTGCAAAAAAATGTAGAAAAAAAGGTATTCCTGTTATTTATCATGCTCATTCTACTGAAGAAGATTTTAAAAATAGTTTTATTGGTTCTAATTTATTTTCTCCTATATTTAAGAAAATAATAGTAAGTGCTTACAATTTAGGAGATTATATTATTACTCCTACTGAGTATTCTAGAAAACTACTTATGAGTTATGGTACTGTTAAACCTCCTATAGTAGCCATTTCTAATGGAGTTGATTTATCTAAATTTAAACCTGATAGTACTAGTAGAAGTAAATTTATTAAGAGATATAATTATAATCCTGATGATAAGATTATTGTTGGTATTGGACTTTATCTAAAGAGAAAAGGTATACTTGACTTTGTTGAACTTGCGAAGAGAATGCCTGATTATAAATTTATTTGGTTTGGATACTTAGATTTAAAACTTGTACCAAAAGAGATTAGAGAGGCTGTGAATACTAAACTTCCTAATTTGTACTTTGCTGGTTATGTTGATAATAGTCTTATCTGTGAAGCTTTACAAGCATGTGATTTATATTTATTCCCAACTCTAGAAGAAACTGAAGGTATTCCTATTATTGAAGCACTTTCTGCTGGAGCTCCAACATTAGTTAGAGATATACCAGTATTTGGATATTTAAAAGATAATGTAGATGTTTATAAAGCTAAAGATATTGATGAATTTGAAGTTAAAATTAAAAAGATTATTTCTGGAGAGCTTCCTAATATTACTGATGCTGGAAGAGAAGCTGTTCACGATATGGATATTAGAGAAGTAGCAAATAAACTTAAAAATATTTATAATTTAGCAATTAAAAAAAGCAACTAATGTTGCTTTATTTTTTTCCTTTTGGTACTTGTTGAGTAATACAATGTATATTTCCTCCACCTAGAAGAATTTCACGAGCATAGATTGGCTCTATCTTTCTACCTGGGAATACTTGTTTTAATAAATTAATTGCTTTAGCATCATTAGGATCATTAAATATAGGTAAAGCAATAAAATCATTACCAGTATAGAAGTTTACATAGCTGGCAGCCATTCTATCTCCTTCTTGTCTTGGAAGAGTACCATCTACAGCGTCTACTCCTTTACTCTCTTCTTCAGTAATTAGAATTTGAGATGGAATATACATTTTATGAATCTTTAACTTTCTTCCTTTAGCATCTCTTTCACTTTCCAAATACTTATAAGCTTCTAAACTTCTTTCGTATTGTGGATCATTTTTGTCATCTGTCCAAGCAAGTAATACTTCACCTGGTTTAACAAAATTACACATATTATCTACATGTCCATTAGTTTCATCATTATATATTCCTCTTGGAATCCAAAGTACTTTTTCACAATTTAAGTAATCACATAATACTTTTTCAATTTGCTTTTTATTTAAGTGTGAATTACGTCCTTCTGATAGTAAGCATTCTTCTGTTGTCATTACTGTTCCTTCTCCATCTACGTGGATTGAACCACCTTCTAAGATGAAGTCATCTAGTCTATATCTATCAGCTGCTTCTAATTCACACATCTTTTGAGCAATCTTATCATCTTGATCCCAAGGAAAGTATAATCCATCTACTAATCCACCCCAGGCATTAAATGACCAATCGACGCCTCTAATGTCACCTTTATCATTAGTAACAAAAGTTGCTCCACAATCTCTTACCCAGGAATCGTTATTAGACATTTCTACTACTCTAACATAATCTGGTAACATACCACGAGCATTAGAATATTGAGCGCTTGATACAATCATAGTCATAGGCTCATATTTACCAATCACACTAGCTACTTCGGTAAATACTTCTTGAGCAGGTTTTGCTCCATTTCTCCAGTTATCTGGCCTTTCTGGCCATATCATATAACAACCTCTATGTGGTTCAAATTCTCCTGGCATTCTATAACCATCTTTTTTAGGAGTTGTTTTTAATTGTTTCATTTTATTCTCCTTCCACTATAATAGGTATTCATATGAATACCTATTTTTTTATTTTTCTTTTTTAGTTTTTATTCTAGCTACTAGAAGCTCTTCAATTATAAATGATAATACTACACCAGCTATTAGTGGAATATTGTCTTTTATATAACCCATACTAAAGTCACCAAAGATTGTGAACACAATACCAGCAATTAATAATACAAATGGTACAATAGCTACTACTTTGGCCATAGCTCCATCTACTGGTACTCTATATGGCCTTTCTTTCTTAGCATCTACTTTTCTAAGCTTTAAGAAAGCTAAGAACATTGGGATATATCCAACTAGTAAAGTTATCCAACTTAAGCAGAAGAATAAGCCAAATCCAACAGCAAAATCTTCAGAAACTTCATTAGCAATTATTCCAGCAATAACAATTATAGAAGCAACTATACCATTAATAATAGCAGCTTGTGCAGGTACTCCTTCTTTGTTAGTCTTAGCAAAAGCTTTTGGCATAGAACCATCTTCAGCAGCATAAGCAGCTACTTGGTTAACTCCAAATGACCATGAAGCAATGTTAGCAACAAATGTATAAATAAACATACATCCAGCTACAATAGTTAAGCCATAGATTGTACTAGCACTTAATCCTGCAGCTTTAAATAAAGCATTTAATACATCAACTACTATTTCAGCTCCAGCTCCTACCCAGTCATCATTAGCTTCTAGAGCAATATTAAATCCTGTAGCAGGTAAAACATAGAATAATGCCATTAATAGACCACCAAAGATTAAAGCCTTTGGAATATCTTTCTTTGGATTATCCATATCATCTACCCAGGTACCTACAACTTCAAATCCCATAAAGTTAAATAGAATTATAGAAATAAATGATAAGTTATCTAAGTTAGGTTCTGGTATTAAATCTCCAACACCATTAATTGGGTTAGCACTATGACCAGTTTTAATAAATGTATAAATACCTAAGATACCTATTCCTAGTAATAATACAACTTTTAGAAGTGTACCTAGGTTAACTACATATTTACTTTCACCTATTCTCTTTGTACTTAATAGTGTTACTACCCATACATATACTAATTGTAATAATAGTAATACATAAACGTTTAATTCAACATCAAACATACCAGCAATAATATCTGTTACAGCGACAGCTAAAGATGCAATCCATAGTGGGAAGTTTACCCAGTAGTTCCAAGCAACTCTTCCAGCCCATTTTGGACCAAATGCTCTCTTTACCCAGTCATACATTCCACCTTCACTTGGATATGTAGTACCAAGCTCGGCAGTGATCATACCATATGGTAGACAGAAACAAATTAGTAAGAATATCCACCAAAAGTATTGTGTGTTACCAATAGCTGCTGTAGGCATAACAGATTCGCAAACCAATGTCAAGCATACAGTACCTAATATGGCATCAACTAATCTAAATTTTTTCTTTTTCATTTAGTTTTTTCACTCCTTTATAAACCTAAATTTTTCTTACAAATCTGAGTTGTTAAATCTTTTACTCCCATTAAATATACAAGTAATCCACGCATTGCAGTTAGTCTATTTTCTGCTTCATCAAAACAGATAGAGACATTTGGATCGTCCATTACTTCATCAGTAACTTCTTCTCCACGAGTTGCTGGCAAACAATGCATAAATTTTGCATTAGGAGCACATTTTCTCATCATATCCATACTTACTTGATATTTTGGATAGAAAATATTCATTCTTTCATCTTTTGGAAGTTCAGATTCATATAATCCATACCAAACATCAGTATAGATGAAGTCAGCATCTTTTAGAGCTTCTTCTTCATTGTCTGTTATTAGGTAACTTCCACCACTTACTTTGCAGTTTTCTTCCATAATATCAACATAATCACCACGAAGTTGGAAATCTTTTGGCCCAAAGTGTACGAAGTGTCCACCCATCTTAGTAATCATCATACCAAGTGAGGCACATACTTGAGTACAGTCTCCTACGAAGACAACCTTTAAATCTTCAACTCTCTTACCTGCTGGCATGTGTTCGAAAATGGTAATTATGTCACCCATTTCTTGTGTGGGATGATTCCAATCACTCATACCATTAAGTACGGGTACAGATGAATATTTTGCAAGCTCAACAACAGTTTTATGTTCAATTACTCTAGCCATCAAAACATCTACAAGTCTTGATAAAACAATAGATGTATCTTTCATAGATTCATGTTTACCAAGTTGTATTTGTCCTGGAGCTAAGTATTGAGCATGTCCACCCAATTGAGTCATTGCAGTCTCAAAAGACACTCTTGTTCTAGTAGATGCTTGTTCAAATATCATACCTAGTGTCTTATGATACAAAACGTTTAGAGGATATCCAGCTTTAATATTCTTTTTTATTAATAAGCTTAATCTAATGATATCCAATAACTCTTGCTTTGTATAATCTTGTGTTGATATGTAGTCCCTCTTCATATTCTCCCTCCTATTATAAATTCTAGAACTTATTAGAAAAAATTTCAACTAAAAAAGAAGTACTTAGACACAATTATTTGTGCATTACTTCATTTTTGCCCAAAGTCTGTCAAATTTTTTGATATTTTCATCTACATTTTTAACATAACTTCCATTATTTATAATATTTATTAATTCTTCTCTTGAATAGTTACTAACATTCTTATTAGTAGATATATATGGATATTCAGCTATTATTCTTCTACATATTTCACTTCTTAATAAATAGTCAATAAATACATAAGCATTATCTACATTCTTACTATCTTTAGTAATAACATAATTATCCATACTTAAAGCATAACCACTTTTGGGATAAACTATTTCAATATTTTCATTTTCTTCTTTAGCAAGAATAGCTTCAGCATTCCAGATAACACCAATAGATGCTTCTCCTGTTATTAAAAATGTCTTTGGAGCATCACTATCAAAAGCTTTAACATTAGGTTTTAACTTATTATAAAATTTATAAGCATCTTCTAGATGATTATCACTATAATCATTCATATCATAACCAGTAGCTTGTAAGAAAGCTCCTATAGTTATTCTTTCATCATCTAATAAGACTATATTATTAGTATATTTATTATTTAGTAAATCAAAATAATCATTAATTCTATCTACCTTTTCTTTATTATAAACTATAACACTAGTTGCGAGTAAGAATGGTAAAGAATAAGTATTGCCTTTATCATATTCTTGATTTAAAAAGATAGGATTAATATTATTAAAATTATTTAATTTAGACTTATCTAATTCTTTTAACATGTCTTTTTGAATCATTAATTCAACCATATAGTCACTAGGAAAAACAACATCATAAGTACCTGGCTTAGATGAAGATAGTTTAGCTAATAATTCTTCATTAGAAGAATATGTTCCATAATTAACTTTAATATTATACTCTTCTTCAAAATCTTTAATAACATCATCTGGGATATATGAAGACCAGTTTAAGACATTTACTGTTCCTGATGAATATTTTTTAGTACTACATCCTGTTAAGAAAAGAGATATTGTACATAAAAGTATTATTAATACAAAAACTTTTTTCATCTGTTACCACCTCTACTAGCTATCTTTCTTGATTGATACATAGCTGATACTGTCAAAATGATTACTGTAGCTAGTAACATCAAAGTAGATAGCGCATTTACATCAGGAGTAATACCTGTTTTTATAATACTATATATGTGTAGAGGTAATGTATTACTACCTGGTCCAGCTGTAAAGTAACTTATAACTACATCATCAAGTGATAAAGTAAGAGCTAGAGTTGCTCCACTAATAATACCTGGAGTTATTAGTGGTAAAGTTATTTTTGTTAATACATTAAATTTGTTGGCTCCAAGATCATAGGCAGCTTCTTCATATTCTTTAGGTAATAAGTTCAAAGTAGAACGAACACTAGTTATTACAAATGGTATAGAAAAAGCTATATGAGATAAGATTAAACTTCCCATACCTAGTTTTAGATTACCAATAGTATAAACACTAAGTAAAGAAATACCTAGTACTATTTCTGGTATGACAATAGGAATATATACTAATCCATTTATTAGTTTTTTTAATGGGAAATTAAATTTATATAAACCTATAGCTGATATAGTACCTATGATTGTTGATACTATAGTTGAAGTAAAGGCTATAATCAAAGTATTCATAAATGCTTCTAATAAATCAGTATTAGAAAATAATTCTTTATACCATCTAAAAGTAAAACCAGTAAATATTATATTCATTTCAGATTTATTAAATGAATATAGTACTAGTACTATTATTGGTGCATATAGAAATATAAATGTAAGAACTATAATTAAATTTTTAATAAATTTATTCTTTTTCATCTACATTCCTCCTAAGTCATCCATTTGACCACCTAATTTCTTATAAATCTTTATAAGAGCAAAAGTCATTAATATTAGGAAGACAGATATAGCTGCACCAAAAGGCCAGTTTCTAGCAGTTAAGAATTGATTCTTTATTAAGTTACCTATAATCATTATTTTTCCACCACCAAGAATATCAGTTATAAAGAAATAACCAATAGCTGGTATAAATACCATTAGAGATCCATTAAAGGCTCCTGATATAGTAAGTGGTAAATATACTTTAGTAAAAGTTTTTAGTTTAGAAGCTCCTAAATCATATGAGGCTTCTATTAAAGTAGGATTCACTTTAGATACAGCACTATATACAGGTAATATCATAAATGGTAATAATGTATAAACCATGCCTACTATTATGGCAAAATTATTATACATTAAACTTAGTGGTGTATTGATAATATCTAATCCTAGTAATGCACTGTTTATAAGACCATTTCTTCTAAGTAAAGTAATCCAGCCATAAGTTCTAATTAAAGAATTCATTAAGAATGGAACCATTACTAATTTAATAATAAAATTACGAGTAGTTTCTTTCTTATCCATAAGTGCTATTGCAAATGGATAAGAAATACATAAGCAAATTATAGTAGTAGTTAAAGCTATTACTATAGACTTTATAAATATTCTTATATAAGTAATATTAAATATTTCATAATAATTAGACAAAGTTAAAGTATGAATCATACCTCCGTATGAATCACTCTTATAAAAACTAATTAATAATACATATAAAAGTGGTATTAATATTAGTAATAAACTATATATAATTACAGGTAATGTAAAAATAGCTTTTTCTAGTTTATTATTCTTATTCATTGTTATCACCTATAATTGTAATTCTATCTTCATCCATGTCTATATATATTTTTTCTCCTTCAGAAAAGACATCATGATCATAATCATTTATTTTGATTAATCTATCTCCTACTCTAACGTCTAGTTTAACGATAGATCCATCATATATATAGTTTTCTATAATACCAGTGAATGAATCTTTTACTTCAGCTTTATGAGGATTAAAATTCTCTGGTCTGACTACAAGAGTACATTTACCAACTTTATAATCTTTATTTGGTACAGATACTTCTATATCATCAGTTATTTTTAAATAAGCTTTATCTTTAGTAATATGAGTTATCTCTGTTTTTATGATATTGGATTCACCAATAAAATCAGCTGCGAAAGCAGATGTTGGATTAGTATATATTTCTTTTGGAGAACCTATTTGTTCAAAGACACCATTATTCATAACAACAATTCTATCACTCATAGTAAGAGCTTCATCTTGGTCATGTGTAACGTATACAAAAGTTATGCCAAGTTTCTTTTGGAATTTTTTTAATTCTATTTGCATTTCTCTTTTTAGTTTTAAATCTAGTGAACATAGAGTTTCATCTAATAATAAAACTTTATGATTCATAACAATACCACGAGCTATCGCAACACGTTGCTGTTGTCCTCCTGATAACTCTCTTGGATATCTATGTTCATAGCCTTCTAGTTGAACTAATTTAATAGCTTTTTTTATTCTTGCTTTGGCTTCTTCAGGATCAACTTTACTCATCTTTAGACCAAAGTCTATATTATCCCAAACAGTTAGATGTGGAAATAAAGCAAAGTTTTGGAAGATAGTATTTACTTTTCTTTTAGCTGGAGGATCATTAGTAACATCTTCACCATCTATGTATACTTTCCCACTAGTAGCTTCTTCTAGTCCACTTATTATTCTTAAGATAGTCGTTTTACCACAACCAGATGGCCCTAGGAATGTTAAGAATTCTCCTTCGTATATATCAAGTGAAATATTTTTTAATATTTTCTTATTTCCAAATTGCTTAGTAATGCTATCAAGTTTAACAATAACATTATTCTCCATATACTATCACCTAGTATAATGATAACATAATTTATTAGAAAAATATATTATTATTTTAATTAAAAAAAGTCGTTATATATAACGACTTTATAATCTAATGGTGGAGCATAGCGGGATCGAACCGCTGACCTCCACGGTGCAAACGTGGCGCTCTCCCAGCTGAGCTAATGCCCCACAGACATATAATATTTTATCGAATATTATTCATATTGTCAATCTTTTATTAGATTATTATCATAAAAGCTATAGTATTTATCCTCTCCTATTATGATATGATCTAGTACTGGTATACCTTGAATTTTACCTATTTGTACTAAATTATTAGTAAAATATATATCTGCTTTAGATGGAGTAATATCATTACTAGGATGATTATGAATACAAATAATAGAAGAAGCACTTAACTTATAAGCTTCTTTAAATACTTCTCTTGGATGAGTAATACTTTGATTAACTGTACCCATAAATAATAACTTTTTACCTATTAGTTCTTGTTTACTATTGAAATATAGACAATAAAAGTATTCTTGTTTTAAATTATTAAATAAATATTTTGTTTCTATAAAAATATCTTGTGGTGTAGATAACTTTTTATATAGAGTTGGTTCTTTCATATATATTCTTTTTCCTAACTCAATAGCTGCGATTAGAGTTATAGCTTTTACTTTACCTATACCTTCTATTTTTATTAAATCATTTATACTTATATCTTTGAAATCATCTATATTATATTTTTTAATAATACCTAGAGCTAAATCATTTACATTTATATTCTTAGTACCACTCTTTAGAATAATAGCAATTAATTCTTTTATAGACATATTTTCTTTACCTCTAAGTAATAGTTTTTCTCTAGGTCTTTCTGTAAGTGGCATGTCTTTTATTTTATAGTTAATAATATCACCTCTAAATATTATTAACTAAAAAGAAAAAAAGTCTATTTTATTAAGACTTTATGTGCAGCTAGTAAGCCATCTTCTTCTGGTAGCATTCTAGCAGATATAGTAGCTTTATAAGAAATAGACTCAATTACTTCTGTCATGTCTTCTAGAATAGAATAATCAATATTATTAGATCCTGTTTCTATTACTATGACGTATGAGTTAGCATTAGCTCCCTCAGTTATAGTTAGTAAGTAATTTCTTCCGTCCTTAGCCATCTCCATAGTTAAGTACTCTACTTTACTAAATGTTTTGGTTTGAGGTTTCTTTACTTTATAGCCTTGCGTTGTATAAAGTTTTTGAAGGGCTTTTACTTTAGCTTTGTATTGTGCATAAGTATTATTAGTAGGTAAAATTATTAATCTATAATTCTTTTCTTTGTTAGTAATTATCAATCTATTCTCTTCAATACTATACTTTAATGGTTCTGGTAATTTATAAGTATAACCATCTAAGTATACAGTAGATATTTTTCTTTCTACTGGTGGTTTATCTAATTTCATTTTAGTAAAGTAATAAGTAGTTGCGACAACAATAGCTAATATTACGGGTACTACTACTAAGTATGGAGCAATAGAATGTTTTGGTGGCTCTACTTTATTAGTTACTTGATTGGGTGTTTGCTCCTCAACTTGAGTATTTTCTACTACTTGTGTATTATTTACGGGTACTGTCTCTTGTTTTTCTACAGGTGTTTGTTCATTCATTTGAAGAGTTTCAGCATTTTGATTATTTAAATTATTTTGAGCAGTATAATTATTTACTATTTGTTCATAACCACAATATGGACATTTATTACTAGTTATCTCTCTACCACAATTAGGACAATTCATATTATCCCTCCTTCATATTATTTGATATTAAATTATAACTTCAAAATCAGTCAAGTTATATAATATATCATCAACACTACTAGTATTTTCTATCTCTATAACTAAATATTTATTCTCTAATTTATAATACAATATTTTTGTAAAAATTGAAAGTTTATTTTTATCAGTATAAGATCCAGAATAAGTAATAAATTCTTTATTATAAAATATTTGATTATCTTCTTTTACTAATTCTTTATATGGACCATATACTTTTTTATTACTATATGATTTATTAATAAGTTTATTATTTGATTTAATATTTAATATCTTATAGTACTTAACTTTAACAGTATTATCTTCATAATATCTAATATCATATAGATTATTATTATGATCTATTTCTTCATAATAAGTAGGTAATTTTATAATTACTGATTCTATTCTTTTATAATCATTATCTATAAAGTCTTGTAACTCTCCTATTAATTTATTACTATTGATATTTCTGTTAGTGTTATTAGCATAATTACTATACTTAATTAAATTTATCTTATGAATCAATTCTTTAGTAATGGAAGATTTTTTACTAGATAATTTTACTATAAATATATGATCTTTATTTAGTGAATAAATTAATTCTACATTTTCATATATATGTTTATTTATATAATAAGTATTTTTATAGCAGTATTCATTTTCTTTTACTTGATTTAAATATTCATGGAAATCATCTTTTTCCTTTAGATAGTCATAGTTATAATATATATTTTTTTTATTTTTACTATTATTTAAATATTCATATATATTCATATTCTCTATACTAGTATTTATCTTTATATTTTTATAAAGATAAGAATTCTTTGTTGTATCTAGGTTTATAATTTTAAATATTTTAGGTATTGTATAACTAACTTTATAATGATTATGAGCTATAGTGTATTCTCTTAGATCTTTTATCTTAGAATTTAATTCTCTATCTGGATACCATCTAATATTTGTTTTAGTTAGATTAATTTCTTTAGATAAATCTAGTTTCTTATGACTTAGTCTAAAACTATTAATTACATGATTAGCACTATCTAGAACTAGATCATAATACTTATTACTAGCAGTATATTCAAATAATATTAACTTATCTGATTCTTTTACTACAGTAATTAAAATAGTATTATTATCTTTCTTATACAAAGCTTTATAAGCATCGTTATTATTTACTTTTACTTGTTCTTTACCAATAAGCTTTACTTCTTTATTATTACTAGATATAGAATATAAAATATCATCTATTGAAGAAGTTAAGTTTTCATATTTAGAATAATCTTCTAAAGTAGTTATTTTAATCTTTAAAAGAGAATCAGTATTATGCTTTAAAGTAATATTACTATTATCTTTCTTTATAACTTGCCATGTATAATCATAATAAAAATTATAATTATCTGTAGTAATCTTTTTATTAATAAAATTTATATGTTTTAAGACTATTATTAATACTATACCTATTAATAATACTAAGATAGTAGTTAGATAGAATATACTCTTTTTATTAAACTTTTCTTTTATTTTATTCATAAGATCACCACTATTATTATTAAATAATCAAATTCACTCATAGCAATTATTCTATACTTACTATTTTGATATATTTCTTTATTGGAACTACTATATATTTTTTTATAATCAGCTAAATCTTCTTTTAATGATGAGAAGATATTCATATTAGAAATATAATTATTAATATTATTCTTATACTTTAGACTTATATTATTACTTGTTTTTGTATAACTAACTAGAGGTATATTAATATTCTTATCTATCTTCTTAATAATATTATATTTTAATAACTCTTTTGGTAAGACAATATTTCTATCTTTATAAGTACTGTTTTCAGGAGCAGTTTCTTCTTTTAAACTATTAAAGTCAATAGTAGCTATTTTATTATTTAAAGTACTTTTTATAGCTTTTAATACTTTACTATTAATATATTCATCATTAATAGATAAACCTATTAAATTAGAGTTTTTATCATATAAAAGACTATTATTATAATTATCAATAGATGTCTTTATATTATTCTTATTACCTATAACTAGAACTTTATTAGTATTTATTTCATTATCAATATTAGATACTTCTAAACTAGCTTCTTCTATATCTGGAATTTTTCCTATCTTAGTAGTAGATAGATTATTTCCTTTTAGTTTTATTAAAGCATAATTATATTTCTTATTAGCAGTTATTATTCCTTCATAATTAACTGTACTATTATTAACTGTTTTAATACTTATAAAATCTGCATCTAATAGAGACTTTTCTATAAAATTATACGTAGTTAATAAAATAGAATCATCTATTAATACTCCAATAGAAGAAGATACTTCTTCATTTATTTTATAAGAAGTTAATTTCATAATATTATTCTTATTCTTTTCATAAACAGTATCATTTATATTAGTTAAATCTTTATAATTATATATATCATTAATATTATTTGTTTTTATCGCAAAGCTAACTTCTGAAGAATATAAATTATTCTTAAAGTCACTAGTTAAATAGTATAGTTTATACTTATCATTATTCTTCTTAAAATAATATTTTAATATTAAATTAGATTTCTTCTTAGTATATTTAATTTTATTATTAGTAGAAGTCTTTAGAATTATATCTGGTACTACTACAGTTGAGATTACTAGGTCTTTTGATTCTGTTACTTTAATATCACCTATACTTGAAAAATCTATTTCTAATTCATTAAGCATATCAAACATATACTCAGTAGATTCTTCAGCTATAAAGTTATCTATGTCTTTAGAATTATTATTTTTATAACGTAATTTAGAATAACTCTTATGTCTTAGATAATATTCTTCACTAGATTCATTAATATTACCTAGTAATAGATATGTTGTCTTTTTTGATAATTCTCTAATCTCTTTATCTAGTCTTTTATTAGAATAATCTTTTAAAGAAATTTTATATTCTTTATTAAATTTAGATTCTATTATAGTATCTCTAGACTTATCTATATTTAAATTAAGTGTTTCAATAGTAGTAGTTCTCTTATAGATAAGAAAAGATAAAAGAATGATTAAGACTATAGACATTAATAATATTAATTTCTTCATAGATTATCCTCTCAATTTATCTTTTAATACATTAGTAATATATTTACTAGCATCTTTAGCATTATTACCATTTAAATACGTATCATGAAATGCTTCAGCTATAGTTTCATCATAGATATAAGCTCCATCTTCATCTTTAGTAATAGCATAAGAAGAGATAGTTCTAGACCATGTGACAAAGTTTATTTCACTACCAGTATCATTAATATAATTATTATAAGCTTCTTCTAATATCTTTTTAGAATAAATACCTTTAGAATAATCATAAGCAATTTTATATACTTCTTTTCTTTCATCTTTTTCTACTAAAACAAGATCTTTAGTAGAATGCTTTTTTAATAGTGCAATAAATGATAAGTAATGACCAAATTCATGAGCTACTGGAGAATACATAGTAGCATTAGGTGGGAAATAACCACTAGTAGTTGCGTCAAATACAGTATTAGATAATTTATCTCTATTTAAAAAGTAATTAGCATTTAATAATATCTCTGTTTTATATATCCAAGGATATGTAGATAAAGTATCTGACTTAGCAAATTCAAATGTAGGTATAAAAGCTGCGATTACTTTATCATTTTCTATACTAGAATTCCTAAGACTAATATTAGTCATATAACCTCTAACAGTTGGATATTCTTTGTATATTTTAGCTAATACATCATATAATTCATTAGCTAAAGATACATCCATTTCACATAGATTAACAGCTGTTATATCAAAGTCTTTAATCATTTTATTTTCAATAGAAATAATTTTGTCACTACAAGTATCTTTTTGTTTAATAGAGTCTTTTTCTATTAGTTTTTTAGCAGATTTCTTACTATTTACATTAATACCAGTATATTTATTATCAGCTATAATAATAGTTTGATATTTATTATTAGTTTTGCTTTGTAATTCTAAATCACTAATTTCTGGTAGTTCTTCTGTAGTAAAAGTAAAACTCTTTTCTACTTGGATTACAATAATTAATAATACTAAAACTAAGGTTATTCCTAATAGAATACCTTTTAATAATTCATTCTTTTTGTTAGCTTTAGAATTATTATTCATATACACAATCCTCTATATTAAAATTATATCAAAAAAAAAGAAGTATTACTACTTCTTTTAATATTTTCTACATTAGTGGAGCTACTAATCTAAGAAGAGCTTGTTTTACTGATTTTATAAAAGAAGGTTTTGCTTCTTTCTTAGATATTTCTTTACTTTTAGATATAGTATCTACTAAGTCTTTTTTAATATCTTTAACACAATTAACGTCTTCCATATATAATCCACATTCAAAGTGTAGATATAAGCTTCTATAATCTAAATTAATAGTACCAACTGTAGCAATATGATCATCTGATACAAATACTTTAGCGTGATTAAAACCCGGGGTATATTTGTAGACTTTTACTTCTTCTCTTACGAGTGGTTCTACATAACTTTCTGATAAAGAATAAACTATTTTTTTATCAGGTATTCCTGGGATTATTACTCTGACATCTACTCCTCTTTTGGCAGCCAAAGTTAGAGCATTAGTCATTTCTGTATCAATTATTAAATATGGAGTACATATATAAACATAGTCATTTGCTTGATTAATTATATTTAAATAAACATTTTGACCAGTAATTTCATCATCTAGTGGTGTTTCTCCATATGGAGCTACATAACCAGTATTTTCTTTCTTATTAAACTTATATTTATACTTTGTGAAATCTTTATCGCATTTATCAAAAGCATTCCACATAGTTAAAAACATAACTGTATAACTCCATACAGCATCACCTGATACTTTTATACCATTATCTTTCCAGTGACCATATTTAGATCCAATATTTATGTATTCATCAGCTATATTTATACCACCTGAAAAAGCTACTTTACCATCAATTATCAACATCTTTCTATGGTCTCTATTATTCATAATAATACCTGATAATGGACTTAATCTATTAAAGACAACACATTTAATACCATATTTAGCTAATTCTTTAGGATATGAGTCCGGAAGAGTTGTGACACAGCCTAGGTCATCATACATTACTCTTACTTCTACTCCTTCTTTTACTTTGTCTTTTAGTACTTCTAAAATAGAATCCCACATCTTACCATGAGCTATAATAAAATACTCTAAAAAAATAAATTTCTTAGCTTTCTTTAATTCTTTTATCATCTCTGGAAAAGCTAATTCTCCTACTTTATAGTAGGCTACATCATTATTAGTAGTTACTGGGAAATTACTATAATCAGTAATATATCTCATTCTACTAATATTAGATATTTCTTTATCTAACTTTGCATCTTGTTTTAGATACTTTTTAATATTTTTTTCACTCTCAACAATGTGTTTTAATAATCTACTACTCTTTTTATTGTATCCAATTATTATATATAACAAAGTACCAACTAGTGGGAATAATAGTATTATTACTATCCAAGGTAATGTATAAGAATAACTCTTACTATATTTAATTAAACCTAAGGCAATTAAAAAGCCCATTACTTGATAAATAATATTTATTAGAGTTATATGATCTCCTAAATATAAATATGTGAATAATACTAATAGAATTTGTAGTAATAATCCTATTGCGACAATTATTCCTCTTTTTAAAGCCATTAACATAATATCACTTCCAAATTTATATTATAATACATATTATTTATAAAATTAATTTTATTATTAAACTAGATATAAGACAAATGATAAAACCTAATACTTCTCCTATAAAGAAACCTTTAAGATGAAATAAATAATTATGATATTCCTCTGTCATATCTTCTGTACCTTTAAGCACAAAATACTTATCATGGCAAAACCAAATAATATCTAAGACAATAAGATCATATAAATTAACTATTGTCCAAAGAAGAAAACCATTTTTAAAGCTATCTATAAATGTAGTATATCCATTTATATATCTTAATACTATACAAATAATTATTAAAAATATAATACTAGCTAATAGTTTTATAAATATCTTATTTTCTTGTGTAGGTGTTTTATCTTTATACTCTTTTAAGCTTTTTACTCTTTCCTGTATCTTAGGTGGATAATTATAAATAGTTTTTATTGGTTCTCTAGACATAATATAAACCATTATAGTAAATATTATACATAAAATTATACTTTCAATTACTAACATATTTTCACCTACCATATATATGGAATTAGTCTATACTTTACTTTCTTTTCATACTCTTTATAACCATCTAAATCTTTTTCTAATACTTTTTCTTCATTTTTAATTCTTTTTACTATTAAAAATGGATATACTAAGAATACTATAAAAGATATTAAAGATCCTAATACTAAAGGCATCATCAAGAATAAAACTATAGTTACTATATACATGGGATGTCTTACTATACTATACATACCTGTATCAACTACTTTTTGATTATTAGTAACTTCTATAGTACGTGAAAGAAAAGTATTTTCTCTCAATACTTCGGCATATAAAATATATGAGATTAAAAATATTATAGAAGCTATTATAGAGATACTTTTAGGTAACATAAACCAGTTATAACGATAGTTTAAGCCAGCTAATACAAAACCTATTATAAACATTATTCCACTACTTATAATTACTTCTTTTTGATCTCTTTCTTTTTCTTTAACATTTAATCTTATTTTTAATAATTCTGGATTTTTAAAGAATAAAAATAATCCAAAGATAAACATTGGTATAAATAAAATAATTATAAGTAACCAGCCATTATAAAATTCTAATGAACCAGCTGGGATAAAGATTAATAAAAATACTAAGAGGAAGCCCATTATAAATCTTGTAATTCCTCTTATTAAAAGTTTACTCATATTATCACCTACTAGAATAATTATATTATAAAAAGCAGACTTTTGTCTGCTTTATTTTGTTAATTCAGCTAACTTCTTTTTTTCTTCAGCTAATTTATTTTTATCCATTTCTACTATTTTAGCTGGAGCTTTATTAACATAGTTTTCATTAGATAGAAGTTTTTCACGTCTAGCAATAGATGCCTTTAACATTTCTATTTGAGCAACTTTGGCAGCTTTATCAGCTTCTGTTTCTATCTTCTCAAAGAATATTTGAGCTTTAGTACGAGCTGA
The DNA here is from genome assembly GCA_964486215.1 of uncultured Muribaculaceae bacterium. Lineage (GTDB taxonomy): Bacteria > Bacillota_I > Bacilli_A > RF39 > UBA660 > RUG343. The sequence continues at coordinate 32,755 of CAZALI010000006.1, forward strand.
GAATACTTTATAAGCTTTCATACCTAATGGTTCTTTTACAATGTTGTTTTCTAGTTTTAACATTTTAACAACTAATTCATTATCATCTGTTGTATCAAACATTACTTTCATTTCTTTAGTAATATTATTCTCAGCTTTAACATTTCTAAAGTTTTTAATAAACTCTACTTCATCATCTACTACTTTTTCTTCTGTTTCAAACACTAATTTCTTAGTATATTTTGGATAATCACTAATCATAATAGATTCTGCATCTTTTACTGGTAGTTTAGTATATATTTCTTCTGTTACAAAAGGCATAAATGGATGTAGCATCTTTAATATACCTGATAGAACAAAACATAAAGTAGATTTAGTTGTATTAGACTCTAGGCTGTACTTAGCCATTTCTATATAGTAATCACAGAATATATTCCAAGCAAAATCATATATCTCAGTACCAGCTAAATTAAATTCATATTTATCCATATGTTTAGTTACAGATTTAACTGTTTTTTCATACTTCGTTAATATCCACTTATCCTCTGGTTTTAAATCTTCTAGTTTTATTTCTTTTAAGTCTTCAATATTCATTAAAGCAAAACGAGAAGCATTCCAAATTTTATTAATAAAGTTCCAAGTAGATGAAAGCTTTACTTCATCAAAACGTAAATCCATTCCCATTGAACCATCTGTTGCGAGATAGTAACGAAGAGAATCGGCTCCATACTTATCAATCATCTCAAATGGATCAACAACATTTCCTAGTGATTTAGACATTTTTATACCTTGTTTATCACGTATTAAACCATGTATTAAGCAATCTTTAAATGGTCTACTATTCATTATGTATTCTGATTGGAAAGTCATTCTAGCTACCCAGAAAAAGATAATATCATAACCTGTTACCAAAACATCTGTTGGGAAGTATCTTTCTAAGTCTTTTGTCTTCTCTGGCCAACCTAGTGTTGAGAATGGCCATAAAGCACTACTAAACCACGTATCTAGGACATCTTCATCTTGTACCCAACCTTTTTCCTTTGGAGCTTCCATTCCCACATAAGTTTTTCCATCTTTATACCAAGCAGGAATTCTATGTCCCCACCATAATTGACGAGATATACACCAATCATATGATATATCCATCCAGTGTCTTAATACTTTTTCAAATCTCTTTGGGATAAAGTTAACTTTCTTTTCTTTATCATTTTGAAAATCTAATACTTTTTTAGCAAGTGGACCCATCTTAACAAACCATTGCTCTTTTATCATAGGTTCAACCATAACACCTGTTCTTTCACTATGACCAACTTCGTGTGTTAATGGTTCTATCTCTAGTAATAGTCCTTGTTCTTTTAAGTCTTTGATGCATTCTTCGCGGCAATCTTCTCTACTCATTCCTTGATACTTTTTAGGAACATTTTCATTCATAGTAGCATCATCATTCATAATTACTATTCTCTCTAGATTATGACGATTTCCTACTTCAAAGTCGTTAGGATCATGAGCAGGAGTTATTTTAACAACACCAGTACCTTTTGTCATATCAGCATGTTCATCAGTAATAACTGGTATCTTTTTATCCATTAAAGGTAAAATAACATTTTTACCTACAAACTTTTTATATCTTTTATCTTTCTCATTTACAGCTACAGCTGTATCTCCAAATAATGTTTCTGGACGTGTAGTTGCGACATCTAAGTATTCTTCAGAATCTTCTAATTTATATTTTAAATGATAGAAAGCACTCTTCTCTTCTTTATAAATTACTTCTTCATTAGAAAGAGCTGTTTCTGCGACTGGATCCCAATTTATTATTCTTTCTCCACGATATATTAAGCCTTTATTGTAGTAATCAACAAATACTTTTCTTACAGCTTTATTTAAGTCATCGTCTAAAGTAAATCTCTCTCTAGTATAATCAACTGATAAACCAAGTCCAGCCCATTGATTACGAATATTATCTCCATATTCATGAGTCCAGTCCCAACAAGCTTTTAAGAATTTTTCTCTACCACACTCATATTTATCGATGCCTTCGTCTTTTAACTTTTTAACAACTTTAGCTTCAGTTGCGATAGCAGCATGATCCATTCCTGGTAACCAAAGAGTATCAAAACCTTTCATTCTCTTATATCTTATAATAGCATCTTGAATAGCTGTATCATAAGCATGACCAATATGTAGTTTACCTGTTACATTTGGAGGTGGAATTACTACACAGAAAGGTGTCTTATCACTTTTATTATCTGCTTTAAAATAACCTTTATCTTTCCAAATTTTATACTTACCTTTCTCAGTCTTTATATGATCATATTTCTTATCTAGCATGAGAACCACTTCCTTTTTTATACTTCATATTTTTATTTTCTGCTTCTTTTACGAGTTCTAATATACTCATTAAATTCTCTGGTTTATCTTTACCTCTTTTATAATTGTATACTCCAACAGAATTATATTTCTTTAATTCATTTTTATTATCATTTAACCATTTCATTTGATTATTTGATACTATTACTGGTAAATACACTCGAATAGTATCTTTATCAATTATTTCTACAAGCATAATGCCAATTCTAGCTAGTGTATCTGGAGCTTTTTTACTCTGAGATGTATGAAAATGATAATTTAATTTATTTAGCTTGGAAAATTTATTTATTTCATCAGTTGAATCTAAGTTACCTTCCTCCATATATGGATTAGACTTAATCTTATCTTCATCAGGTATAATAATTATTCTTTCTATTTTCAATCAAATCACTCCTATTAAAAAAACTTCATCCAAAAGGACGAAGTTTCTCGTGGTACCACCTTAATTTATACTCATTAGCTTAACGTGCCTGTACGGAATAACCTACTAAAATTCAGCTATTCAACTCCACCGCTACAAAAAATACCAGTTATATTCATTCGCACCTACCATGAACTCTCTGTTATACTTAATATTTTTCCTCGGTTTCAATGTATTTCTATGGATATTGTATCTTATTTTTACTTAGTTTTCAATAACTTTTTATAACCATCATATGTTATATCTTTGTCTTTAGGAATACTATTTTTAATATCAGTAATTAATTCATTATCATGTTCTGTATACATTTTACTTAGTGGCTCTATAATATTATCCTTTACACCAATATTAGATAAATACTCTATATAATTATAATAGTCTTCATACTTTAACCACTGTGTTTTCATATTAGATAATGTATTAATAATCATCATATTATAACAATATATATCACTATTTTTATCTGGTAAAGGTACTCCATATAGTGAATGGTATTTCTTTATATGACGTATTTTATAATCTAATAATAAATATTTTGATTCTATTTGAGTATTATCATTTATAGTAGAACTATCTAAATCTACAGCATGTATTTTATTATCTTTATCTACTATAAAATTAAATTCATGTAGATCTCCAAAGAAAAAGTCTTGTTTTAGATTAGTAGTTTTATGTACTAATTTACCTACTTTTTCTAATAGTTCTATCTTTTTAGAATATGGTATTTTCTCATCATTAAGTATAACTCCTAGATTTTCACTATTTTCTACTTCATCCATGGAAAAGCCTATAGCTTTACCTCTGGCTATAACTAATTCTTTTGGTATTACTAATTCAGTTAGTTCTTTTAGATCTTTTCTCCTAGAAATAGTATTAATAGTTTGAATCTTAGTATCCATAATTTTATCTGTTGGTTTAAATAATTTCTTTAATAATACATCTGGTTTATTATAATATTTTTTTAAGTAATATAGTCTACTCTCTGATGTGACTATACTATTATCAAGTTCATATTCTTTTAGTTTTTCTAACTCTCTTTCTTTTATAAATATTTCTTTCATACTAACCACCCACAAATGCCAATATTATATCATATTTTCTTTATTTTGTCCATATGATACAATAGTTATGGAGGTTACGATATGTCTAAAAAGAGAAATGATTATTTGAGTTGGGATGAGTTTTTTATGGGTATTGCGAAATTATCTTCAGGAAGAAGTAAAGATCCAAATACCCAAGTTGGTGCTTGTATTGTGAGTAGTGATAATCGTGTTTTATCTGCTGGTTATAATGGCGCACCTAATAGCTTTAGTGATGATGACTTTCCTTGGGAACGTGATGGTAATCCACTTGATACTAAATATATGTATGTATGTCATGCTGAAGCTAATGCGATAGATAACTTTAGAGGTTATAAAAAAGAATTCGAAGGAGCTAGAATTTACGTAGATTTATTTCCTTGTAATGAATGTGCCAAAAAGATTGTTCAAAGTGGTATAAAAGAAGTTATCTATTTATCAGATAAGTATGCTGATAGTGATTCTACTAAAGCTAGTAAATTTATATTTGATAAATGTGGTGTTACTTATAGAGAGATGGATAAAAAATACCAAAAATGCTTAAAAGTATCTTTAGAACCAGATAAGACAATTGAATATATAAAAAAATAACGAAGATAATTCGTTATTTTATTTTACTATTGTTTTTGGAGCTTCATACTCTTTTCCTCTAGTATCTACTAGAGCTTTTTTAATAGTTAGATTTTTACTTAATGTACCTTGATTTTGATCAGCTATGGCTTCATTTTCTACGATTGATACAATATTACTCCAACCATCTATTACTTTACCAAAAGCAGCATAATTGCCATCTAAGCTACTATTATTAGCTAACATAATAAAGAATTGTGAACCAGCTGAATCATTGTCATCTCCTCTAGCCATGGAAACTATCTTTTCTTTGTGTTTTAAGTCATTCTTAATATTATTAGAATCAAATTCACCTTTTATTGTATAATTTGGTCCACCTGTTCCTGTTCCAGTAGGATCTCCTCCTTGAAGAACAAATCCTGGGACTAATCTATGGAAAGTATTATTATCATAGAAACCATTTTTTGTTAAAGCAATAAAATTCTTCACAGTATTTGGTGCTTTATCTGGATATAATTCCATAACAATAGATCCATAATTCTCAATATACATCGCAACTAGAGGATTATCTGTTTTATATTTATTTAATTTAGTAGTATTACCTGTTACATTGTAATTTATATCAAGAAGATTTTCTTTATGTCCTCCTTTGCTTATATTTATTATTAGTACTATAAGTAATGGAACTATAACTACTAATACTAAAAACAATAATAAGAATAATGTCGTTTTATTTTTCATATTTATCACCTGTTTTTATATTACCATATTTTTGACAGTTAGTAACTAAATATTATTTATTATATTACTATTATTTGATAAAATATAATTGGTGAGGATTATGACTAGAGAGGAATTAAATCATCATAAGCAAGATATTATCGATGTTGATTTAAACAGAGAAAAAAGAAAAAAACTTATAATTGGTTTATTTAAGTTTATTATCTTACTTATACTATTAGTTCTAATTTTCTATTTTTATAATACTTATGTATCTACTGGTGGAATTATTGTGAAAGAAAAACGTATTATTAATACAAAAGTACCAAATGAATTTAACGGTACTAAAATAGTGCAATTTTCCGATTTAAAGTATGGTACTACTATTGATTCAGCTAAAGTAAAAGAAATAGTAAAACTTATTAATAGTAGAAAACCTGATATTGTAGTATTCACTGGTAATTTAGTTAGTGAAGATTATGAAATATCTTCAAAAGACCAAGAAGAATTAACTGAAAGTTTAAATAGTATTGAAGCTAAACTTGGTAAATATGCTATATATGGTTATGAAGATGATGAGGTATTTAGAACTGTATTTAATCAAAGTGACTTTACTATCTTAGCTAATAGTTTTGATTTAATATATAAAAATAATACTCAACCTATTCTATTAGTTGGATTAGATAGTTTATTAGAGGAAAGACTTGACATAGATAAAAGCTTTTCTTATAAGAAAACTAATAATAATATTTATACCATTGCTCTAATAAATGAGACTGATCCTATAGATGATGTATTAAAACAAAAACCTGATCTAATACTTGCTGGTGGTAATTTGAATGGTACTATTAGATTACCGCTAGGTATATTTAAAAAGCCTGGATCTAAGAAATATTTAAATCCATATTATAAAATTAATGATACTCATTTATTTGTATCTAGTGGTCTTGGTACTGATGGAATTGGTATGCGAATAAATAATCATCCAAGTATTAATTTAATACGTCTATCAAATAAATAAAAGAATCTATATTAGATTCTTTTTATTTTAACTTTATTAGTCTTTTCTTCTTTACTATTATCTTTTAAAATACTATTAAAAATAAGTCTAGGACATGAAATTCTGTCTAAAGACATAATTTCATTAGAAACATCAACCATTAGTCTATCTTTAGAATCTATCTCTGAAGTATAGTCAATTAAAACATCTTTAGATTTAATTGAACCGGTTTTTATAGATAATGTACTTTTATCAGTTATTCTTAAATCATCACAATTAAAATTAATATGACTAGTATTCTTTCCAGATAAATTAGTTCTTTCTAATTTTATATTATTTGAATTTACTTTAATATTATAGGGATATGGTTGTATTGAATGATTAAGTAAATTATCATCTATAAAATTAACTGTATTAGTATTGTTTATTACTAAAAATCTATCATTATATCTAAATTTATTATCATTTATTATGTATTCATTATTAGTAAAAGTAACAGTATTTGCTCTATCTATAGTTACTTCATCTAAAAATATACAATTAATAAAAACAATATTATCTTCCGTAGTAATCCTTAAATGTGGAAAAAAAGTCATATCTGAAATAACATAAGTTATTGGCTTAGGATCATTTTTACTTTTTAATAATAAGTGATTATCATGTTTAAATAATCTCGACTTTAATTTTTTATTATCTACGGCACAAGTAATATCTTCTTTTGTTTCTACTACGTTGCCTAAATTATACGTTACTCTCTTCAATCTTAGACTATTAAACATACTATCACTTCCTCAAAGAGGATATTTTAACATAAATTAATTTAAAAGTAAACAAAAAGGAATGATTACTCATTCCTATATAATATCTGAATTGTCATCATTTGAATTAACTTCTGTATTATTTGATTCGCTACTCATTGTTGATTGAGGATTAACGCTTGGTGTTATGCTTTGTTCTGTATTGTTGTTTTGAGCATTATATTGATTCGATACTGTATTATCAATAGTTGGTGGTGAAGAAATCATATTATTATTTATGTTTTCTGAAGGTGGAGTCATAACTACACTATTTTTTTGCTTATTGAGTTTTTCTTCACGTATCTTTTTTAATTTACGTTGTCTTAAGAACAATACAATATATATTATAATTACTACTATTACAGTTAGAATTAATACTAAATTATATATTGATATAGTGAACTTCTTAGGAGCAGGCTTTGGAGTCTCTTTTACTAGAGGTGCTTCATATTCCTCTTCCTCTATAGTTTCTAGTTCATTATCAGCTAACTTACTAGCTTTTGTAGTAATACTTGTCAAAACATCTGTTACTTTACTAATTCTAGCTAATAGAACTGATCTAGTATAAGTACCCGTAGTATCACAAGTAGATAACAATATTAACTTATCACTTGGTTTTATACCAATATCTTTATATTGAATACTTTTATCTTTTATTACACTTAATATATGTTCATTATGATCATTTCTATAGGTCATTAAATCATATATATCTTCTTTACTAGCATCAAGCAATGCATAGCTAAATATTTCTATTTTATAATCACCTTTTGTAGTATGTAGTTCTCCATCTAAATGATTTTTAAAATACTTTTTACTCTTGTATTTAGTAATTCCACTAAACATAAGATTAGCTTGTAGATTATGACCATATATAATAGTATAATCATCTTTTAATTCAAAGTTATTTCTATAATCCATAAAGATACTACCTACACCAGTATCCTCACCTTTATAGTTGTATGTTAAATACTTAGTATTATCTTTTCCTTTAACAAATGGATAGTCCATATTAGTATCATATATTTTAATCCAACCACTTATTTCAGGATTTAATTTTCTAAGTTCTGGTAGTGAGAATGTAACATCATCATCTTTAGGTCTTAAGTCTTCAATATCTTGACTTATCTTAGCATCTTCATATACTTGATATTTATCAAAAATAGCATATGAACTTATAAGGAACAAAAAAACTAGAGTAATAATAACAAAATTATTTACACAGTGATTAATAATATTTAATATTTTGTTTAATATTACATCCTTTTTCATAGTTATTCCTTTCTATTCTTTTTGCTTTAAATATTTCTTATTTGTAATTTACCTATTACTCTACCTTTTATAGCACTTTGATCTATAGTACCAAAAGTTCTGGAATCGTTTTTATTTGATCTATAATCGTAGGCAACAAAATATTTACCTTCTTCTACTGTGTATGGATATTCGATACTAGCTTTTTTATTCTTTTTTGTTTTATAAAAAGCTTCCTTTTCTTCTACTATATTATTAACAGTTATTTTTCCATCTTTTATATCAACTACTTCATTAGATTTAGCTATAATACGCATTATAGATACTTTATCATCATGTTTTACTAAAACTACTTCTCCAACGTTATACATTCTTTCTAGTCTATAATATAGTATTAAATCGCCAGCTTTTAGATTAGGATACATATTTATACTGGTAATTCTCTTTAATCCAAAAATAAAGCTAAATGTAATGACAAAAATAGCTATTATTACTAGTATTTTTACTAATAAGGCAATAGCTTTATTTTTCAATATGTTTTTCTTAACTTTTCCATTATTTTCCATACAAACAACTCCAATTTATCCTCTTATACTCTCTATACAAATTCTATTATGTTTTTACAATATAATCAATATATTTACGTATATAAATGTTTGCTTTACACAAAAAATAGCTACTTAGTAGCTATTTTATTGTATATCTTCTTCTAATTTTTTAGTCTTAAGTATAGCAACTACTCCAATTACACTTAGAGCAATTAAGATTAAGAATGGTAGTGTTCTAATTATGATACCTGTTGGAGTTGTCTCTTGTTTATCATTTCTAAATGTATAATTATTACTTGATTGTGTAGTTGATAGTGTTTTTTCTCCTGTTGAAGTTGCCGCTGTAGAACTACCATTAATATAGGTAGTATATCCTGTTTCGGCTGTTTCCGCAATAGTGTACTTTGTATTTGTACCATTTACTGGTAATTGTGGTCCACCATTTCCATAACCGATCTTAACAACATCGTTGTGTTTCAATTGAACCTTAATAGTTTGAGCTGTTGTTCCACTACTTGGCATTGTAACACTTGTTACATTGTTTGTACCAGTTGAGCATGAACTTCCGGTTATGTTATATACTTCGCTGTTAATGTATCCACTTAAAGTAATTGTCATTTGGAAACATTTAGTTGCATCAGCAGCATTACCTGTTACTTTTTTAGTTATTTGTAGATATGCTCTATTGGCTGCTTTTGTGAATGGCGCAGTACCTGTTTTCGTAATCTTAGTTGATGTTCCAGTTTTTACTGAAGCTATATAAGTTTTTGTAAATGTGCCATCTGGTTCATTGTTTGCATTTAAGTTGTTAGCTACAAAGATAGTTACTGTATAAGTGTTAGTATCAAGCGGATATATAGTAGCATTGGTTGAAGCAGTTTCTGTTACAATGAATGTATAAGTTCCTGGCTTTGTATAGTTTAATTTTGTACTAGTTCCAGGCCAGTTGTCTACACCAAGCCATGCATTTTCAGAAATTAATGGTGCAGATGTTTGAGTAGCTGATCCACTACTTGGTGTTTTGCTACTAAAAGATATAGTAACTGTCCCAGGTATTGTTACCGTTGCTGGATTTGAAGATCCATTTGTCACAGTATACGTAAATGTGTTGTTAATAATTGCACCATTGTTAGTAATTTCTCTTGATGCATTAAATCCATCTGCTTTTACATTAATTGTTGTTAGCATTAATAAAGCTATAATAAATGTTAATAATGATAAATATTTTAATTTCATATTTATGTCCTATCTTTCAATATTATTTTATAATACATAATTTATTATTGCAATCAAGTTGACATATTTTAGCATAAAAAAAGTGAGATTTCTCTCACTTTACATTTTATTATTCTTGTTCTTGTTTTTGTTCTGTTTGTTTATTTCTAGTTATAGCAACTACTCCAACTACACTCAATACGATTAATACTACGAATGGTAATGTTCTGATTATGATACCCGTTGGAGTTGGTACTGTGGAATCATTTTTAAATGTATAATTGTTACTTGATTGTGTTGCAGATACTGTCTTACTTCCCGTTGAAGTTGCAGCTGTACTACTACCATTTATGTATGTCGTGTAACCAGAAACTGCAGTTTCCTCAATAGTATAAGTTGCTCCTACTGGCAATTGGGCAATACTTCCGCTTCTACCAATAACAACTGTATCATTATGTTTTACTTGTACCTTAATAGTTTGAGCTGTTGTTCCACTGCTTGGCATTGTAGCACTTGTTGCATTGTTTGTACCAGTTGGGCATGAACTTCCGCTTATATTATATACTTCACTATTAATATAGCCACTTAAAGTGATAGTCATTTGGAAGCATGTAGTTACATCTGCAGCATTACCTGTTACTTGCTTAGTTATTTGTAAATATGCTCTACCACCTGCTGCTGATGTAAATGTTGCATTTTGTGAACTTGTTATTTTACTTCCTGTTCCACCTTCTTGTGATCCAATATATGTAGCAGAGAAAGTTCCATCTGGCGTATTATCACTACTATTTAAGTTATTTTCTACAAATATAGTTACTGTATATGTCTTAGTATCTCTTGGATACAAAGTAGCATTACTTGATGCTGACTCACTTACTACAAATTTATATGTTCCTGGCTTTGAATAATTTAAACCAGTCCATACAGTATCAGCAATTAATGGTGACGCTGTTTGTGTAGCTGTACCACTACTTGGTGCTGTATTAGTAAATGCAATTGTCTTTGGTGTTAATGTTGATGGTAATGTTACAGTTGAGGGATTACTTGAATCAGCAGTAACAGTATAAGTAAATGTATTTGTTACTGGGTTTGCAACTCCTGTTATTGTTCTTGTAACATTAAATCCGGCAGCTTTTACGTTAATAGTTGTTAACATTAATAAAGTTATAACGAATGTTAATAATGATATGTTTCTTGTTTTCATATTTATTTCCTCCTATTGTTCTAAGATAATTATACATTTGGAAATAATTAATTGCAATAGATTTGACACTTTTTTTATTAAAAAAAAGTGAGATTTCTCTCACTTTTATTGTTCTTGCTTTTGTGTTTGCTCTTCTTTTCTCTTTTTAGTTATAGCAATTACTCCAACTATACTTAGTGCTATTAAAATTACAAATGGTAGTGTTCTAATTATAATACCAGTTGGTGTTGGTACTGTGGAATCATTTACAAATTCATAAGTGTTAGATGAAGCTACTGCTGAAACTGTTTTTGATCCTGTTGTAGAAGTAGATGTTCCATTTACAGTTGTAGTATAACTATTACCACTTGCAGTAGTTGCAGCTGTTTCTGTAATAGTATATCCAGCTCCTACTGGTAATTGTGAAAGGTTTCCACTTTTACCGATTGTAACTGTTTCACCATGCTTTATATTTATAGTAGCATTAGCTGTAGTATTTCCACTTGCTACTGTTATATCAGTATTACCACTGCATGTACTTCCAACAACGTTATATGTTTCACCAGCAGTTACGCCAGTTAGAGCAACTGTCATAGAGAAACATTGATCTTTATTAGCATCATTACCTGTAACTTTCTTACTAACTGATAAACATGATCTACCACCAGCAGTTGATGTAAATGTAGCACTCTGTGTACCATCTATCTTCGTTCCAGTTCCACCTTCTTGTGAACCAACGTAAGTTGCTTTATATGTTCCTGTAGGAATATCATTTTCTCCAAGATTATTTTCAACAAATATAGTTACTGTATATGTCCTAGTATCTCTTGGATATAATGTAGGGTTACTTGAAGCTGATTCACTTACTACAAATTTATATGTTCCTGGCCTTGGGTAATTTAAACCTGTCCATACACTTTCAGCAATTAATGGTGACGCTGTTTGTGTAGCAGTATTGCTTGAAGGTACTACTCCTTGCATAGCAATTGTAGTATTTGATGGTGGTGTTACTGTTGCTGGATTACTCGAATCAGCTGTAACTGTATAAGTGAATGTACTCGTTACTGGGTTGGTAACACCTGTTACTGTTCTTGTAACATTAAATCCAGCAGCTTTAACTGTAGTTGTAACTAACATCAATAAAGCCAATGTAAAAGTTAATAGTGATATCTTTTTAATTTTCATAATTATTCCTCCTATTTTCTAAAATAATTATACATTTTGGGATAAACAATTACAATATATTTGACATTTTTTGATTATTTTTTTGTTTATTTTACAAAAAAAGTGAGATAACTCTCACTTTTATTTTTCTTCTTTTGTTCTAATAGCAAAGTATAGACCGACTACACTTAGTGCTAACAATAGAATAAATGGTAAAATCCTGAAGAAGATACCTGTTGGTGTAGTACTTGTCTTAGTATTTACGAAATCAGCATTATTTGATGAACCAGCAAGTGTTAAGTTTCCAGTATTAGTTCCAGCTGCACCATTGATACTAGTATTGTATCCTGATACTCCAGTATTTTGTGCAACTGAATATCCTGCTCCTACTGGAATTTGACCAATGTTACCACTCTTACCGATTGTAACTGTTTCACCATGATTTACTGTAATAGTTGCACTTCCAGTACCATCACTACCTATAGTTATAGAAGCTGGGTTTGATCCACCGTCTATTGTATACACGTGACCAGCAACACAATCTGTTAATGAAACAGTATAAGTAAATGTATCTCCAATAAACGCATCATTACCTTTTAAAGTATTACTTACAGAAATATATGATGTTCCACCTGCTGCTGATGTAAATGTTGCATTACTAGTTTTAGAAATCTTTGATCCTGTTCCGTTTTGATATGAACCTACATATGTAGCAGTAAGTGTTCCTGTTGGTACATTGTTTCCATCAAGGGTATTTTGTACAAAAATATGTACAGTATAAGTTGTACCATCTCTTGGATATAAGCTAGGATTACTAGATGCAGACTCGCTTACTATAAATTTATATGTTCCAGGTTTTGTGTAGTTTAAACCTGTCCATACACTTTCAGCAATTAATGGTGCTGCTGTTTGTGTAGCAGTATTACCAGTTGGTGTTACTCCTTGCATGTTAATTGTAGTATTTGATGGTGGTGTTACTGTTGCTGGATTGCTTGAGTCTGCACTAACACTATATGTAAATGTATTAGTTACACTTGTAGCAACTCCAGTAACTTCTCTAGTAGCATTAAATCCATCTGCTTTAACTGTTGTGGTTACTAGCATCAATAAAGCTAAAATAAACGTAAATAATGATAAATATTTTAATTTCATATTATTCCTCCTATTATCATTCTAAATTTATTATACATATTAGAAAAAATAATTGCAATATATTTGACATTTTTAATACTTGTTTTTACAAAAAAAGTAAGATATCATCTTACTTCTTTGTATTGACCTTTTTATCTTTATTTTCTTTTGGATTACTGATTATATACAATCCTATTCCACTTATTATTAATAAAACTATAAATGGAAATACTTTTAACACAATTCCAGTTGGTACATCACCATCTTTATTGTTAACAAAACTAATTGCATTAGATTCAACTGTATTAGATACTGTCATATTACCAGTTGTTTTACTCTCAGTCGTAGAACCATTTATGTATGTATGATAATCTTCAGAGTCTTGTTGAACAATTGAATATGTAACACCTACTGGGATTTGTTCAATAGAACCATTTAAACCAATTGTTACTGTTTGACCAGCTTTTAGATATACATAATTTGTTGATCCTACTGTATATGTATTAGATGTTGGTATAGTACTTCCACCATATGATACATTAGCATCTTGTCCAGTTATAGTATAAGTATCTCCTGAATTACCATTTATTGTAACTAAATATTTGAAATATTCATTTACTTGAGCTGCATCTCCAGTTACACTACCAGAAATTTTAATTTGTGATAAATTTGCTTCTGATGTAAATGTAGCATTAGAATTGCCATCTATCTTAGTTCCACTCCCATTTTTTTGTGATCCTATGTAAGTTGCCGTTAAATTACCAGTTGGAATACCAGATTGCATTTCATTAACAACATATATTGTTACTGTATAACTACTATTGTCTAGTGGATATAGTGTAGTATTTGTACTTCCAGTTTCTGTTACAATAAACTTATAAGTTCCTGGTTGTGGATAATTTAAACTTTTCCATGCGTTTTCAGAAATTAGTGGAGCAACTGTTTTAGTAGCTATATTGCCACTAATTGCCTGGTTTGTCATAACAACTGTTCCCCCTGCTGGTGGTGCTACAGTAGCAGGATTTGAAGGGCTAGCTTCAACAGAATAAGTAAACGTGTTTGTTACCGGGTTGGAAACACTAGTCACATTTCTAGTAACATTAAAACCTGCAGCTTTGACGTTTGTTATCATTAGCATTCCAATTATTAATAGAATTGGTAAAATAAATATTTTTTTTAAACTCATATTAATCCTCCTTATAATTAAACTACTCTTCCTCTATATTTCTATTCTTTATAATTACATATGCTGAGACAATTATTAGTATTATTAATAAAGCAAGAGGGACTATCTTTGTTACAAAGTCTGGAAGAACCATTCCTTTTCTATTAACAAAATGTATTGTATTAGTTTTAGGGTTAGAGCCTGCTGTTTTATCAGTACTATCACTTTCATCGCCATCTATATATGGTTTATAGTCATCTCTCTCAACTAGTGTTACTCTGTATTTTGTACCTATCTTAATCTGATCTAAATCGTCATTGGCACGACCGATTGTTACACTTTGTCCTGCTTTTAAATAAATGTAGTTCTCTTCACCAACTGTATATATTGATTTTGTTGTTATTGTTTTTCCTTTAAAAGTTACCTGTGGATCTTGACCTTTGATTATATATTGATCTCCTGGTTCACCTTCGATTACAACTCTATATTTGAAATACTTGTTTTTATTTGCTTCTGTTCCTTCTATATCATTTTTAATTGTGATATTAGTAAATGCTGCTTCTGAAGTATATAAATTGTCATATTCAGTATCATTTCTGTATTGAACTTCTCCACTATGTGGATCAACTGATTGACCATTAGTTGGCTTTATTTTTGATCCTTGATTATTTAGCTTTGATCCAACATAAGTGATTTCTTTCCTACCCGTATCTGGATTATCTTTAACATATATTTGAACGTAATAAACTTGTTTTGCTAATGGATATGTAGTTGAGTCAGCTGATGCTACTTCTGGAACTTTGAATACATATAAACCATTTTCTGGATAAGTAATTCCTTCCCACATACTTCCTGGTATTAATCCATAACCAGTTGCATAATTAACAGAATCCGGATCACTATCAACTCTAACTTTTATATTGCTTGGTAAATTGCTAGCTTGTCTTTCACTTTCAGTAGCATTTTCTACATTGTATGTAAATACATTATCAACATGATTTGTTACTCCATGAACTTCTCTTTTTATTTTAAAGCCACCTGTTTCAGCATGAACAATATTTACTGATAGACTATATATTATTACTATTAAAATAAAAATTATATTTCTCATAGCTTTACTCATATTATTAGCCTCCGTTCTATTTTATTTTACAGTTTTTTATTATATTTAACAATCTCTTATATTTAATTTGCTTTGCTTTGACATTTATTTACATAGTATATTTTAAGCTAGTAGTAATATATTTGCACTTTTATTATTTTAAGAATCCAACATTTTTAATTATTATCTTTTGCTTCATATTTTATTCTAATTTTCCTATCTCTAGCTTGATTTCCTATGCTCTTACATTATTCTGTTTCATTGTATCATATTTTTTTTTGTAAAAAATATATATTAAGTGTATATTGATTTGTTTTAGATAATAATAATTTATGATATGTTGGAGTTAAAGAGAAAATTTATTCAAGTAAGAAGTATGGGTTGGATTAAAAGTGAGGATACTACTGTCGGTGGAATTGGTAATATGTTTGAAAGGTTAATAAACAAACCTGAAGATAATTTTCCAGTACCTGATTATAAAAGTATAGAGATTAAAACAATCAATAGGTTTGGGAACAATGAAATTCATTTATTTAGCATTGCTCCTGATGGAGATTATTTATTTCCTATGAAGCGAGTATTGAATATATTAGGTTATCCAGACAGACAATACCACAAATATAAAGTATTGAATGTAAGTGTAAATGCTAGCAAATACAAGCATATTGGCTATAATCATCGCGCTAAATTAGTTATTAACAGGATGGAAGAAAAAGTTGATTTAATTGGATATGATAATAATGATGATGACTTAAATATTAATGTTTCATGGTCTTTTAAATCTTTGGAAGAAAGACTTAAAATAAAACTAATGTATCTAGCAGTGATATATGGTGAAGAAAAAAATAATCATGGAGGTAAGTATTATAATTACAAGTGGATTAATTTCTATCAATTGAATAGTTTTGATACTTTTTTGACATTATTAGAAAAAGGTATTATTAATGTCAATTTTAAGGTTTCTTACTTTAAAAGTGGAAAAAGATTTGGTACTACTCATGATAGAGGAACTGACTTTTCGATTAATGCTAAAGATATTGAAAAACTATATACTAAATTACCTTGGTAAAATTACAGCCAACAAAAAAACTCAGCATGAATACTGAGTTTTATGTTTAAATGGTCGGGAAGACAGGATTTGAACCTGCAACCACTTGGTCCCAAACCAAGTGCTCTACCAAGTTGAGCCACTTCCCGATAAATGGTGCGCTCGGAGGGATTCGAACCCCCGACCTTTTGGTTCGTAGCCAAACACTCTATCCAGCT
>CAZALI010000007.1:0-49705 GCA_964486215.1 uncultured Muribaculaceae bacterium
CTCAATGAGAACAGATTTACAGTCTGTCGCGTTTAGCCTCTTCGCTACCTCTCCAAAAAAATGGTGCCGAAACCAGGAATCGAACCCGGAACCTACTGATTACAAGTCAGTTGCTCTACCAGTTGAGCTATTTCGGCAAAAAATGGTGGGCGATATAGGACTCGAACCTGTGACCCCCTGCTTGTAAGGCAGGTGCTCTAACCAACTGAGCTAATCGCCCGTCCTGTCAGTCATTGACGTTATTAAATATACCAATTATTGCTTTGTTTGTCAATCTTTTTTAGTATTTTTAAGCTTTTTTACTTATTTCTTGTAGTTTTTCTTCAGTCCATGAATTTAATTCTTTTTTAAGAGTATTAAATCCATTTTTTGTTTCAACTATTTTTTTCAATCTTTTTTTGCCTATTTGATAATCTATATCCTTGATACTTAACTTTAAGTGTTTTTCTTCCTCATTTTTATCAATAATTTTACATTTAATTAATTGTCCTACCTCTACATAATCACTAATATTTCTGACAAATAAGTCAGATACTTCAGAAATATGTATCAATCCTGTGTAGTATTCATCTAAGTTTACAAAAACACCATATTTTTCTATACCAGTTACGCACCCTTGTACTATCTCTCCAACTTCGTACTTAGCCATATCAATCACCACTAAATATTATAACATTATTATATAAAACTAACAAGTTACTTTGTTTTAGTTATTTGTGTTATAATATGTCTAGTGGTGGTGATAATGATATGTCAGATAACTTGGTACAAACAAAAATTATTAGTCTTATAGATAAAATGCGCCCTTTTCTTTTAAACGATGGTGGTAATATAGAATTTGTAAAATATGAAGACCACATTGTATATGTTAGACTTTCTGGTGCTTGTGAAGGATGTCCTCTAATTGATGTTACTTTAAAAGATGGGATTGAAGAAATGATTGTATCTGAAATTCCTGAAGTTAAAGAAGTTAAGTTGATCGACCAAGATGAGAAAAATTAATTTAAAAAAAACAGTCTAGTTTTTTACTAGATTGTTTTTATTTTATTTTTATATTTGATATTATTTTGTTTTTGGTTCGCCAGATTTTTCATTGTTTTCGTTTGCTAATTCTAACAAACTATCTAAGCTTGCTATATCTGAGTCTAATTGTTTGTCTTCAACATCTAATTGTTGTGTTTCTTCTGAAATTGTATCAATTTCTTTTTGTTTATTAGCATTTTCTTCTTCAATCTTTGCTATTTCTTCTTTTAGAGCCTCTGATAAGCGTTCAAGATCAGCTAATTTTGCATTCTTTTCATTTGTTTTTCTATCAATCTCTTCTTGCTTTGTCTTCAATTTTTCCCTGGCTTCAGCTAGGTTATCATCCATAGTATGACTTTCTTCTAGTGTTTTATTTCTTCTATTTGATAATTCCTCGAAGTCCTCCATAATTTTACCATTTAGTGCCTGCTTTTTAGCAGCAACTTCATTAACGTCCATATTTACAGTATCTTCTGTAGCAATTGTGACATCTTCATCTGCTACTGGCTCATCAATTTCTTCTTCTGTAGGCTCTTCTTTAGGCTCTTCAGAAATGCTATCTTCAGGTGCAATTTTTTCAGGTATCAATGCAACTTCAGACTCTGCTGGAACAACTTCAGCACTAGGTCTATTTTCGAAAGTTAAATTATCTAAATTTAATTCTTTTTGTCTCTCAGCTATTTCTTCGTCACTCATTCCAGATTCATCTTCTGCTTGATTTTCAACTGGCAAATCTTGACTTGCTTCTGGAGATATCATTTCATCTTTTGTATATTCTACTTCAGTTTCATCGATTGGTTCAGTTACTGGGGCTTCTACTTTTTCAGGTTCGGATTGTTCTACATTTTCTTCAACAATGCTTTCTGATTCAACAGGTTCCTCGACAGTTGCTTCTGGTTCTGCTGATACTTCTTCTACTCCAGATTCTTCATTAGCTATATCTTGTGTGAACTCTTTCATTTCTTCATCTGATAATGGTGTAGCATCTGTTTTCTTAAAGCCAACCATTTCATTATCTATTTCTCTATATACTGCCTTGCAATTTTCACGGAAATTTTTATTCATTTCATCGTTCAATTTTATTGCACGCTCTCCTACAAGTGCAGTACTATCTGGTATATTAACTTTTAAGAATTTATATTTGCTCATAAGATCTGAGATGTGCTGTGCTATTTCCATCTTTTCAGCTTCATCTGTAGCATTTGTAAATTCTCTTACAGCAGAATTAATTTCAGATTTTACTTGCCTTGGGCTTTCATTTTGTCTCTTCCAATCAGCATATTTAGTGTTAATAGTAGCATATGTTGATTCTCTAAATTTAACTGTGCTTGCCTTACTTTCTTCTTTGACAACATCTTCTTCAACTAATTCAGCTTCTATATTGTCTATTCCATTACTTAATGCATCTTTATCCATTTGGGATTCCTCCTTAATATTATTCTGTCTTAGATAATTCTCTTAATACATCCTTAATCTTATTCCACTCTTCTTCGTCATTAATACCATATAATTTAGTTTCTCCAGATGAACGATCTACACTTGAAACATATACTGTTACTAGTCCTTTATCATCAGTTTCATTCTTAGTGTAAATTATATATTCTTTATCAGTATCTTTAAATTTAAATGCTAAAACCACTTCAACTTCTTCTATTGAACCATCTTGGGCTACAATAGATAACATTTTCTTTTCATTAGCTTGTTCAATCATAATAATCCTCCCTCTATTCTTCATCATAATCATTTTATCATATTTTGGTATAATTTTACAAGAATTACTTTTCTTTTTTCAAAATAAATATTTTAGAACCCATTTGACAATAGTTTTCAATATAATCATCAATAGTTGCGAAATCATTTATTTCAGTTTTTTTATTGTTTTTCGTATCGTAATATCCTTTTAGTCTTACTTTATCGTAAGCAAAGTCTCCTAAAATATAATCATAATCATCGAAATAGTCTGTTTCTTTTATTCTATCTTCAACTATTTCTTTGTCAAAACATTCATCATCATTTCTAATTATTTCGTATTTTTGATTTCTTAATTCCACCATGTTATTTTTCAAGGTAATCAGCTCCTTTATGTGGCTCTTCACGTAGTAAATCATTGTAATTCTGTTGTCTTAAAACTTCATATATAGCTATTGCAGCAGTGTTTGATACGTTTAAAGCTCTTACGTTTGAAGTCATAGGTATCCTAGTGCAGTTATCTAAATCCTGCTTTAATATTTCTTTTGGTATGCCTGTGGATTCTTTTCCAAAAATTAGATAAATATTTTCATCCTTTGTATAATCAAATTCAGTATGTGGCTTGCGACCATATCTTGTGAAGTAAACATATTTGCCTGGATTTTTTGACTTAAATTCTTCAAAAGAGTCATATATTTCGTATTGTAATTTATCAATGTAATTAACCCCGCTACGTTTTAAGTGGGCATCATCTAATATAAAACCAAATGGTCTAATTAGGTGTAATTTGGTATTTGTTGCAACACAAGTTCTCATTATATTACCAGTATTGCCTGGTATTTCTGGCTGGTATAGTACAATATTGTTCATATTTTCTCCTATTCAAAAAAGGAGTTATTCTCCTATTTTGTTAATTTCAAAAAATGTTTTTACTTTTTCAATAGATAATGTATTACCTGATTTTGCTTGAAGTAAATGTGTTATTTTTTGCTCATTAAAGACGATTATTGCTGGGAAATTATCGGTTAATTTCACTTTATATTTGTAATTAGAATTAAATTCATCAATAAAATCTTCAATATCTGTATTGCTTAAATTAAGATAAACTATACTTTCACGCAAGTTTTCCTTTTCAATTAATTTCTTAAATTTAACTTCAAATTTTCTACACTTAATATCGCTAGCAGTACACATGTAAATAGTAGCGGTAGGATTTTCTACAATATAATGGTCTAATTCTAGTGGTGTTATTTCTGGTAGTGTATCGCGAATAACTGGAATTTGTTTTTCTTCTTCATCTAATACTTGGTACCATTTACAGAAATATAGTGTAAGTCCAATAAATATTAAACCAATAATACCTAAAATTAAATAATTTTTTACGTTATCTTTCTTTTTCATATAAATCTCCTAACCATACTAATTATAGTTTATCATATTTTTTTCTAATTTAGTATGTTTTTAATTTCATCAGTACTTTCTTTATAAAAATCATAGCGTAATACTACGTAATCTTTTAGAATTTTCTTTTGCTTTAATTCTACGCCTTGATAATTTAATATATGTGTGCAAGTACCATCATAGTATACTGGAAATTCGCGATTTTGGTTATCTATTAGTGAATAACTATAATCGTTGGCTATGATATTAAGAATATTCCCCTTTATTATCATATTTTCTATTCTACCATAAGCTAAAACTTCTAGTCTTGGATATGTCTTGAACGTTTTTACAAAATTATTTATTAAATTTATAACTTCTGCTTCGTTTAATTCTACAGATGGAGTTACTACATCTATACCACATTTATACAGATAGTAAGCAGTATAAATATTTGTTACATTCAATGGATAATCTCCATTAATAAAATCTCTTTTTGTAAAATCAAAATAATCACCAACTAATGTTCTTACTTTTAAATTTTCTGAAATTTTTCTGCCACATCTTGGTAATTTGTAATAAGATTTAGAATTCATAGCTCTATTATTATAATCTTTATCTTTTGTGAAATAATATCTGTTATAGCTCTTACGATAGATAAAATCACTTTGTTCTGTTGTTAAAGTGGTTACTGTTATACCAGTTTCTTTATCAGTATCAGGTTTAGTTAACTGTATATTCATAATTGGAGCTTCTTTTTTGTTTGTCATTCTAGCATTCATTAAATCAGATACCAGTTTTCTACGTAACTCATTTATCTCTTGAATGTTTATGAATATATTAGGAGATGAATCTACTACTGTAGATGTAGAAATAAATGGTGTATCTCCTAGTTTTTCAACTTGTTCTCTAATCCTATCATCAGTAATTGGTGATGTACTCGCTACTTCAACAAATTTTCCTTCTTCTTTTAGGTTGTTTACTCCATCGCTTATTTCTATGGTAAGTGGTGTATTTGCTTTAGCTGTTACCTTTAATGTGATAGGTATTTGTCTAGCTGGTAGTTTTTGTAAATCCTTCATTAATAAGTGATCAAGAGTTTTACATACTTTATCACTTTTTGTTAATTCAACCTTATTATCTACCATACAAATTTTCCCAGCTTCTACATTATTTGCTAGTTTACCTGTTTCATCATATAAATAATTGACAATGAAACCTTTTCCACTTTCTAGAAATCTAATACCATCTTCTTGATGTAAATCTCTATTTAATTTTATCTTTATTTTTTCTTTTGTTACTTCTATTACTTTTCCAATTTCTAATCCTATATGATTTGGATTATCTTCATTTATTAGATCCTTGTCAGAAAATAAATGTCCTTCAGTGAAACCTCTATTATATATTGTTTTTAATAGGTCATTTTCTTCATCTATGTTTATATTATCTCCCTGATTGTCTATTAAACCACGATAAAATCTAGTGATAAAGCCTACATATTCGGGGCTTTTCATGCGTCCTTCTATTTTAAAACTAGTTATATCACTATCTAATAATTCTTTAAATCTAGTAGAAGTATTTAATTCTTTCATACTTAATAAGTATTTATTATTTTTAATTATTTGATTGTTTTTCTTTAAAGAATATGGCAATCTACAACAACCAACGCATTCTCCTCTATTGGCACTTCTTGGGCCGATTGATGAAGACATTAGACAACAGCCTGAATATGAAGTACATAAAGCTCCGTGTATAAATACTTCTTTTTCAATTGGTACTTTTATGCTTTCAATTTCTTTTAAAGTCATTTCTCTAGAAAATACTACTCTTTTAATTCCTAAGTTATAGAAGAATTCACAAGTATCTTTTGAAGAAACGTTTGCTTGAGTTGATGCATGAATTTCTAGATTAGGATACTTTTCACGCATTAACATCATCATACCAAAATCTTGAACTAAAATGGCATCAATTCCATTTTTATATAAAAACTCTACTTGAGTTAAAAAAGGTAATACTTCATCATCTTTTATTAATGTATTCATAGTAGCATATAAACGTACACCATAAAGATGACATAGTTTGATGGCATATATCATTTCATCATTAGTAAAATTATCAGCAAATTTGCGAGCACCAAAATTTTCACATCCAACATATACTGCATCGGCACCATTAGCTACGGCTTGCTTTAAGGCATCCATATTACCTGCTGGTACTAATAATTCATGTTTCATACAACCACCTTCTTATATATTATATCATATTGTCTTTTTCTTTAGAATATTATTTTCCACAAAAAAATAGACATAAGTCTATTTTTAATAATTCTCTTTTTTTAATTCAAAATAACTTTGTGGATGTCCACATACTGGGCATACTTTTGGTGCTTGTTTACCAACAACAACATGTCCACAATTCCTACAAATCCAAATAGCATCTTCTTCTTTAGAAAATACTACTTTATCTTCAATGTTCTTTAATAATTTTCTATATCTTTCTTCGTGATGTTTTTCAATTTCTGCTACTCCTCTAAATTTGGCAGCTATTTCTGGAAATCCTTCTTCTTCTGCTGTTTTAGCAAATCCATCATACATATCTGTCCATTCATAATACTCCCCATCAGCTGCAGCCTTTAAATTTTCCTCAGTAGATGGAACTGCTCCTCCATTTAATTCTTTGAACCACATTTTAGCATGTTCTTTTTCATTATTAGCAGTTTCTTCAAAAATGGCAGCTATTTGTTCATAACCATCTTTCTTAGCTTTACTTGCAAAGTATGTATACTTGTTTCTAGCTTGTGATTCTCCTGCAAAAGCAGTCATAAGATTTTGTTCAGTTTTACTTCCTTTTAATTCCATAAATTTTCCTCCATTCATTCTATGATTATTATACTCTAATAATTTAAATTGTTCATTCTTTTTATTACTTTTTTTCTATATAACATTGACTTTGGTGCTTTAGCAGACATACTATTATTTAGCAATTTGATAGTATTGTTATATATTTTTTTATCGGCAAATATTTTAGGATAACATTCTAAAAAATAATTTGTTACCTCACCTATATATTTTCTAGTAAATTCATCATCAACATCATTTATAATATTCATATATACACCGTAATCTAAACTGATAATATTTATTAATGTCTCTATATCATCAACACGTATCATCCTGTGTTTCATTTCCCTGGCACTATAATCTTTTATAAAGCCTGGTTTGTCTTCTCTAGCCATATATTTTACTTGATTAAAGTAAATTATTGGATCGTTAAACATAGCATTATAATCAGGATTACCAATTCTATATTCATCACGTGATCTGTATTCTCCTATTACTGTTTGTGTTTTATCGATAATACCTTCATCTATAGTAAAGAAATCTTCATCAACATCATAAGTGGCTGTGAACAAATCATAAAATAGTCCATATGGTTCAGGAGTTTCATCTAAAATATTTATAATTTCTTCAGCAGTATAGTTTACTATTAATTGTTTGAAACACAAGTAATTAATAAATTCTGTTTTTTCCATATTCATATATTACCTACTTAAATATCTTTCTATATAATTCAGAGTAATTACTAATTAAAATAAAATCAATATCTTTTTTTATCTCTTTTGGTATTTCATCTAAGTCAGATTCATTTTCTTTAGGAAGAAAAATAGTTCTGACTCCTGCTCTATGAGCACCAATAGTTTTCTCTTTTAGGCCACCAATTGGTAGAACTCTTCCACGTAGTGTAATTTCTCCAGTCATAGCAATTTTGTCATCTACTGGTTTTTCTAATAAAAGGCTTATTAATGTTGTGGTTACAGTTATACCTGCTGAAGGACCGTCTTTACTTACTGCACCTTCTGGAACGTGAATATGAACATCGTTTTCAGATAAAAGTTTTTCGTCGATATTAAATTTTTTAATATTTGATTTTATATAACTTAAAGCAATTCGACAGGATTCTTGCATAACCTCACCTAAAGATCCCGTTAAAATAAGTTCGCCTTTCCCTTTTAATAGTGTAGCTTCTATTGGCAAAACATCTCCGCCAAATATAGTATATGCCATACCATTTACTACGCCTATTTCACCACGCTTAGCTTTTTTAGAATAGAAATACTTTGGTTTACCAAGAAATTTTTCTATATCTTTCTTTTCTATTGAGAAGAAATTTTCTGAACTATCTAGCATTATTTTTTTAACAATTTTTCTTAATAGAGAGGCTATCTCTCTTTCTAGTTCCCTCACTCCTGCTTCTTTTGTATAACTTCTAATTATGTACATAATAGCTGAATCAGTAATATTTACTTGTAATGAAGTTAGGCCATGTTGAGTTAATTCTTTTGGAATCAAATAATCTTTTGCTATATCTAATTTTTCATATTCAGTGTAGCTGGATAAATTAATAATTTCTAATCTATCTCTTAATTCTAGAGGAATTTGCTCAATATAATTAGCAGTAGCAATAAACATAACGTTTGATAAGTCAAATTCTTCTTCGATGTAATGATCAGAAAATCTAGCATTTTGTTCTGGGTCTAAAACTTCTAGAAGAGCTGATGCTGGATCTCCCTTTATATCTTTAGTCATCTTATCAATTTCATCAATAACAAATACAGGATTAGCAGAACCTGCTCTTCTTATACCTTGAATAATCCTACCAGGATTAGCACCTATGTAGGTTTTTCTATGTCCTATTATTTCAGCTTCATCATTTATACCACCAACACTTATTTTAGCTGACTTACGGCCTAATGCTTTGGCGATTGACAAAGCAAGTGATGTTTTACCCACACCTGGTGGACCTACTAAACATAGAATAGGACTTTTTAGCGTATGAGTATTCTGTTTAACAGCTAAGTATTCTAGGATTCTTTCTTTGACGTCATTTAGAGCATAATGAGAAGAATCAAGAATTTGTTTTACCTCTCTTAGATCATTTTCATCCTTAGTATATTTTTGCCAAGGAAGATTAATCATCCAATCTAAATATTCTCCAATAATACTTAATTCTGGTGATGCTGTTGGTGTTTTTTCATATCTAGATATTTCTCTGTTAATTCTATTTTTTATTTTAGCTGGACATTTTAGTTTTGAAACTTTCTTTTTTAAAGTATTTAACTCATCATCTTTACTTGATACATCACCTAATTCAGTTTCAATAGCTTTTAATTTTTCACGTAGAAAGAATTCTTTTTGTTGATCATTTAATTCTTTCTCAACATTTCTTTCTAGTTTTTGTTCTAAGTCTAGTAATTTTAAATCACGAGTCATGTCTTCTATTAGTAATTCACAACGTTTAATAGGATCTATTAAGGTAATATATTCTTTTTTTCTATCAAAATTTACATTTATATAGGAAGCTATTAAGTCACATAAATCACTTAAGCTGTCTACTTTATCAACTTGTGATACGATGGCATTACCCATATATGGTACTTTATCCACATATTTATCAATAAATTTCAATAGAACATTATAGTAATTTTCTTCATCTGCTGTATCCAACATTGATATTGGATAATAACTGGCTTTGAAAAGATTCTTATTATCTTCATAGTCTGTAACATTAACACGTTCTATTCCTTCTAATACAACACGTGTTTTACCATTTGGTACTGCTAATTTAAGTTTTATTCTAGATAAAACACCTATGTTTGGTAACTGAGTAATATCAAACTTAGTATCTGTGTCAATAGGATTAACAATCAATACTAAATCATTAGCATTCTCACTTATGCTATCTAAAAATTCTTTGTCATATATATTGTCATATTCAAGTCTAATCTCATTATGGGGGAAAACCACTATATCATTCATTATTAATACTAATAATTTTTCTTTTTGCAAAAGTGGTCACCTCCAAAATTAAATACTGGTTTCTATTATATATGAAAATGGTTTTTTTTCAACAAAAAAAGCTAAAAAAATTAGCTTTTTATTTATAGTTTTTTCTTTAATTATATTTATTCAACAACTTAGCAAATTCATTGTCTTTATTATTTAAAATTTCTAGTAATTCTTCTTTATTCATATTATGAATTCTTTCTATTAATTCAACATCATTATCAGAAAAATTTAAGTTTACTTTATCATTTACTTTTAATTTTTGAGTATTACATTTAGAAAATATTTCTTTTTCTACTCCATAGGTTTTTAATAGTTCTTTATATATTGTTTCATATTTATTATTTGTTATGTCTTTTATGAATTCTATTGTCAATATTCTTCTTAGGCATGATTTAATTAAATAATAAAATTTATTATTGACGTTGTAGTCAAAATTATAATTAATTATCTTTGGTTCTATTAATAATGAATTTAGTACTTTCTCTTTTACTGTTTCTATATCTACTGTAGTACTAGGCAATTGCTCTAAAAGAGAAAAAGCATCCATATAATTACTTGATATTTCTATTATTTCTTCTTCTGTTATATCTCCATAATGAATAAATTCACATGAATAAATGGCATTATTTATAGTTTGAGCCAATTCATAATTAGAAATATTGTTTAGTACTTGTTTATCAGTATTCAATAGATTCTTAATTATTTTATTCTTAGCATCTGTTGCTTCTTTGCTTAAATAATCATAGTAGACAGCATCTGTTGGTTTAAGTTCTACTTCATCATAGTTATCTTTTTGTTCTACTAATTTATTTATTTCAGTCAATAAAAATAAACTTGCATTAATTATTTTACTTGTTTTGGGTATTCTTACTAATATATATTTATCACTATAATATTCTCTTCCATAAATTAAAGATACATTAGCACTTGTGGATAAAGAAATACAGTTAGTATCTTTTCTATGACTAGGTTTTATATGATCTACTGCTTCTTCTAAACTAAAAATTGATGTTTCACTATATTTTGGTGTATCAGAATACCTTTCTCTATCAGTTCTTATTTTAACAATTTTATTATTACTAGTTGTAATGCCTTTTTCTATATCATCATTATCACCATTATTTAAAGCTCTAAAGAAATAATAATTATTATTGTCACTTAAAATATTGAATCTTTTTGTACTAAATAACTCATCTATCATTTTACTCACCATTATTATTATAACAAAAAAAGTATCATATTACTTAATATGATACTATTTATTTAATTCTTTTAATTTTTCTATTGTCTTGTTCATTTCTAAGTCATATCTTACGGCATCAAGTCCACCGAATTGTTTGATAAAGTCTTCTTTAGGCATTTCATATTTCTTAGCCATTTCTTCAGCTTCTTTATCTACAGCTTTATCTGTTACTTTAATGTCTTCTTTATTTCTAATTTCTTCTAACATTAATCTATATAAAGTTGTTTGATATGCTTCTTTTTCTAATTGAGCAGTCAAATCTTTTTCAGTAGTTCCAGTATATTGATAATACATATCTAATGTTAAACCTTGATGAGACATTTCATGCTCAAATCTGTGCTTTAAGTTTTCTATTTCTTCATTAACCATTTCTTCTGGAATATCAACTTCAACATTCTTAGATACTGCTTCTAATAATTTATCAATATAAGCATTTTCAGCATTTAATTTCTTTTGACTAGCAATTGATTCTTTGATATGATCACGTAATTCTTTTTCTGTTTTTACATCTTTCATACCTAAATCATCAAAGAAATCTTCATCTAATTGACGATTAACTTTTTCTTTTACTTCATTTACTTTTACTTTAAATGTAACATCTTTACCAGCTAATTCTTTTGAAGCATAATCTTTTGGGAAAGTTAAATTAATATCTTTTTTGTCTCCAGCTTTCATGCCAATGACATTTTCTTCAAAGCCAGGTATAAATGTATTAGAGCCAATCTCTAATGAGTAGTTTTCTCCTTTTCCACCATCGAATGCTACTCCATCTTTAAATCCTTCAAAATCAATTATTGCAACGTTTCCTTTTTCAACTTTACCATCTTTTGTCTTTAATTCAGCAAAACGTTCTACTAGATGATTTAATTCTTCATCTACTTCTTCTTTAGATACTTTTACTTCTTCTGGTTTAATATTTAAACCCTTATACTTCTTTATTTTTACTTCTGGTTTTGTAATGACTTTAAATGTAAATTCTACGTGTTTATCATCAATATCTTTAATGTTTACTTCTGGTTGTACAACAGGTATTAATTTAGAGTCAGTTAAAGCTTTTATGTATGCTTGTTGTAGAACTGAATCTGCTGCATCTAAGTATAGAGATTCTTTACCAAAATGCTTTTCATAAATAGCTCTTGGTACTTTACCTTTTCTGAATCCATCTATCTTGGCATCTTTTTGTTTTACTTTAAAAGTATCATCTAAAGCTTTTTTCCATTCTTCTCCATCTATTTTTACTGATAGTTCATGTAAATAATCTTTTCCTTTTTTAGTTTCCTTTTTTACTTCTTCTTTTTTTGCCATAATATCCCTCCAACGTCTAATATTATATCTTATATTTTACATTAAAACAACTTAATTTTATTGCTTTTTTCATAAATCTTGATTAAAATATTTTACAGATGAGGTTGATAGTATGAAGAAGAATATTTTAACCGGTTTAAGACCTACTGGTAATTTACATCTAGGTCATTTATTTGGAGCTGGAGAAAATTGGGTAAAATTACAGGATGATTATAACTTTTATTTAGAAGTTGCTGATGTACAAGCTTTGACAGATAATTTTAATGATCCTGAAAAAGTTAAGAAAAATGTTAGAGAAATAATTATAGATTTATTATCTATTGGGATTGATCCAAATAAAGTACATATTTTTATTCAATCAAGAATACCAGAAATTGCTGAATTGACAGTTTTCTATTCTAATTTAGTTACAGTTGCAAGACTTCAGAGGAATCCTACTGTTAAGACAGAAATGTTACAGAAAAAAGAATTATTTGGTAATGCTGGTGAAGCTATTACTTATGGGTTCTTAGGATATCCAGTTAGTCAATCTGCTGATATTACTTGTTTTGATGGAGAACTTGTTCCTGTTGGCGAAGATCAAGAACCACTTCTTGAACAATGTCGTGAAATAGTACGTAAATTTAATAATATATATGGTGATGTATTAAAAGAACCAGAGAGTATGTTTAGTGAAGCTAGAAGAGTTAAAGGACTTGATGGTAATGATAAGATGGGGAAAAGTCTTGGTAATGCAATATTTTTAACAGATGATGAAGAAACTATTTCTAAAAAGATTATGAATGCTGTTACTGATAAGAATAAGATTAAAAAAGATGATCCAGCTAATCCAGACGTTTGTATGGTTTACTACTATCATAAGTTAGTTAACAATGAAGATAATTGTAAAAATATCTGTTCTGAATGTAAGCAAGGTGCGAGAGGTTGCGTACAATGTAAAAAAGAACTTATTCAAGCTATGAACGAATTCTTAAAACCAATTAGAGAGAAACGTAAATATTACGAAGAACATAGTGAAGAAGTTGATAAAATTATTGAAGATGGTACTAAAGCTGCTCAAGAAAAAGCTCGTGAACAAATGAAGAAAATTAAAAAAGCTATGATGATTGATTATCAATAGCTTTTTTTATCTGGATCATACATTTTTGTTCCTGTTCCTTCTTTGAACATAGCATCAACATCTTTTTTTATGCCTTTTGATATGTATGTTGCGAAGGCTGTATTTTTAGGATCTATACCACTTTCTTGATATCTTTGTCTAATTCTATTTCTTAAATCACTGATAAACTGAGGTTCCATTCTAAATATATTTTCATCTGTTAATTCTTTTTCCTCAGCTTCTTTTAAAATATCATTAATATTAAGTTCAGCTAAAATATTATCTGTACTACCACTACCAAATTTAATATTTAATCTTTCTACTTCTTTATTAAGATTAGCTATAACTTCTTCTTTTGATTTATTGAAGTAAATATCTGTACCAGCTTTTACTCTATCAATTTTTTCATTTAATTCTATTAATTTACCAATAGAACTATTAAATTTATTAAATAATTTTTCTTTTCCTTCATCCATTTCTAGAAATTTTCTAAGAGATGGAGGTATATTTTGAGATTCTAGTTTTTCAATACTTATGTTAAGCATTTCTTTGCATAAATACTTTTGATAGTTTTCGTTATGTCTATTATTATTTTTCCATCTAGCAAGTTCAGATTTTGTTTGCTTTATTTCTTCATATAATATTTTGGCTCTAGTGGAATTAAATGAATTATGATCTTGTGGTTCACTACCATATCCAATCCAGTTATCTATTTTTTGTGATAATATTGGTGGCTCTCCTATATGGGACATAAATTCTGGATGTTCCTTTTTTATTTCTTGTAGTATATCTATATATTCTGATAGATGTTTTTCATCAGAATAGATTACAGTAACGTCATCTCTTTCTTGTATTCCTTCTCTTATAATACCATTCTTCTTCTCACTCATTTTAGAAGGATATTTGAATATAAAAGGAATATCTTTTTCTAAACATTTATTAATAAATTCTTTATAGAGTGGATATGTTACTTCATCGTCAGCATGTATATAAAGTCTATGACGAATATCATGGTAGTCAATACCATCTTTAAAATTAACAGTTTCTGATTCTACTTGATGCCAATAGCTACTTCTTCGGTCATCAGGACTTAAATAACCTATATAGTATTGTAGTGATGAAACATCAGCTATTTCATCTTCACCGATAAATCTATCATCAAAATTTACTGACATAAAATCTTCATATTTTATATTAGGATCTTGTTTTAAATATCTAGAAAAAATTTCAACTCTATAATCGACTATCTCTTCAGGATTAATTTTTAAGATACTATTTTTAAAAATATCAAAAAGATAATTAGAAAATTCACTACGTTCTTTGGATGGTATAAAATATGATCTATCTTTAGAATTCATTCTGACTAATTTTGAATAAAAGACATCTTCATTATCAGAATACTTACTAATTAATCTTTTTAGTAAGTCATCTGGTAAACTATTATTTCCACTTTCATATATTTCTTTTATAGTCATAATTATTCTCCTAAATCATATCTTAGTTGATTAATTAAATCTACGTATGTCATTATTTTAGTTACTTCTTTTGGTATATTAAAATATGAGCCAACTATTTTTTTATCTCCAATATATAATTCCCAGTATTCAGCAAGATCATTTCTCTTATAATTATCTTTTAAATTAGTAATATCTATTTCATTTATTTTATTGTAGACATCACTTTCTTTTTCAATTACTTTCTTCTTACTATTGGGATAAGTATCTGGAGTTACATATTCATAAGTACTTATTACCTTTTCTGGTGTTATCTCTACTGTTAGAGTAAGTAAATAAGTAATTAGTGGATCTTCTTCATAATTATAATAGTGAATAAGCTTTATATTATTCATCTTTTCTCTCCTTCTTATTCTCTAATTGTAGAGTATTAACATCTACTTTGTTTATAGCATCAAATTTCTTATTTATTTTATCTGTAGTAATTGATACACTTTGAATATCTTTATTAACTGTATCTATGCTTCTAGTTAGTTTATCCCAACGTTCTTTGTATCTAGCAAATTCCAAACCTAATTTATTTAATTCATCATGAATGATTTTAGCATATTTATCTCTTTCCATATTCTTAATAATCATTTCTATGACCGTTAATGTAGAAATTAATGTAGTTGGAGATGTTATCCATACTCTTTTTTTATAGGCATAATTAATAATATCAGGATGATAGGCATTTACTTCAGCAAAGATAGCTTCAGCTGGTAAAAAGAGAATTGCTTGATCAGTTGTTTCTCCAGGAATAATATATTTATCACTAATGGCATCTATATGTTTTTTCATATCCTGAGTAAATAGTTTTTCATACTTTTCTCTACTATCTTTAGATTTATTTTTATCAACCATGTTTTCATAGTTTTCTAGTGGAAATTTAGAGTCAATAGCAATTGTACCTAGTGGCTCTGGAGCAAAAACTACTGAGTCAGCAATTACTCCTGTGGATAAAGTATATTGAAGTCTATAAATCTTGTCATTTTTTTCACCAAATATATTAGAAAGAATATGACTTAAATTTACTTCGCCATATATTCCTCTAGTCTTTTTATCTGTTAATACACTTTGTAGTGAGACTATATCTGTAGATAAAGTTTCTATCTTCTTTTGAGCTTCATCTATTTTAGATAGTCTTTCTATAACATTAACAAAAGTTTTATTTGTCTTATCAAAATTTTCATCTAAACGAGCATTAACTTTTTCATTTATATCAATTAATCTTTTTTCTACTTGGTTATTTAATTTTAAAAAGTCATCATTTAAGCTTTTATTTATATCTGTTTTAAAGTCTCCTAATTCTTTTGTCATATCAACTTCTAGCTTACCAAGTCTCTCTGTAATATTAGATTCATTTATATTTTTACTTAGTGATATTACTACTAATATTAGTATGACAATTAATAGACCTATAATTACATATTCCATCTTATCACCTCTATTATATTATAAAATTATTTTGTCCATTAAACAATAAAAAAAGATCTTACGATCTTATTTTATTATATATGGTTTTTCTAAAGTACCTTTTCCAGATTTATATAAAGCTGTATTATTTAAAGTTATGACTGGTCTTACTTTAGCATAGTTACTACAATTCTTAGATATAATACTACCATCAGTATCAACCATATATGCTTGACTTGTATCATTCTTAACAGCCGTTAATAACCACCAAACATTATCTAGTTTTAAGTAGTTATAGTTACCACAAGTTCTATCAACTGTAGAACGACAATTAGGATCAGTACTTGCATTTAAGTAATCACTTGCTGTAAGTAAAGTTACATATTGATTTTTAATAGTAGCAGCACATTCTACTGAATTATTCTTACTTTGATCAGTTGTTCCTCTTTTACCTACACAGATTGTTACTGGTACTATTTTTTCTTTATCTTTCTTACTTACAAATTTATAATCATATTCTTCATATTCTTCATCTGGCACATATTTATTATTATAAATTGATGTTATTAATTCTTTTACTCTACTGGTTGTATAGTTATTAATACCTGATTCAAAATCAGTAATTTTATTATATCTATCATCCCAAGGTCTAGTTGTTTGCATTGGTTCAGAAAGAATTAATTGAACATAACCATTTGATTTTATCTTTACTATACGCCATAGAGCTTTATCTAATTGAACATAGTTATTAATATTTTCTCCTCTATAGACATAACTACTATTCATAGTATATAAGCCATATCCTTCTTTAACAATATTCTTACTATCAGTTAATTTCTTATAGAATTCAATTGTTTTATAGTCTTTTCCACAATCTAGATATGGACTGAAAGAAACAGTATTTTCTATTCTTTCTACTGATACCCAACCATCACATGTAACACTATCACCTAAGTACTTATGTATTGGTTTCATATATTCACCATCTATTAAATTTTGTACTGGTAATTTACTTATATTACCAGCATTTGGTAATTGATTTTGATGATCACTGAAATAAGCTTTAGCTGCTCTTTTCATTTCTAATTCTACATCATCATAAGTATATTTCTTAGTAGAAAATACTGATAATAATAGAATAACTATAAGTATTACAAGGAAAATACCTATAAGAATAGAAAATATTTTAGCCATTTGCTTCTTTAAATCAGATTTATTATAAGAAGACTTTGGAGGTTCAATATTTTCTTCTACTGGTTCTTCTTCGTCTTGCTTTATAATTTCTTCTTTTTCTTCATCTTCAGAAATTTTATTAATTTTCTTTCCTGCATTAAAGTCAATATTCATATTTCCTCCTATTCTGCATCAAAGAAATCATCAAAGAAATCTTCGTCATCATCGTCATCATTATCATCTATATTTATATCTTTAGTAGTATTCATTTCAGTATCTAAGTGCGTAATATTTGAAATGGCATCGTCAATATTTTCAGTATGAGTATCTTCAGTATGTTTCTCAACAGATTCAACTTTCTCTTTTGCTTCTTGTTCTTCTTTATCTAATTCAGCAAGTTTAGCATCAATTTTCTTAATCAATTCATCAACATCAAAATCCATTGGGACATCTTCAGTTACTTTTGGTTTATCAGCCATAGGCTTAATAGTAGGCTTTTCTCCTATATTAGTCTCTGGCATATTGGTTGGTCTTACATCTGGAAGATTGGTTGGAACTGGAGTTGGTCTTTTTGGAGCATCTTCATCTGGATTAAATCTTAAGAAATCAGGTACAAATTCTTCTTGTTTTCTAATATTATTTCTAGCATTTTCTTCTGTAGCACTTTGTAATCTATTTCTTAATGAATTAGGTCCACTTGATTCACCAGAAGCATCTTCTTCATTCATCATTTCC
This sequence comes from uncultured Muribaculaceae bacterium, assembly GCA_964486215.1. Classification (GTDB taxonomy): domain Bacteria; phylum Bacillota_I; class Bacilli_A; order RF39; family UBA660; genus RUG343. The sequence goes on from CAZALI010000007.1 coordinate 18,403, forward strand.
AATAACTTTTTCTTCTTTTGAGCTTTTACAAAAGCCTTTATATCGAAAGTATGAACTTCTCTCTTCTTACGAAGTGGATATTTACTTGGTGGGAATTTTTCTCCCCAATCAATTTTAAAGTATGGTATAAATGATGCCTTATATGGTTGAAGTCTAGTACGTAATATAATAACATCAAATAACTTCATTCTCTGTAAATCAGATACTGTTACTAGTGGTGTAGAAGCTGTTTTTTCATCTTTCTTAGATTTTACTTCTCCACACATCTTAGAAATTTCTTCTAGAGCTTTTAATTCTGAAGTAATTAAATATATCAAATTTCCACAGTTACCTCTGATAGTTTCAGCTTCTTCTTTACCATATACTTGGTCTAATTGAGCAAAGTTTTGAACAATCATAGTAAATCTTATATGTCTAGAACGAGCAGCAGTAATCATTGTCGTAACATCTTTTAGTGGTGGCATATTGGCAAACTCATCTAGAATAAAGTTTGTTCTTATTGGTAGTTTTCCACCATGTTTCTGAGCATTTCTAATTAATGTTTCATATATTTGTTTTAAAAGAATTGTAGCAAGAGCATGGTATGTTTTCTTCTCATCTTGAATAACGATAAATACAGCTGTTTTTCTCTCACCAATACTCTCTAAATCTATATCAGAATATGATAACATTTCACTTAAGTTTTCACGTGATGCGAATATTTTTATTTTTTGTTTAAATACTGATAATATTGAATCCTTTGTATCATCTGGAGCCATAATAGTAGCAGATGCATTTATAGCTGCGGTTGATCTTGGATCCTTTTCATTAAAGTATTCTTTAATATAAGTAGAACTTCCAAATTTATCTTCTCCAATAGTAGTAGCAAGAGCTATACTATTAATATTTATCTCTTCTGGTTTAGCATCTTCAAATAAACCTAAAGCTACTCCTGAGAAGTAGTCTGCTCCTGTTTTCTCCCAGAATGGGTCAGCATTTTTATTAGACTCATCATATAAGATATTTAGAGCTAAATCATCTAATAGCTCTACAGCTTTATCTTGGTCGCCTTCACGATATAAATTATATGGTAAAGCCATAGGATTCCATGAATTACCTTGTTGGGGATCACGGAAATTTAATAATAATATTTGATATCCTCTAGAACGTAACATATTAGCTGTTTCTTCATATATTTCACCTTTAGGATCAGTAATAACCATACTTTCACCTTTACGTCCTAGTAAAGTAACTTGTGGTAAAACAACAGTCTGTGTTTTACCTGAACCAGTAGATCCTATAACTAAGGTATGATATTCACCATTATCTACCCAAAAAGTATCTGCTTTATTCATTAGTGGTATTCCAGCAGCATGTGGACGTCTATCTGAAACACTAACTTCTTCTACATCTATGTCATTCTTTATTTCTCTATCTTTTGCCCAACGAGAATAGCCTTTATCTTTCTTTTCAGTGGTAAGTCCTATTCCTTTATCTCTATCAAAAATATATGATTTAACACTGAATAGTATTATTCCTAATACAAAGAAGAAGATAAATAAAGTTGATAAGATATAATCTGGTCCAAAAGCAGGAAATGGATTTAATCCTGATAGTTTACCAGTACCAGCAAACGTAGTTAGATTAACGATAGTAATCGCAACTACATATAGTAAAAATACAGAAAATATTCCAAATATTAGTAAATCATCTGGATCTATTCGTAATTTAAATTTCATACCTGTCATTTCCTTTCCGTTTTATTATAACGTAACTTTTTAAAACTGTCTATCTATTAGAAATCAATATTTCATATTTATTTTTATCTGTATATTTATACAAAAATCTTTTATTACTTCCTGTTAAAGATTCACAACCTACAATAGTTTCTAATTTGTCATCATCATCTACATCCATAAAAGCTCTTATATATGGTAGGCAAGTCATTTCTTCTGAATCTTTTACTTCAAAATATAATTTATGTGTCTTATTATTTTTTACCATAAGTACTAATGAAAAAGTCTTACCAGTAACACCATATATATTAGAATTACTTACTATATAGAATGTCTCTTCTTGACCATCTTTATCTATGTCTATATCTATTTGATTACTAACAACATAATCATCTGCATTTAAATCAATTTTCTTAGTTTCGAGTACTTCTTCTATATAATCATAATTATCTATGTCTTTTTGAGCAAATTTAACCATTTTTATATCGTAATTTGCTTTATAAGCAAGTAATTCACCATAATACTCTTTACTGTTTCTATCTTTATCAAATAAATACCATTTTGAACCATCATACCATAAGTAATAATTACCTAGTTTTTTATCATCTTCATATACAGTATATTTCTTCCAATTAAGTTTAGAAATACTATCTTCTTGAGTAATATTGGTCCAATTATTATCTTCATAGTTCCAGATAACTGAATCTAGAATAATAGTAGCAGTATTTTTTTCTTGAGATAATCTTTTTGGTCCACCTAATAGAATAAAGAATACGATAGCATATACTACTATAAATATAATAAATATTATAATTATTTTATTACTTTTACTCATAAAATCTCCTATTTACTTGCTTTGAAATATAAGAAAGTTGTTGTTCTTTCTGGAACATAGAAAGAGTTCCATAATTTGCTTTGATTATAGCCTGGATCCATTATTAAGATACTATCACTACGTACTTTGTCTATAGCTACCCAGTGCATACTTCCAGCTCTTCTTCCTTTTACTTCAGCTATTACGTAGTAACCTTTTTTCTCTAATTTTTTAGCTTCTGCCAATTTTTGTGATTTGCTTTTTCCTACAAGATTTACTTCACCAACAAATTTAAAATTAGGTACTGCTGAAGTTATAGCATTCCAACTAGTTATTGATCCACTTCCATCAAGTCCTCCTACTTTGTTTAGAGCTTGAGCGAAAGTTCCTGGATTAAATGGTTTAATATTTGTTGAGACACCACTCTTAGCAATAAGTATAGCTGCTGAAGTTACTAAACAACCTACTCTACCTAATGTTGCACTTCCTGGGCCTAATCTTGTACTAGCCCATCTCTTATCCCATTGTTTCCATTTGGCAAAATTTCCAGTAGATCCGCCACCACTATCATCGCTACAATTAGTTTGTCCGCAATTAGCAGTATATATATCAGCAGCAGCTGGATACATCTTTAATAAAATTTGCTTATAATCTTTACCAGATTTAGCTAATGCTTGTATTTGCTTTTGTTGTTTAGATGTATAAGGTGTAGAAACTACATAACCTTTTTTATCTACTAATAGTTTGCCTTGAACTTCATTGGCATATTTTCTAGTCTTGCTGTTTGCTGGTAGAGGATCTTTACTTCTTACTGAACCTGGTTTATTTGTACCAATAACTACATAACCGCCTTGGGCATCTCCTCCCATGTAAGAACAACCTTCATTTATATCACAATATACTTGATCTGATACACATGAAGCAATTTGAAGAATCCATTTGCCTTTTTCTTTTCCTAGTTTTTTACCAGCAGCATTGTTCATAGCCGTTGGTCTTGCTAAACCATAACTTCTAGCCATAATCATTTGAGCTTGCTGAGCAGCTTTTGGATATCCTGAACCAATTTCAGCGTATGAAACACCAGCAGCATAGTCTTCAAATTTAACTAATGACTGTTTAATTGGTGTTTTATCATTTCCATTACCATAACTACCACACTGCATTAATCTAACTTTCAAATTAGTAATATTCATTTTCTTTTTATGAATACTACTATTTATATGAAAGCCTTTAATATCATAAGTACAAACTCCTGTACCACCACTACAATCATCATCATCGGTTAAGTTTTCTTCTTCTTGTATACCCATAATACTGTTATAACTGGCAATATATTCATATACCTCTTCAGCCATTTGTTTGTTAGCTGATGAACTATTTTTAGGGAAATACTTAGGAAAAATATTATTAGCTAAATTATTTTTAGTTTCCTCTTTATCAGTAGTAATTTCTCTAGCAATTTCTCTAAGTCTACTAGTTGTGAAGTAATCATAATCATATTTAGAATCTCCTCTATTTATAATATGATAAACAGCAACTAGTTTTATGATATCTAATTCTTCTCCTTCTGATTCCATACTAGATTTAGCTTCTCTAATACGTTCATAAAAAGCTTTAGCTTCTTTTGAACTTGGCTCATAAACCATACCACCAGTATCTCCACCAGTTTCAGCATAAGCACTTATTGCATCATCAAAGTCACCAGCTACTCCTCCTATAGCTACTAGTATTGATAATAATAGCATTATTAATAGGAAAAGAGGAGCTGTTATTAGAATAGTCTTAACAATTTTAGGTATTGATACTTTACCTTTTCCACTACTATCTAAATCGCTATTATTTGTGTCGTCGTTTTTTGAATTTTTAGATTCTTTTTTGTTATCACTTGAATCAGAAGAAGCTGGAGTGTTATCTCCAGCATTATTTTTTGAATTTGCATTATTTTGAGATGCCTTATTAGCCATATCCATGGCATCAGCTATTTGAGCATTATTTGCAGCATTAGCTGCTTCAGCAGAATTTGCAGCGTTAGCAACTTCACTAGCTCCAGAAGATAAATTGCTATCCATTAAATCCATTGCCATCTTGGCTTCATCTAGTTTTCCACTATTCTTAAGATCTCTAGTTTTTTTAGCTACGCCAGGCACTTTATTTAATTTTTCAGCACCCTCATTTAAAACCTTTTGTCCTTCACTAGAATTAGCTATAGTATCAGCAACTGCAGCACCAGCTGGACCTCCATAAGCCATACCAATGGCTTTTGCCCCTACTTCAAGTGCTTCTTTGGTAGCCTCTTTTTCTTCTTCCTTTTGGGCATCTTGTTCTGAGTTTTCTTGGTTATCAGGCATATTTTCATTCATGTTCTTGTTATCATCTTCATTATATGCCATATAATCACCAACTTTCTATTAGAATCCTCCTCCTGAACCAAATGATTCTAATTCTTCTTTTGTTATAGCTACATTTATTTGCATTCGTCTATTTCCACAAACAAATAGTGCTTCTCCTTGAGAATATCTCTTTATTCCTTCTCTTTCACTATCATTTAAATCTATTAACATTCCTAGATCACTAACAGCTTGTTTCTTTAAGCCCATAATTAAATAATATGAAGCATTATCAAATATAGCTTTACCATGTACTAATATTTGTTCATTAGCAACGAAATCGGATGGTTGCTGAGTTATTAGTATTGTACCAGTATTATACTTACGAGCACGTCTTTGAACTTGAGCTAAGAATTCAGCACCTAATAAGTTTTTATCACCTAATAATACATGTGCTTCATCTACCATTAGTACAGTATTAACACTATAATCTAAGCATAAACTCCATGCATACTTTAATACATTGAAGAATAAAGCATTTCTAATATTATTATCACTATTCATTAACTCTTTTATGTTAAAGACCATGAAGTCACTACCTTTTTTAATAGTAGTATGTCCATCAAAATAGAATTTTAATTCATTGACTAGTGGTCTTACTTTTAATTCTAGTCGTTCCATTATATCACGTTCATGAGTTTGATCATTCATGGCCATTAATCTACCTTTAATAGTAGCATATACATCACTAAATGTTGGATAATCAGCTGATGTATATTTAGAGAAATCTGTAGTAAAGTCTATACCAAATCTTCTATAAGTATCTTGAACTATTTCAGAAAACATAGTTAGAACATCATCCTCAATAGTTGAATCATAATATCTCATGAAAGCTTTTAAGAATTGTAATGTTCTAGTTAGAACAGTATATCCTAGACCTTGTTTTATCTCTTCTTCATCAGTATCAATAACTATTTCTAATGGATTAATTAAACCAAATTGTCCACCTTTACCTATATCAATAGTATCTCCACCATATGCTTCAGTCATTTCTCTAAACTCATCTTCTGGGTCAATAACAACTATTTGACAACCATTTCTTATATGAGTTCTAAGCATTAGTTTAGCAGCAGTAGATTTACCACTACCAGAAGTACCTAAGATTAACATATTGGCATTATTTCTATTATTTTCTTTTCTAATTTTATATAAGAATTGATTAAATAGAATTACTCCACCTGAGAAATCTACACCAATTAAAGTAGATAATCCTGGATCTTTTAAACTATCAAAGATGAATGGATACATAGCTGCAATGGTAATTGTAGGTATTGGTGTAACTATTCTATCTTCAACATCATGTTTTGGAAAGACTGTGATTATTGATTTTAATACTTTTTCTTGTTCAAAACGAAGTGATACAGCACGTAATTCCATAGCGTCGAGATAGTTTTTAACGTTAACTTTCTTTAATTCTAATTCTTCTTTAGTATCAGCTGTGATCATAATATGCATTTGGAAATCAAATATTTTAGCTTGGCTTCCTGCTAACATTGAAGTAAAGTACTCCAAGCTTTCAGCATCTTGTCTTATTCTTTCTCTTGCTGTTTGATCTCTTTCATTTTTATAATCTTCCCTTAATTCAGCTATTTGCTTATTTAACATCTTAGCCATTTGTGAAAATGGTACTGGGATATGTTTTACAACAACTTTAATTCCAGACATATTAGTAAGTGAAGATAAATATCCTGGGACAATATATTTAGGATAAGATACTACTGTTAATATAGTGGCATACTTATCGCTTATAAAGAAATCACTTGGTGAAAAATGTAGTCCTTTAGGTGCTACTTGACTCTTAAAATTCATACTCATAGAGACATCACCGTCCCAAAATTAGTAGTTTCTCCTCCATTTAAGAAGTTATCTAAAATAACTCTTAAATCATTATTATTTACTTGAGAAGCATTTAATCCACAAGTAGCAAGTCCATTTATCATCATTCTAATTCTCTTATCTAAAACGTCTTGATCTTTATCTCTAAATAAGAAGTAATACTCAGTATCAACAATATTATTCTTAATAAATGTATTACCTTTTTCCATATCTTGAGCAATTGATTTTCTTATAGCTGGAACTTGAGTTTCATTGTATAGAAGTTGTAACTGTGACATATAAACACTTATATCAACTGGTCTATCAGCTACTACTAACCAAAATTCAAAATCTAAAGTATTGTAGAAGTTCTTAAGCCCAGTTAATACTCTACTTTGAGAATCTGGATCCAATATAAATATATTTCTTGGAGCTATTTTTACTCCTGTAATTCTAATATTATTGGATGTTACTATACAATTCTTTTCTATATTTTTTACTGGTAGCCAATCTTCAGTAAATCCACTACTTCCTCTTTGGTTTTTTGCCATAATCTACACACCAACCTCTCCATCTATATGTTTGTCTATTTGTAATAAACTCATATACTTCAATAATTATATTTAGCATATTATGATAATAAGGAACAGGCATTACTAAGAATGCACATATCAATCCAGGAGCTAAACATAGTATTGTTACTAATGTTGATCCTAGTGGCATTGAAATTAATAATATTAGACTGATTAATACACCAGTAACAAATAGTATTAAATCAAATGGCCTAAATAAACCAAATAATAATTGTCCTTGCTTAGTATTTGCAGGTATTAAATAATTCACTTAGTATCACACTCCCCAACTATTTATTAACGCCTTGTCCACTCCAAATATTTCCACCTTCACCAGCTTTAGAACTGTGTTCAACATCAGGTGTTAATGGATCCTTAGCAGTAGCAGGTAATTCCTTGCCATAAATATGTCCGATAGCCTCCTTGATATCGCTGGCATTCTTTTTGTATTTTTCTGCTTCGCCTTGAGCATCGCTCATTGTGTCGTATTTAGTATTAAGTATAATATATTGTTTAAACTTCTCATCATTGCCATCTAAATTATGATCTCTGACTGTCTCTAAAATCTTACCGCCAAGATGTTTATCGTCAACAGTGCTTGCATCGATACCATATTTTTTCTTAACGTCAGCTTTAAATTGATCAATAGCTTTATTATTCTTATCAATTTCTTCTTGAATCCTTTGCTGTTCTTTAGCATCTTTGGCACCTTTAAATTTAGCCTCTAAAGCTTCTCTTGTTGATGTTAATCCTTTGAACGTCTTATTATCGTTCCAAGCTTCTCTACCGTTTTCTAATGTTACTCCATTATTAGCAGCAAATTGTTGATATCCTTCGTAATCTTTTGTTGCTCTATCAGCTCTTGCTTCAGCTTCCATCCAGTTAGATTTGGCTTTCTTATAAACACTATCACTAGCACCTATACTTTTACCAAGAGCTATATCACTTCTGTGATCAAGGTATCCAAGAAGACCTCCACGTCTATTTTTATCTCCTGTTAATTGCTGTAAAGTAGCATCTCTAAATCCTGCATAACCATTTTCTGTTGGAGAAAAAGCTTTTCCATTGGCAGCAGCATCACTAGCATCGCTCATGGCTTTTAACATGTTAGAACCTGCTTTAGCAAATGAACCTGCATTTAAGCCACCAGCTTTAAGAGTACCTAAACCACTCATCAATCCAGAAAGTCCGATATTAGTTAAAGAAGTATCTTTAATTCCTAATACGTTAGCGATATATTTAGGTGCTTGTTTAGCAAACAAGAATAGTCCTAAACAAATAATTATAAATGAGAATGGTCCAAAATTATCTATAACTATACCATTCTTAATAATATCAATAATTATAAATAAGACAAAATAAACAATTATTAATCTAATAAATATATCTAAATATGTTTGAAGTAAGGCTTTACACCAGTTTGAAAAAGCTTGATTTTCTTTAGAATCAGGTCCCATATAAGCTATTATTGGTATTGGAGCAATTAATCTTAAAATAGCTAATTTTATGGCACGAATAGCTATATCAACTGAATATCCTAAAAGTACAAAAGCAAATACTAATGATACAGCAAATGGTACAAATAAGATATAATTAAATACATATCTATTTTCACCTTTAATTGAACGAATCATATTACTGGCAAGTGGTACGCCACTATTATCCACATCATTACAAGCCAACGTAATGTACTCTGTATTATATAAATATGTTCCCGAATATAAATCAGTGTACTTATCTATAACTGACTGATCACTAATATTACACATTCTATTTTTTGCTTTTGTTTCATCACTTTTACCTTCTTTTAAATTAAATGATACAAAAGCTTTAGCTATGGTACTGATAAAAATTTGTGATGAATATTTTAAATCCTGTTCTACTTTTTCCTTAGAATTGTCAGTACTTCCTAGTACTATTCTACCTAAAGTATTTTGTTTTAATATTCTAGATTGTAGTGAATATAACGTACCAAATAGTATACCGTTATTATTAACTTCTTTTTCAAAATTATTACTTGCATTTGGTATATTTAATGGTGTTATTACCGCTAACATAAGTAGTCCTATGACAACCTTTTTTATAACAGCTGAAAAGCTACTATCACCCTTTTGCATTGAATCTGGGTTTACTATACCTTTTAAGGCTACTATAGATAATCTAAATACCATAAAAACGCCAAGTATCAATTGAACTCGACCATAGAAGTTTCTAATAGTAGCACTCTGTAATAATTCAGCACTAGCTACATTAAAAAATAATTCATAACTCATCGCTAACAAAAAGAAACCTAATCTGTTAAACCAACCATGAAAGATTTCACGGATTAAGTCAAATACGAAATTAGCTGGCGTAGTGCTTGTTTTAAAAATATCTAGAATTGTCATAGCCTCACATCTTTTCTATTATTCTATGCCACATAACGGATCTGAAATGACATTAAATACTTGTAATAAAACTTGTACTATTGTAGGTACTAAGAAAAGTACAGCCACAAGAATTAATCTTGTTGTCAAGTGATTTATTGCCTTCTTCATAGCCTCATCATCACTTAATACAATAGTCTTAGTAAATTCTATTCCGCTCAATACTATAACTGCAAGTGGACCTAAAATACGCATATATGTTAATATCTTTACTACTAGCCAAGCAACTGAATCTTCATTTTTAGGATTACCAAGTAATGAATTACAATCTGCTTCAGCATCAGAATCAAAACTTTTACCAAGATCGTCTACATTAGTAGATGTCTTAGATGTCTTTTTTGTTGATTTTTTGGCTATTTGTACATATGTTGACACCTTATTTAATTGATTTCCTTCATTAGTAGTCTTAGCTTCTATAGTTATAGGTGCCAAAAACAACATACTAATAGCAATTATTATAAATAGTTTTAGTTGAAATTTCATAAAATCACATCTCTTTAACATATCATCTAAATTATATCAAAAGTAAAAAAAAATAGCAATAAATTGCTACTTATTTTATCCTATTCCAGCATGATAGCCATGTGTCAGTATCTGCTCCTGAAGCTTTACTTTCTGATACTATACCCATAACTACTCTAACTAGTGTGAATATTAAGAATACCATAGCTGCATAAATAAATCTCTTGATTAATTTACCTTGTTGTTCCTTAATTTCTTTTTCATCACTAGCAATTACTGCTCTTCCTAAATCAATCGTTCCCATTAATATTAAACCTATTGGTATTAATATTTGGAATATTGGTAAAATACCTTTTTTTACAATTCTTACTACTGGTCCTAAACCACGACAATCTCCATCCATATTATCTCTCCTTATTTCTAGTTATATATTATATTATTTTTTTTACTTTGTCAATTAGTTAACGTCTAAATAAACCAAATATTTTATTTGCCTTGTCACTATCATTAGAACTTCTTATAATACCTAATCTGCTTAAAAAATCTACTATAGTATCATTTCTCTTACGATCATTTAATGGAGGAATATTATATAGTATTTTTAATCCAGACTCTGATTCTAAGTCACTAACATCTTTATTAGATAGTAAACTTTTATTTAAAACAACATGTTCTGTCTTTAACTTATCTAAGACAAAATTGTTTTTATCTATCATTTTGTTTAATTGTAGTGTACTTGGTTCTAGTAAATAAACAATTTTATTACACATAGAATAATCATTACACTTATTTAAGTCTATTAAAATTATTTTAACTTTATTTTTTTCACTAATATATTGACGTAAATCATTACTACTAACAGATACCATATTCTTTAGGCTAAAATATCTAAAATCATCACGATCTACTTCTACTGCTAAAACTTTGTCTTTACCAAATATAGCTGATAACTCTTTAGTCATCATATATATTAGAGAAGTTGCTCCTGCATGTAATGTAGCATTCTTGATACCAATAGTAGTGGATGCTAAATTAGCACTGGCTGATACACTACTTTCTACTACACTAGTAGCTTTCTCAGTAGGAGTTGCTCCTGTACTTTCTAGCTTTTGAATATGAGAAACATCTTTATAAGTATTACTTTTCTTTATTAAGTACTTAACTCCATCTAAGTTAGTTGTAAAGTTATAGATACCAGCAGAAATTAAATTAGATAAGAAACTAGTTGTACAAAAATCACTACCTTCAGGTAAAAAGATAATTAATTTATCTGGATCTAAGCCTTCAGCTAATGATCTAAATGTTTCTATCTCTTTATTATTATTTAGTGCTGTTACATCTATAATCATTTTGTTATAGAAAAAAGTTGAAAACATATCAACTATTTCTTTTACACTATACGTACCTGTTATGTGTTTAATTATGTCTATGTCAAGTGATGATAATTTTGCTTCAGAATTATTAGTTATTAGTACATTCAAATTATCATCACCTCTTTTTATTCTATACTTCCATCTTTTTTGTATCGCCAGTTACATGGAATAATTTTATACCTGGCATTATTCTGTTTATTACGGGTATATCTACATTAACTACCGTTATTACTTTGTAATAGCGCGTTGTTTTGTTTTTTCCCCTAGCTAATTTTATTGTTTCGGTATATGGTATAATACAATATTGATTATTTGGGCATGATGGTGAGCCAGAACTGATGTATGATCCATCAACTTTACTATAATCACCACTTATGTCATTTGGACTAATGCGGAATACACTATAACCAATTTTCTTTCCATATTCATCTATGTCATTGGCACAATTGGTACCACTACCACACTCTCCATCATAAGCTTCCAAGTTACTGATGATTTTATTTTTAAATTTGAAAGCTTTACTATAGTTTACATTAAATGCCATATAACCAGAGATCAAAACTAAGAACACGGCAATAATAACGATGTTAAATACACCACCTATTGCGTCACTCATTTTTTGTTACATTATCCTTCCCAATTTGCATCTTTATTATTAGTTGTTGTATTGTCCTTCCATTGTTGACTAATTGTTTTTGTTATAGTAGGCCAAAATAGATAGAAACCTCCTAGTATGAACCCAATTAATACAACTGTGATAACAGTTAAACTTAATTCTCCTGTAGCTGCTTTCATCAAATCACTCCTTCCTTATTATCAATTTAATTATAGCAAACTGCTTTTTATTTTTCAACTATAGACTAAATATACTTAACATAGCAATCAATATGATTATCATTGTACCTATTCCAGTAACAGTAAGCATAATCATAGTTTGATTCTCCATCTTATTTAGTCTTTCTTTATATTTTACTTCTCTTGCTTTATTTTGTAATGATGAAACTGTTCTAGAAAACATCATAAGTCTATCTTGTTTCTTTTCTTGTGAACCTATACCTAATCTATATAATAGTCTCATCATTCTCATGGAATCACGTACCGGATAAGTATTAGCAAATTCCATATATGGATCAACTGATGAATCACCTGCATTTATTCTATCAATCATTCTTCTTAGACCTGGTTTAAATATTTCAGGTGCATCTGGTATAGATTTACCTATAGCAACTGGTACTGTATAGTGTTGTATAAGTATTTCTAAGCTTTTTAAATAATATGGCAACATTATGTCAATATCATGTAAATGAGCTTTATAGAACTTCTTTAGTGAGAAGTAACTTGATTTAAATACTAATGCTGCGATTGCAACTGCAAATACTATTCCAAGTATTGGACTTTTATCGCCAGCTCCTCCTGTTGATAGAACTAAAACTATGGCAAATGTGAATAAGGCATTAGTACAACGTTTCATAAATAGTTGATCTACATCTAATTCATCACCATATTTAGCATATAGCAAGAAATTGTAATCATCTTCTCTTAATAATTCTAGATACTTTTCATTATCAGCAAAGAATTTATCTTTGTCTATAGTATTATTATAGAAGAAAATGAATAGTATTATTGCTCCTACTACTAATATCTCCATATTATTCAGCTCCTACATTTTCATTATAGTATTTCTCACCACGTAGTAAGAAATAGGTATTAACTATCAGTACTCCATGTAAAAGTACTGGTACAATAAAACCATGTAATAATTGGATATATGTTTCTCTGCCTAATAGGTATTGTACTAACATAACCATTAAATATAATAGAATACCAAATTGAAGGAAATTCTTGTGGAAAGTAGCTCTTTCTATTCTGTCTCTATATACACTTTCTATTAGCATATCAATATCTAGTTGCATATTATCTAGAGAATCAGCTGAGTTTCTGGCACCTTCTTTAGTTATTTGTAAAAATAACTGATGCATATTTTTAACTATATAGTATGGATATAGCTTACTCATATAATCTAGTGCTTCATCAATAGTACCATTTTGATAAGATAAATCAATCATATGTTGAACATCACTTTTTACTGGATCTTCTAAAACACCAGAATTCATAACACCTTCTAGTGATTTTACAAATGATTGTGTAGTAGCAAATTCCATAATAACATTTGATGTATATACTTGAATTTGTTCAAATATAAATTCACTGTATATTCTTTTTGATCTTAAATATGCTAAGTAAGGTATAAATAATATTGCTACTAATATGTATATAGCACTTATAGCCAAATTATAGAAATATAAGAAACTAACTATACCAGTAAATCCTCCAATTACAATAATTTGTAATAAATATTGTCTAGGACTATAGTTCTGTCCTAATTCTTTTATTTTTTCTCTTACTGTTCTATATGAATAAGGAGAAAATCTATCATACACACTTTGAAATTTTACTGTTATAAATTTACCTACATTTTGACCTTTATAATTTCTTAGTAAGTAAATCATGACAATTGTTCCAGCAATTAATAATAATTCTGGTATATACATATATTTACCTCCTTTTATTCATCCAATTTATTTAATGTAGCATTTGCATTTGTAGCAGGTTGTACTTGTACCGGAGGCTGCTTGATAGCCTGTGGTTGAACAGGAATACCAGCTATAGGCTCTTTATTGGCTTGTACTGGTGCTGCTACTGCATTTGGTGCAGCCTCTACTACAGGTTTTTGTACAGCAGTTGGTGCTTGTACTTCTGGCACGACAGTAGAAGTTATATTCTCTACTGCTGGTGCTACATCAGCTACATTATTTTCAGTAGAAGGTTCTTCTTTCTTCTCTTCAGGCTTTTCTTCAGGAGCTTTTTCTTGTGTCTCTTCTACTTTAGTATCATTATTCTTTTCATCTAATTCATTCCCATCTAAATTATGTTCTTGTACAGGCATTTGTTCTGGAAGATGGGCAACTATATCAGATACATCAATATTTTGATTTTCTAAGTATTCAATTAAATGATCACTAGGTTTAATCATCATAGGTTGTGAATCAAATGTTTTTCTATAAATAGTTCTAGATACTGGATTATTATTTTCATCTACATAGAATTCAGTTACTTCATCTAATTCACGATGAAATTTACCGTATTTTTTACTATAGTAAGCTTTTATATGAACACCTAATTGAATATACCTATAAATAGTATTTAGGAATTGACCTACTTCCAAGTCAGTTTCCATAAGTGAATATAGACGATAAGGTATTGAGGCTGCTTTATCAGCATGGATAGTAGATAAAATATTGTGACCAGATGAAATTGAGTTACGTACTGCAGAAACAGCTTCTGCGCTACGTACTTCTGATAACAATATCCATTTTGGATTTTGTCTCATACAAGTTACTAATACATCTGAATAAGATGCAACATTATTAGTTTTCATTGCGACTATATCTCTCTGTGGGAATATTTTATCTAAGTGCAATTCTAGTGTATCCTCAATAGTTATAATCTTCTCTTTTGTTTCTGTATGTGATGCTAAATATTTTACAAATTCAGTTTTACCTGAACCAGTTTCTCCAGCAACCATAATGTTACAGTGACCTAATACACATTTAATTAGAAAATCATGTATATCTGCATTAAAATAATCTTCTTCAATTAATTTTTCTTTTTGTAATCTAATCTTAGCTGGTGTTTTACGTATAACGAGTGCTATACCATTTGTTGCTATGGACTGGTGAACGAAGTTTAGACGTAATTCAGCAGACTCAGCATCTAAAAATGGCTTAGCATTATTAAATGTTGTTCCCATTACATTGGAACATTGAAAGGCCAAGCGCTCTATAAATTCTGGTGTAGCGCCTGGCACTTCGACATGCATTGAACCTTGTTGTAATGAACGAATCCATATTTGTCCACCATTACAATATGAAATATCCGTTATATCATCATTCTCTAATAAAGGCTTTAACGGTCCAAAATCTAATTTGTCAAATATGTTTTCATTCATATTTTCATCCCCATTATTCTTTTATATTATGTTTAAGAATTACTTGTTTCAGTCCATTCAGTTATATCGTTGATGTAATCTTTCATCTTCTCATTGCTTAATTTAATACTTCCTGGATCATCTTTTAATGATTCATTAGTTGGTACTGGTATTAAATCAGCTTCATAGTTACCTAAGTATTCTGCTTTCTTTAGCATTACAAATATATCTTCTGGTACAGCGAAAATAATCATAGCTGGTTCAGCTTTCTCATCTAAATTAGAGAATACTGGGTTACCACTTGAATCATTAACAGCAATAATCTTTACATTAGAAATAAATTTTCCTAACATAATTGGATCTGTATCTGACACTCGCTTAGTATCATCTGATTTTTTTACTATTTTTAAGTAAATATCTATATAGTTACCTGGATACATAGCATTACCATAAGTACTTTCAGTATTAACAGCTAAATTATATAACACATAACCCGTTTTTACATTTAATATTATATTAGCTGGTAATTGTTCTTTTTTTACAACTTGTCTTTTGTAGAATAAGCTACCTTCTGGAATAATACTATCAGCGTTAGCATATCTATCAATGACATCAGAAACATTAGTTACTATATTTCCATTACTAGCCATTGTAGAAGATATTTGCATAGTACCTATTTTATCTTCTGTAATCTGAGTTCCTGGTTTTATTAATTCCTTAGCGTATGGAACTTCTACCGGAGTTATAGCTTGATTTATTCTAAAGTTATAAGCAAAATACAGAATAAATATTACAGCTACTATACCTACTACGGTAACAGTATTTTTATTACCTAAAACTTTTTTTAGTGCATTATTCATATTTTCCCCTCTTTTTCTATTTTCTTTTAAATGTTACTTCATTTCTAGCATTTACTACTTGTTCTTCTCCAATATATGATCTGTTCTTACCGTATTCAGTTGAAAGGAACTTATCTTCTGTCTTTGTTGTTTCTACTATTTCATTTATAGTAGTTACAATATTAGTCCTTTCTCCTTGGAATTTTAATGCCGTAGCTGAATTTACTTTTATTCCAATGCTTGGAGGCACTTCATTTATTCCGTAGAAACTAATCACATAGTTTCTAGTACTATCTACGTTATCAGCAAATCTTCTTATGAATGATTCCATAAATATTTCTTTATCCATACGTGGAACACCATTCATAGCTTTAAAACCGGGATCTAGGGATTCCTCCATGGCGGCGGAAGCTGTTTCTTTTAAAAGATAGAAATCAACTTCGCCACCAGTAGAGTAATTACTTATAACATTTATTAATAACAATGATAAAATTCCTAGTAATAGTAAACCTACTGTTAAAAATGCTTTATTCATATGTTATTCCACCTCCAAATAGTGACGGCTGTTATAACCTGCATATGCATCGAAGTTTCCAACTAGCTTACTGTCAGCTATTGTGTTTCTTAAGAATGTACTACGATAGTAGATGATTCCTGCTTCGTTAGCTTGTTCATTGCTTATTACTTTTGCATTACTTAATGAATAACCATTTGCTGCATTATATTTCTTAATACGGCTAATTATTGAAGGCGTTAGTTTAAATCTAAAGTCAAGATTTGTATTGTCATCAAATGTCTTTCCACTATTACCATCTGCTTTAATTCTTTCTAATAATTTAGCAGGATTAATATTATATCCATGGCCAGCTTTTTGATGTACTAATTTAGCCTCTGCTTTCCAGTTAAATGGTATTTCTCCATCACCTCTTAATTGAATTCTATTATTAGTATTATTTTGTAGTAATGGATCTTTTGGATCAGCTACTTGAATCTTTTCATCTTCAATGGTCTTTTTCTTGTCATCGTCTGGTATATCATAGCATTCCTTTTGTGTACTCTTTAATGAAGTTCCATTCTTTAATGTTACTTTAGATGGATCATTTAATAATGAATAGAAACACCAAATATTGAAATCCCATCTGAAGAATCCAAATCTCATGCCTTCAGCTTTTATATTATAACCATCTGAAGTAGAATTAGCGGATGATGAGTTTTTATAATTCTCAATAGATTTTTCTTCTTTGAATGTACACATCCAATCATTATATAGTTGTGCCAATGTTGAACTTGTTTTTTTGCTTGTTACAGTCTTTCCGTTGTAAGCTGCCTCATAATATTTTTTACCCCAAGCTGGATTAGTATCTTTTAAGTTTTGAGGTAGGCATACTGTTCCTTTATAAGTATTATAAGTACCATCTTGAGCTGGTTTTGTATAAACTCTTTCTCTCTTCTTATTTACTATATAAGTTGCTGGGAATGTCCATTCAACTTGATACCATCTCTTCTTATTACTAGAACGATAGCATCCACCAAAGCTTAATAATGTAGTTATGTTGTCATCTACTTTAGATGCTTTGTTGGTACTTGGTGGTCCTAATTTATCTTTTGTAGTAGATCCTGTACTATATGGGAATTTAACTACTACTGATTCTTTTTCTGTACTATACTTAAAGCTAATTGCAAATTCTGCACTACTTGTTGTACATGTAGTTTTTGCTTTACAAGCTTTTTTAGCATTTCTATATCTACGTCTATTCTCATGATTATCAGCTTTTATTTGATCTCGAACATTACAAACTCTTATTTTTTCTCCAGTATCTTTATCTGTATATACACCATAGTTGTTACTAGCAGTACACTTTCCAAAATTACCATTAGCATAAATACTAAATATTAGATATTTGGATTTATCACCACAGCCACCTGCCCAGTGGCATTTATCTCCGCATAGTCCACTTCCTGTGCAACGTTTTACAAATCCGGCTTGATTAGAAGCATAATTTGCACCGAACCAGTGAGTGATACCATATTTACGGAAACCGCTTGTAGCATTGCTTGCTCCTCTATGTGTTACATCATTATACCAATAACCGGCATCATAATCAGCACCATTTCCTCCTCTACAAGTTAGTGGGTCTTGGTCTTTAGCCATACAATATTTTACTGTGCTTCCGCTTCTATAGTATTGGCCTCCACCAACTCCTTTTGGACAACCATATTTAGTACTTGTAGAAGTAGGTGTTGCTGTAATACCTTCACTCAATTGAAGATTAGCAAGTTGTTGAAGTGCAGTTTCTGGCGTACCATAAACTTCTTGATAACATTTATTACTACAATGCTCACTGTATCTTCCACCATCACATTTATTTATACAAGCTTCAAAGTCTTCATTAGGTCCACCTTGTTTATATACAGTTGATCCATGTATACATACTGGGTATGGTGCACATATTTTAGCTTTCTTTGTTTTAGGCTTTTTAATATCTGCAGCATTAGATTTACATCTAACAATACTAGTTGCTCTAACACGATATTCAAAACACATTCCGGCATCTATATACACTGGTGGTCCATACTCAACTTTAACTATCTCTTGACATACTCTTTTACACTTGATAGTCTGTTCTTCTGTTACATATGGATCACTATCTGGTCCACCTTCTGTATGAGCAATATATTTTAGTGTTCGGTCTGTAGATTCTACTTTTTCTTGTCTTCCATAGAAGAATGTAGTATTAGACTGATCATAGTAGTAATTTGTTAAATCTCCGTTTTCATTCTTAGTAAATTGATAGTTATTATTTTGAATAGCTTCTATTTGTTTTTGTGATAAATCATAATTACATTTTAATTTTATTGTTCCTTTGGTATTTTTTCCGCCTGTATCTTCCCACTTGATTTGTTTTTCTTCTTTTTTAGCATCATCTATGATGTTTTTTCTACCATGTGTACGATATTCTTTATTTGTCTCTGAATTTGAATCAGTATACTTTTCGTGATTACCTTCTCCTTTATATAACTGGTTGTAAGTTTCTGCCTCACCTTGCTCATAGCTTGAATACTTTCCTTTCCATCCCATTTCTTCTTGAAATTTTCGGAAACTATAAAAAGTACTTTTATCTGATTTACTTCCACGTTTAGCAGTATCTTTCCAAGGAAGACCATTTACTTGAACTTTGTCATAGGCAACTTCACCTACTTGGTCTTCTTCATCTTCTTGTGTAAGATCATCAGCTAAACCAGTTTCATCACTACCAGTTATTTCCTCAGTATCCCAGTCATCAAATGTCATATCAATTTCTGAATTATTTTTCTTTTTATATTCAGCTGCTTCTTTATCATCTTCGCCTTTATTTCCGCCGCTTGATCCTCTGTACAGTTCATCATTTAGTCTACCTCCTGATGATTTAGCACAGTATTTAGTACCTTCAAGTTTTAACTTTTCAGTTAAATTATATTTAACATCCCACTCTATTTCATCTGTTACTGTTATTTTGACCTTATTAACATTAGATGCTCTACATTTGAAGTTATTTCTTGAAATTTCTGTATTTTTTCCAGGAGTTAATTCGAACGATACCCCACTTGGTTTATTAATCGCATTTAAAGTCTTTTTAGAAACTTCACATGTTAAATAATAAACATTATCTACAGAACTGCTTTCATAGTAAACATTTATTAGTGGTTCTCCTTCGGAATCATCGAATAAATCTTTGCATGAAGGTCCAGCAGTTTTTTGACCTTTATCATGGAATATCTTTTTAGTAGTATTTTCTATATACTTTTCTCTTACTAGTAAGAAGACACTTAAACATGATAATACAGCTAAAAAGACTATAAATACTCTTTTATTCTTCTTAAGATTAGACATCTTCAACATCACCTTTCATATATTTTTTTATTTTTTTATAATTATCTGTTGTATAAACAGGATAATTCACTAATCTTTCGCCAGCTCTTACCAGTCTGCCTTCTACTATGAATACTGAACGATACTCATCTCCAAAAAATCTTGTACATGTTACTATGCTTATTAAGCCATCATATGGTTTAATTTTAACATTAGTCTTATATATACTACTTTTCTTTACCATATCAGAATAACTTATTATTTCTTCATCCGGTATATTACTGTTTGATACCATATCAGTATCATGATCTTTTATAAATCTTGCTGCATATATCTTATATATGTATTCTTTACCTCCAACAGTATATTGGATATACTTATTCTTTTTTATAAATTCAGGATATACAAATGACATTAAGTCTTCTGCATAATTAAATTTATTATCATTTATTCTAGGTCTGCTAGATAAATTTAATATATTATGACCAGTAATAATTACGTGATTGTATATTTCTTCTTTTTTATTAGTATCCCATACATATTTATTTCTATTTATGTATTTAGAATTTTCATCTGTGTAGTATATTACTGGATGATCAATGTTTGTTCCTTGTATTCTTAACCAACCTTTTGTTTTAACACCTTTTTTGTCTTTTTTCTTATCAACTTCTACTTTCTTACTTCCATCGTCTTTTTCAAATATTTCTCTTGGATAGAATACTAGTATTCCTACTATTATGATTAATAATACTGTTATTAGTATTAATACTTTTTTATTTAATATTGTATGGATCATTTTGTGTTCCTGAACCACTTATAATTGTTGCTCCTTTTCTTAGATAACCGCAAACTTTTATTCCGTGTTCTTCAGAAGTTGTATACATATCATTATCATATATACTTCCAAGTTCAGACATAACATAAGTAAGATTTGCTTTTTTAGTTGAGTTTAGTAACCAATAATCATATTCTTCTCCCATATGTGTATTGTATAAATCAAATGCATCTGGTGCGAAGAATTTTACTTCATATTCTTTTTGTTCTACTTCTTTTCCATATATAACATAATTTTTATATATAGGTACTTTAATTGTATGTTTTACAAATGCTGATGAACTTATATAACCACTAGCTCTATTATTTATAATATAGCCTACATTTCCTTGTTCAGTTGGTACATAGCGATATCCTTTTGATGCTTGTGGGTTCTTCGTTACAAAGAAGTCTCCACTATTCTTAGATAATAGGAATGTTGCGATAACTTTAGTTGGTTCATCTTTCTTAGCCTCTACTATTCTATAGATGTCTTCATCTACTGAGATATATTCTCCACTGTATCTATTATTTAATAATTCTCCAGACTTTGCTTTCTTAGTATCTCCAATATTATATGGTTTATCTTGAGTACCTTTTCCTGAAGTTATTTCAGAGTCTCCTCTAATAGTAATTACTGGTCTTACACCATATAGATTATAATAATCTTCTTCTAGATATACTCCTGGTTTATCAATGAAGAAAGCTCTTGTAGCATAAGCTTTTTTGTCATCGTATTTATTAGCAGTCCAATCAATTACTGAAGGTATTAAGTAATCTCCTGTATCATCTTTAGCCTTATTTATATCAGTCATTGAATATATGTATAAATCTCTTTTATCAGTATAATTAGCACATTCTGTAGTAGTTAATTTATCCTTAGACATGTTCATATTACAGTATTTTGCTTTTACTATATACTTCTTAGAACTTGGTGATAAAGATTTATAATATTTTCTTAAGTAAGAATCTATTCCTTGATAGTTAACATTACCAATATAATTATTAGCTACTATCTTTATATTGTTTCCTTCTACACCAATTATTCTAAATAGATTATTAGAAAAACTAATATAGTTTTCAGGATCAGATCCTGTATAGTAGCCTTTCTTAGTAGCTTTTTCTACAGTTTCTTTTAGAGTTTGGATTACTTTAACTGTTCTAGTTATTTCTGTTTTATTCTTTAAATTATCATAAGCAGTATATGTAATAGTATATTTACCTATTTCATTCGTATTTACTTCTCCCTCAGTTTTAACTGTTCTAACGCTCATCTTACCATCATGTTTATCTGTAATACTTTCTACTCCTGGATCTGTAAAAGCAGAATATCTACTTACTGTCATATTTTGTTCACCTTTAAGTTTTATTTCAGGTCCAGTATGATCAATGTTAGATTTAAATATTCCACAATCTAGATAAACATAATATTTAGGAGTACCATCTGTTTTTGAAATCTTTCCCCAACTGTTTTTAGGAGAGCAAGTTTTTTTAGTTAGAGGAACATAATAGTTCTTTTCAATATATTTTTCATTATAAAGAGTTTCTAGGCTTACTGTAGCAAGTCTTCTACCAGTAGGCATCTTGTCTTCATTAATTTCATAATATCTTTTTGTAGCTTCTATCATTTCTTTTTCATTCTTTTTAAACTGAATATATGGGCTTATGATAAGTACATATATTAGTACTAGTATTATTCCTATAACTACGTATTTTTCAATATTTTTTACTAATTTTTCATCCATGATTTATTCCCCTCACTACAATTATTTTTTATTCTTTATATTAATTCTATTTTATAATTATAACTATTATTTCTAATAGTATAATTCAAAGTTATTTTTTTAGCATCTACTATGTCAGCAGGTACTAAGGCATAAAATGTTTTACCTTTTACTGAAGTATCTAAGGCAAATTCTAGTTTTAATTCTTGCTCTTTATTCTTACTATCTATATAAATAATTTTACCATATCTAGTTGAAAAGTCAATCAGTTCTTTAGATTCAATTTCTTCTGTTCCATAATCAATTATCATTATTTTTTTACCTTGTGGAGCTATTTTCTCTACTGTGGAATTTTCGCATCTTTCCATATTGCATAAACGTTCTGTGTAACTTGCTTTGTCTTCTACTAAGACATCATCTATAGATATTTTTTCTTTTAGAGTTCCTAGTTTTACTTTCATTGCTTTATCTGTAGTTAAGTCATGTTTTTTTATTTTAGATAAGTCTTCAATATTTAATTTTATTTTTCTTAAGTTATTAACAAGTCCTCGTTCTTGGTAAGACAGAACAAATCTATTCTTCTTTAAATCATTACTTACTCTGTATATTAGTAGTACATCGATTGTTTTGTTAGTATTAATTTCTCTCCTATCATATACTTTACCTAAGTCTTCAAATTCCTCTCCATATGTAGATGATGTCTGAGAGTAATTAGCTATGCCATTAAGTAAGTGAAAATTATCAGCATTTAATATTCTACTATCAACATTATTTTTTATACTTAGTTCTATTACAACGAATGAATTAGTATTAGAAATTTTCTCTCCTATACTATTTTTATCTGTATAATAAGCATTTTTAACTATAAAAGTGTAACCATTTACTTGGTATTCATCATTTTGTTTATATACTTTGTTATTTATAAAGATAAATACAAATGCTTGTCTAAGAATAATTATTCCTATAATAGTAAATAAAGCTATACATATTTTTTTATGTTCTTGGTATATATAGCCTAAATTTCTTATTAGTCTATTAAAAGTTCTACTAAAACTATGTTTATCTATGTTAATATTTATTTCTATTTCTTCTTGGTCTTCTTCGTCTAACTCCAAGTATTCTTCATCTAATTTGAAATTAAATTTTCTAAGATCTAGTCCTGATACTCTAAGTATAAATATTCCTATAGATATATATTGTGTTATTGTTGAAAAGATTAATACATCTCTATATAAAGATACTTCTGTTGAAGTTTCTTGACCATTATAACCTATGAAGTAAGCTCTAACTACAAAGTCAATAATTAGTACTGTTATATATGTTACGATTGGTATTAAATAAAGTCTCCATGGTTTATTCTTTCTTTGTAATACAATAGCTATAATAATACTACCAATTAATACTAGTATTGTTAGTAAAAGAATATAAGCTGGGATATACTTTGTTATTGGAAAGTTATTTGGATCATATGTCTGTAATCTTATGAATTCTTTAGTAAAATTAGATACTTGAGTTTGTTTAAATAAAATAACTATACTCATTAGTATTAGTAATACATGTATTTTTCTAAAATTCTTTATAAAGAATGCATATGGTCTTCTAATTATCATAGTACCTATTCTCCTATCTTCTAAAATTATACTATATTTTTAATTATTTTTAAACAAAAAAACTTCAAATTTCTAATAAAATTTGAAGTTAATTTCAATATTTAATTTATTAATTTTATTTAATATCTGTAATTACTATACTATAAGCACCATTTGGTGATTCTACATCTACTGTATCACCAACTTTATGATTTAATAAAGCAGTAGCGATTGGGCTTTCATTAGAAATTTTACCTTCAAATGGATCAGCCTCTTGAGAACCAACTATTTTGTATTCATCTTCTTCATCATCATCAGTATATTTTACAGTAACAGTATTACCGATACTAACACTATCAGTGCCTAAATCTTTTATGATACTAACATTCTCTAGCATCTTTTCTAGTTCTTTAATTCTATTTTCTATCTTAGCTTGTTCATTTCTAGCTGCATCATATTCAGCATTTTCAGATAAATCTCCTAAAGATCTAGCTTCCTTAATAGCTTCAATGTTAGCAGGTCTTTTATTATTAATTAAATCATCTAATTCTTCTTTTAAATCTTTTAATCCATCTTCTGTTAAATAAACAGTTTGCTTATTTGGCATATTCTTCACCTCGTCTATTTTTTTCACAAAAATCTTACATAACTTTCAGTAATGTATCATAGTTTCAAATTTTAATCAAGAGAATTTTAATAAAATTTTTGCCCACATTACCTCTCCTTTTTATGAGGTACTGATTATACCACATTTTTAAGATTTTGGCAAGTTGTTTACTTCACTTAGGAATAAATTATCTGTCATACCAGAAATAAAGTCAATCACTTTTCTTTTATCACTAGTATTTTCAAGATAATTAGATGATTGTTTAGATAAAAATATTTTATTTATGAGAGAATTTTTATCATTAATATCATTTAAATATTTATTAAACAAATCATTCATTCCTTTTTCATATTTTTTATAATCAGCAGTTGACATACTCTTTTTATAAATGTTTTCCATATTAAACTTTTTTAATGAAAGTAATGCATTGAATACTTTGGGGCTTAGTTTAATATATGGCTTGTCTATACTATTTTCAATAATATCCATAATTATTTTATTTATAATTTTACTGTTAGTAGTACCAAGAACTGATGTTATTTCTTTAGGAATATCTTCTTTTTTTATTAAACCTACTCTAATTGCATCTTCAACATCTCTTCCAACGTAGGCAATAATATCACTTATTCTGACAACACATCCTTCTAAAGTCATAGCTGAATAACTTTTTGATTTTTTTAAATCTTTATAAGCATTATTATAAATATCTAAAAATTCTTCTTTAGTTTTAGGTTGTGGCTTATATATATTTTTTAATATTTCTCCATTATGAGTTAATACTCCATCTAGGACTTGTAATGACAAATTTAAACCTTGACCATTTTTTTCTACGCACATTAAATCTCTTACACTTTGAACATTATGAGCAAAGTATTCACCTAATTCACGTTTTGAAATATCATTTAATATGCGTTCACCAACATGTCCTAATGGAGTATGACCTATATCATGTCCTAAAGCAATAGCTTCTATTAAATCTTCATTTAAATTTAAAGCTCTACCTATTGTTCTAGCAATTTTACTTACAAATTGAACATGTATCATTCTATGAGATATATGATCGTTGTTTTGATAAGCAAAAACTTGAGTTTTATTTTGGTAACGTATAAAACTAAGTGAATAGATTATACGATCTATATCATGATAGAAATTTGGCCTAATATCGTCTTCATCTTCTTCATAATATCTTTGTGATTCTTCAGACAAAGTTGCATATTTACTCAAATTTCTTTCTTTGTTTAAAAAATTATTTTTAACTTCTTCTAAATAATCCATAACTCCTCCTAATCTATTATTCTAATCATAGTATACTCTGGTAGAGATTTTTTAAATGGTAATTTTATTATCTCTTCTGGATGTCTAGCTATATCTAAACTATTCATATCTTCATCGTACATTTCTTTTATTTCATAATTGAATATATCTCCACTAGGCGTGAATATTTCTACTTTGTCACCTAATTTAAAATAGTTTCTACAAACAGTAATTAAACATTTATTATCTTTATCATAATCAGTTACTAAAGCAAGATAATCTTGATTAGATATTTCTTGTCTGCCTGTGTAATACTGGTCGGTATAATCTGCTTCATGCATAAAGTAATGTGATGACGTTTCTCTATTAGCTACTCTATTTAATGTTTCTTCGTACATAGACATTTTTTCTTTAGTTAAAGTATTAGCATATATTTCATCTATAATCTTACGATAAGTACCAATTACCGTAGCAAGATAATAGATAGATCTCATTCTTCCTTCTACTTTTAGTGATGACACACCTATATCAATTAAATCTTTAATATATGTAGACATGTTTAAATCTTTAGTAGCAAAAGTAAAGTCTTTATCTCCTCCGCTTACTTCAAAAGCAAAACGGCATACTTGAGCGCATCCTCCTCTATTGGCATCTCTATTAGTAACATAATTAGATAAAGCACATCTGCCACTAAAGCAAGTACACATAGCTCCATGTATGAATACTTCTATATCTACTTTAGATTTATCTACTATTTCTTTTATTTCATCTTTAGATAATTCTCTAGCTAAAATAACACGATCTATACCTTGCTTGGTAAAGAAATCTACTGTTTCATAATTAGTAGTGGAAGCTTGTGTTGATAAATGTACTTCAATGTCTTTATAATTATCTTTTATATAGCTAATGATATATGGATCACTTACTATGAAAGCATCTATTCCACAAGAAGCTACATCTCTAATATAATCTTTTAATTCTTTAGTATCTTCGTTATGAAAAATCATATTGAGAGTTAAATATACTCTTTTACCTAGTTTATGAGCAAACTCACAGCCTTCTTTTATTTCATCTAAATCAAAATTAGTCGCATTAGCTCTTAATGAATATTTTGAACCACCTATATATACAGCATCTGCTCCATATAAAAGTGTAACTTTTAATCTTTCTAAATCTCCTGCAGGAGATAATAATTCTATTTTTTTATTTTTCATTTTTCTTCACCTGATATACAGTTTTCTTAAAAAAGAAATTTGTATTATCTCCTAACTTTTTATATTTAGTAATATATGATATATCATTACATTCATTATCAATATACTTTTTAGTATCAGTTACTAATTCATCAAAATTTTTAATACCAAATTCTCTCAATATTATATATGGGCAACGATTCTTATATAAAGCATTTATTATACTAGTTCCATTCATAATACTCTTGTCATAGAAACTAGTACCATCTTTTGTTTCAGTTACTAAATATTTATTATTAGTAACTTTTTCTGTTATATCTAGATGCTTCTTAGATTTTTTGTCCATAGATTTATAATAATTAGTCAATAATCTTCTTCTTGAAAAAGCCATAGTAGGCATTGAGACTACTTCTACCATAGAAGTTATTTTAGATTTATCTATTATTTCAAGTATTTCATTTAAAGTTATTTCTTTACCTAGTAAAGCATATTCTACGCCCATAGAATAATAGTAATCACATGTTAAGTAATTATTTACCATATGAGTTTGGTCCCATACTAGAGGTGTTTTTAACTTTAATTTGTCTTTTAAATTAAGAACAGCTAAATCATAAAAAAATATACCGTTTATATTTAATTTATCTAGTTCTTTTAGATTCTTTTCTAAAGTAATTAATTCATTATCAAAGATATTTTTATTTACTTTAACAAAAATTTCTATATTTGGATTATCTTCTCTAATAGTTTTTATTTCTTTGATGGAGTAATATTTAGTACTTTGAACAGAATAATCTTTTAAAGCTAATATTAAACCATCAATGTCAGTATAATTATCACGTTTATTATCATATTCTACTAATATTTTCATATTACTCCTCCTAATTCCGCATATATTATATTATTAAAATACAAAAAAATAAAGCATTTAGCTTTATTTTAGATGTTTGTATCGATAAATTCCTTCTATATTACGATAGGCATAAGTAGGACTTGTTTTTATACCTGTTTGAACATTAGATGCATGAACTATCTCCTTGCCATTACCAGTTAACATAGCATAATGACCTGGATAGTGAACAATATCACCTGGTTTAATATTATTGGCACTTACTCTTACAAAGTTAGAACCATAATTACTAGTCCATCCTGGAAGAGAGGCTCTTGATATCTTGTGCCCTGATTTACTAAAATGATTTAATACGTAGACAACAAAGCCACTACAATCAGCACATGAATGAGGATCATTTCCACCCCAACAATATCTATTTCCAACAAATGATTTAGCATATTTTACAACATCAGTAGATCCTCTACCTGCTGAACCGCTGCCAGAGTCAGAACCAGATCCTGAACCAGATCCTGAGTCATCATCTTTTGGAGGAGTTCCTAGTTCATACTTAGTATTTTTAATTATTAATTGAGCTTTACCACCAGTTTGAATATATGATCCTCCTATAAAGATGTTTTTAGCATTCTTTTCACTAGCTGCGATACATTTATTAATATCAAAATTATCTTTACCAGTACCAGCATTTATAGCATTTATAGTTACTGTTAAAACAGCTGGAAGTAAGAAAACAATTACAGCAGCTATAAATTTATTAATTAATGATTTTAGCAATTTTTTATCATCTGGAAACATCATCATTTTAGACATTTGGAACATTGCCATGGCAATAAGAGTGATAGGTACTAATATCTGTAGTACATCTATAGCTTGTTTTATGATAATTATAAAACTAGATATTTCATATTCAGAACAACATGTACCTAGTGTTTCATTACAACTTAAAATATTCATCTTATCACCTACTTTTATTCTATTTTTTTAAATATTTAAATCTGTAGATACCTTCTACACCGCTTTTACTATAATGTTTTGTTATTATTATACCTTTTTTAGGATTGGCAGCGTGTATTATCTCATCACCATTACCTGTGAACATAGCTACGTGGTGTGATCCACCTGCATGAGTATAAGTAACTATATCACCTGCTTGAATATCATTTTTTGATACTGGTGTGTATAATTCCGGATGTGGTTGAGAAGGCATTGGCATATACGGAGTTACTTTGTGATGTTTAGGATCTGTATTAAACTTATTTAGCAAATACATGACAAAGCCTACACAGTCAGCACATTTGTGAGGATCTTTTCCTGTTTTGCAATACTTTCCACCTACAAACTGTTTGGCATATTCAATAATTTTGCTTTTACCGTCAGTACTTGTATTGCTATTGCCATTGCCAGATGGTGCTTCTCCAGTCTCATAATGCTGAGTTTGTAACAATAATGTTGGCTTACCACCAGTATCTTTGTATGAACCCCCAAATACACTATCATTACTGTTTCTAGCTTCATTTAAACATTCAATAGCATCAAATGTAGTACTACCTTCAGACACAATGTTTAGTGTTACAGATACAACTATTGGCAATAAGAAGACAATTACAGCAGCAATAAATTTATTATATAGTGACTTTAATTGCTTTTTGTCATCTGGGAATATTACCATTTTAGACATCTGAAACATTGCCATTGCGAGTAAAAGAATTGGTACTAATATCTGCAATACATCCAGAGCTTGAGTTATTACTTTAAGTAGAGGTAATATCGTTTTATCATTACAACAGGTACCTAAAGCTTCATTACATTTTAAGATAAACATAATTACTCCTCTGGAGCCTCAGCTAAGTACATTTTAAAGTCTTTATCTTTAAAGTATTCTTCTTCACCATAAATAGTATAAGCATCAAATGGTACATAGGCATATAAATTACCTTTTTCTACATAGTAAGCATACTTATCATAATTACCACGTAAATCTAAGTAACAAGCAAAATTACATTCTTGTTTTACAATGTAGCCTTCTTTTACTTCTTTAATATAATGTTGTTGAAATTTAGCTTGAATTTTTTTATTAACATCTTCCATGCTTAAATTGTAGTAGTTTAATAATTGTTTATCTAATATGACTCCTTTTGTCTTTAAATTTATATTATATGAAACAAATTCAAGTATTGGTACATCATCTGTATCATGTAAAATACTAATAATTACTGATAGTATGATACCACTTGTATTATATTTATAATTTATAGTAGCATTAGATTTACCACGATATTTATTTGTTATATTTTGAATATTCATATTTACTTTAGAAAAGTTTTTAATATTTATATATGGTATCCTTTGATCTTCTGTAGAATAGTTGGCTGTATATACTAAATTCTCATATCTATTTTCTTTTATATTATCATAAGTATCAGTCTTAGTTATTTTAGATAATCCATATATAATTAATGCAAAAATTAGTATAGCAGAAACTACCATACCTATTCTTAAATACATTGCATTCTTAGATTCATTATCAACTTCTTTATTAGCTTTTGGTTTATAATCATCATATACTTTAAAATTATTAAACATATACTACTCTCCTATTTATTCTCTACAAATTCTTTTTTTCTAGAAATAGCTAATCCATCTCCTGCATCAGAAAACTCTGTTACATACTTTGGATTGTTTTCTAAGAATTCATGATAAGCTTTTACTTTTCTTACTAATCCTCTTAAATTACGACTAGATATTTCACTTTCATCTTTATCTACTAAACCATGAAAATTCATATTATCTGTAATAATAGTACCATCATTAGTTAAATTTAATTCATATTTTTGGAATAAATCAGTATTCTTAGACTTAGCTGCGTCAATAAAGATTAAATCATACTTGTCTTCAAGTGATGTATTCAGTGCATCATTAAATATAAGAGTTATTTTATCTTCTAATTCCATTTTCTTTATATTTTTTATAGCTTCTAAGTATCTTCCTTCATCTTTTTCTATAGTAGTAATGTGAATATCTTCTTTAGATATAGC